>NZ_JAVLBC010000061.1:0-15303 GCF_031581305.1 Halomonas sp.
CTACCTCACCGGCGGCGCCCAGGGTATCGGCCTGGGCATCGCCAAGCACCTGCTGGCCCACGGCGATTGCGTGGCCCTTACCGATATCGACGCCGAGGCGCTGGCCGAGTCCCGCGAACACCTCGGCCAGGCGGAGCGCCTGCTGGCCATGGTCTCGGACGTGCGCGACGAGGCCCAGGTCGCGGAGAGCCTCGAGGCGACGGTGGCACGCTTCGGCCGGCTCGACGGGGTGATCCACAATGCCGGCCTGGCCGACCCCTTCCAGGGCCCGGTGGAGTCGCTTCCGCTTGCCACCTGGCGGGCCTACCTGGACACCCATCTCACCGGAGCGATGCTCTGCGCCAAGCACGCCGCCCCCCGCCTGCGCGAGAGCCGCGGCGCCATGGTGCTGATGGCCTCCACCCGGGCCCTGCAGTCGGAACCCGATACCGAGGCCTATGCCGCCAGCAAGGGCGGCGTGGTGGCGCTCACCCATGCCCTGGCGGTCAGCCTCGGCCCCGAGATTCGCGTCAACGCCATCAGCCCGGGGTGGATCGAGGTCGGCGACTGGCAGAAGGCGTCACGCCGCGCGCCGGTGGGACATCGCGATATCGACCGTGACCAGCACCCGGTCGGACGCGTCGGTCACCCCGAGGATATCGCCGCCATGGCGGCCTTCCTGCTCTCCGACCAGGCGGGCTTCATCACCGGCCAGAACCTGGTGGTGGACGGCGGCATGACGCGCCGGATGATCTACGCCGACTGAGATGGCGGCAGGATTTGTCGCCTCCCGTGCCCTTTCGTACACTCGTTTGATTACGAACCTTTCCCGACGATTCAGGGAAACGCTGAACAAATAGTCGAGCGGGATGAAGCGCAAGGCGCCCGCAGCGCAGACGCCGGAGCCTATGCGGTACCAGGTGAGGATGTCGAGCAGCGCGCAACGAAGCGATTCGCCCGTGCAGACATTTGTGCAGTGCTTCCCCAGCCGAGGCAAGCCCCATGGCATTTACTTCCACGTCCACCTACGTAGCCACCGAGGCCCTGAAACAGGCAGTGAATGCCGCCGTGACCCTGGAGCGACCGCTGCTGATCAAGGGCGAGCCCGGCACCGGCAAGACCCTGCTCGCCGAGGAGCTGGCGGCCTCGCTGGGCACGCCACTACTTACCTGGCATATCAAGTCCTCCACCAAGGCCGCCCAGGGGCTCTACGAGTATGACGCGGTAAGCCGCCTGCGCGACTCCCAACTGGGTGTCGAGGGCGTGGAGAACGTCGCCCACTACATCAGACCCGGCAAGCTGTGGGAGGCCTTCACCGCAGACCAGCGGGTGGTGCTGCTGATCGACGAGATCGACAAGGCGGACATCGAGTTCCCCAACGATCTGCTCCAGGAGCTGGATCGCATGGAGTTCCATGTCTACGAGACCGGCGAGACCATTCGCGCCCGCCACCGCCCGATCATCGTCATCACTTCCAACAACGAGAAGGAGCTGCCCGACGCCTTCCTGCGGCGCTGCTTCTTTCACTACATCGAGTTCCCCGACCGCGAGACCATGCAGGCGATCGTCGATGTGCACTTCCCGGAGGTTGCCCCGAGACTTGTCGGCGAGGCACTGGAGGTATTCTTCGACCTGCGCCAGGCGCCGGGCCTCAAGAAGAAGCCCTCTACCTCCGAGCTGGTGGACTGGCTGAAGCTGCTGATGGGTGATGAGCTGGCCAAGGAATCGCTCTATCACCGCGACCCGGCGAAGGCGCTCCCGCCGCTGGCCGGGGCCCTGGTGAAAAATGAACAGGATACACAGTTACTGGAACGGCTGGCGTTCATGATGCGCCGCCAGGGCTACCAGAGGCGCTGACGGATGTTCATTGGCCTGTTCGAGACCCTCAAGCGCCACGGCGTCCCGGTATCGCTGCGCGAGCTGCTCGACCTCCACGCGGTGGTGGAGCGCGGCGTGGTGTTCGCCGACATGGAGGCCTTCTATCGGATCGCCCGCACCGTGATGGTCAAGGACGAGCGCCACTTCGACCGCTTCGATCGCGCCTTCGCCGCCTGGTTCGAGGGGCTGGAGGACATGGACGCCGCCATCGAGGCGCTGATTCCCGACGACTGGCTGCGCCGCGAGTTCGAGAAGCAGCTCTCCGAGGAAGAGAAGGCCCAGATCGCGTCTCTGGGCGGGTTGGAGCAGTTGATCGAGACCTTCAAGCAGCGCCTGGAAGAGCAGAAGGAGCGCCACGCCGGCGGCAACAAGTGGATCGGCACCGGTGGTACCAGCCCCTTCGGCGCCTATGGCTACAACCCCGAGGGCATACGCATCGGCCAGGACGGCTCACGCCATCGCCGCGCTGTGAAGGTATGGGACGAGCGGCGCTTCCGCGACTACGACGACTCCCTGGAACTGGGCACGCGCAACATCAAGATGGCGCTGCGCCGACTCAGGAAGTTCGCCCGCCAGGGGGCGCCGGAGGAATTCGATGTGGACGCCACCATTCGCGAGACGGCCCGCGACGGCGGCCTGCTCAACGTGCAGATGCGCCCCGAGCGCCACAACGCGGTGAAGGTGCTGCTGCTGCTCGATGTGGGCGGCTCCATGGACGACCACATTCGCACCTGCGAAGAGTTGTTCTCGGCGGCACGCTCGGAGTTCAAGCACCTGGAGCCTTACTACTTCCACAACTGCGTCTATGAGGGGCTGTGGCGCAGCAATGCACGGCGCTTCGAGGAGCGCATCCCCACCCAGGACGTGCTGCACACCTATGGCGACGGCTACCAGGTGGTGATCGTCGGCGACGCCGCCATGTCGCCCTACGAGATCACCCACCCCGGCGGCAGCGTCGAGCACCTCAACGACGAACCCGGGGCGGTCTGGCTCAAGCGACTGGTCGACACGTTCCCGCGCCTGGCCTGGCTCAACCCCATGCCGCCGCGCGCCTGGGACTATACGCACTCCACGACGCTGATCCGCCAGTTGATCGACGACCGCATGTTCCCCATGACGCTGGAAGGGCTGGAGAGCGCCATGCGGGAACTGGCTCGCTAGGCATTTATAGTCCTCATGGGCTATTTATTGCCATTATAACCTTTTAAGGCTATTAGGTTGATGAATAGCCCTTTAGGGCTATACTCGAGACACACTCCGGGAGGAAGAGCCATGCCACGGCGCATCGCCGTCCTGACAGGCGACGTGATCGACTCGCGCAAGATCGACGACCGACCTCGCCTCTATCAACTGCTGGATGACCGCCTGGGCGAACTGGCCTCCCGCCATGGCGGCCACGGCGAACGCTTCCGCGGCGACGGCTTCCAGCTCGCCCTGCCCCGGGCAGCAGCGGCCATGGAAGCCGCAGTGGCCCTGAGGGCGTCGCTGATCGAGCACTCCGAGCCCGACCAGCGTTGGGATGCCCGTATCGCCGTGGCGGTCGGGCCGGCGGAGGGAGACATCGCGGAAGGCGACGGCGCTACCTTCGTGGCCTCGGGACGTGCCCTGGATACCCTGGCCAATGGAAGTGCCCACCTGTCGCTGACCCGGCTGGGTGCGCCCGAGGATCCCGGCCTCGCCCTGCTGGTGCGCTTCGTCGACGACCTGCTCGATGGCTGGTCGCCCTACTCTGCCGAAGTCGTCGGCCTGAGCCTGCGCCACGACGCCTCCCAGCAGGCCCTGGCCGAACAACTGGGCATCCGCCAACCCAGCGTTCACAAGCGCTTGCGCGCCGCGCGCTGGGCCCTGCTTGACGATACTCTCGACTACCTGAATCAGCGTCTCGCCGACGAGGAGGGCACGTCATGAATGCCGATGCCCTCTCGCTGCTCATGGGGTTGATGCTGGGCCATCTGGTCGGCGACTTCCTGCTGCAGCCGCTCGCCTGGGTGGAAGAGCGCTATCGCCTGCGCCACCGTTCCCCGCGCCTGCTCCAGCATGCCAGCCTGCATGGCCTGCTCGCCGCAGGCGTGCTGCTGGTGGCAACCGCGGCCATCCCCCGGGGCCTGGCCGCGGTGTTGCTGGGCGCCCTGACGGTCGCCGCCAGCCATTGGCTGATCGACCTGACCAAGGCCCGGCTGCCGGCCGGCGAACTGCGCTGGTTCCTGCTCGACCAGGCCGCTCACCTGCTGGTACTGCTGGGGCTCTGGCTGGCCTGGCTCGCCAGCCTGGCCCCGCTGCGGGAGCTCGCCGCCTGGCTCATCTCGCCGGGAGTGCTGGGAGTCGCCGCCGCCTACCTGCTGGTGACACGCCCGCTGTCGATTGCCATCGCCCTGATCATGCAGCGCTGGAGCGCGCAGCTCGAGGAGACCGGCACCCTGGCCAGCGCCGGGGCACGCATCGGCGTGCTGGAACGGCTGCTGGTGCTGACCCTGGTGCTGCTGGACCAGCTCACCGCGGTCGGCTTCCTGCTCGCCGCCAAGTCAGTGCTGCGCTTCGGCGACCTGCGCGACTCCCGCGACCGCAAGCTCACCGAGTACGTACTGCTCGGCACCCTGCTAAGCGTTTCCAGCACTCTGGTGCTGGGCATGCTGGTGCGCCTGCTGCTGCTCGAGGGCTGAAGATGGGCCGGTGCCCCCTGGCCAGCAGCCCCGGAAGCACAAGCTTTTGCCGCCTCGGACAGCGGGCCGTACAATGCTCGGTCATTGCCGCCGACCTGCGCGGCCCCGCTTCCGTCACCCGCACGAACACGCTCGAGGAACCGCCGGACCCATGCGCGCTAGCCAACTGTTGATCGCCACCCTGAAGGAAACTCCCGCCGATGCCGAGGTCATCAGCCATCAGCTGATGCTGCGTTCGGGGATGATCCGCCGCCTCACCTCCGGTCTCTATACCTGGCTGCCGTTGGGTCTCAAGACCCTGCGCAAGGTCGAGCGCATCGTCCGCGAGGAGATGGATCGCGCCGGCGCCCAGGAGGTGCTGATGCCGGCGGTGCAGCCCGCCGAGCTGTGGCAGGAATCGGGGCGCTGGGAGCAGTACGGCCCGGAACTGCTGCGCCTCAAGGATCGTCACGAGCGCGACTACTGCGTCGGCCCTACCCACGAGGAGGTGATCACCGACCTGGTGCGCAAGGAGATCGCCAGCTACAAGCAGCTACCGGCCAATTTCTACCAGATCCAGACCAAGTTCCGCGACGAGATCCGGCCGCGCTTCGGGGTGATGCGCTCCCGCGAATTCATCATGAAGGACGCCTACTCCTTCCACGTTGACGAGGCCTCGCTGATGGAGACCTACCAGGTGATGTATGACGCCTATGTGCGCATCTTCACCCGCCTGGGTCTCGATTTCCGTCCGGTGATCGCCGACAACGGCGCCATCGGCGGCACCGGCTCCCACGAGTTCCACGTACTGGCCGACTCCGGCGAGGACGACATCGTCTTCTCCACCGAGTCCGACTATGCCGCCAACATGGAGAAGGCCGATGCCCTGCCCGCGCCGCTGGGCAGCGACGTCCGGCGCCCGGCCCCCAGCGAGGAGCTGCGGCTGGTCGACACCCCGAATGCCCGGACCATCGCCGCTCTGGTGGAGCAGCACGGCCTGCCCATCGAGAAGACCCTCAAGACCCTGATGGTGCACGGCGCCGAAGGCGGCCTGGTGGCCCTGCTGGTACGCGGTGATCATGAACTCAACGAGGTCAAGGCCGAGAACCTCCCCGAGGTGGCCGCCCCGCTGACCATGGCCAGCGAAGAGGAGATCCGCGCAGCGGTGGGGGCCGGTCCCGGCTCGCTCGGCCCGGTGAACCTCGAGATGCCGATCATCATCGACCGCTCGGTCGCCCTGATGAGCGACTTTGGCGCCGGTGCCAATGTCGACGGCAAGCACTACTTCGGCATCAACTGGGAGCGCGATGTGGTGCTGCCCCCCGCCTACGACATCCGCAACGTGGTCGAGGGCGACCCCTCACCGGATGGCAAGGGCGTGCTCGCGATCAAGCGCGGCATCGAGGTCGGCCACGTCTTCCAGCTGGGTCGCAAGTACAGCGAGGCGATGGATGCTACCGTGCTCGGCGACGAAGGTCGTGCCGTGCATCCCTGGATGGGCTGCTATGGTATCGGTGTGACCCGCGTCGTGGCCGCCGCCATCGAGCAGAACCATGACGATGCCGGTATCATCTGGCCCGATGCCATCGCCCCCTTCCAGATCGCGATGGTACCGATGAATGCTCACAAGTCGCAGCGGGTGCGCGAGGAGTCCGAGCGGCTGTATCAGGCCCTCACCGCCGCCGGCTTCGAGGTCCTGCTGGACGACCGTGACCTGCGTCCCGGTGTGCGGTTCGCCGACCACGAGCTGATGGGCATTCCCCATCGTCTGGTGGTCGGCGACCGCGGCCTGGACAAGGGAGAACTGGAGTACAAGGGACGCCGTGACAGTGACGCTACCATGGTACCGGCCGAGCAGATCCTCGACTTCCTGGGCGAGAAGGTCGCTCGCTGAAGGCCACCGGGCCGCCGCCAAGGCGGCGGCCTGCTGCCTCTGGGCCACTGCCGCGCTGGCCCAGGGCGACGGGGACTTCATCGCCGCCCTGCCGAGCTCGCTGTCGCCCGACCAGCCCGCGCCCTTCGTGCGGGCCCTGCCAGAGCCCCCCGCCAGCCTGCGCGGCACCCTCGACGGTATCCGCGGTGCACCCATGGCCCCCGCCGATATCTGGGCCGCCCGCCAGTGGCTCAATGACATGGAGCCGCGCCTTGCCCGCTACCTGCCGGAGCCGGCAAGGCGTCGTGAACTGCTCGGCCGCATCCACCATGAGGCGCGGCTGGCCGGCCTGGCACCGGAGCTGGTACTGGCGGTGATTCAGGTGGAGAGCGCCTTTCAGGCCGAGGCCGTCTCCTCGGCCGGTGCCGTGGGCCTGATGCAGATCATGCCGTTCTGGATCCGCGAGCTGGGCCTGCCGGCAGACGACCTCAAGGACCCGCATCGCAACCTGCGCTACGGCTGCACCATCCTGGCCCACTACCTGACCGTGGAGGGCGGCGACCTGACACGGGCGCTGGCACGCTACAACGGCAGCCTGGGCAAGACCTGGTACCCGGAGCGGGTGATGCGTGCCCTGACCCGCCACTGGTCGCCAACGAGTCCCGCCGCGGTGCGCTCCACCGCCGAGCGCTGACCTCAGACCGGCTCCGATCGACGTCTTGCCCCGTGCCGGCGAAAAAAAGCCGACCCAAACGGGCCGGCCACTGGGGGGAAAGCTCCCCCCTCCCCTGACGACTCTTGAGGCGGCTGGATCAGTGCTTGTTCTTGCGATGATGGTCGCGAACAATGAATGCGATCCAGCCCCCCATGAAAGCGACCATCATCGCGACGGTAACAAGCCCGAAGATTACGGCGTCATCCAGATACATGGTGGTGTCCTCCCGTCCCGATGTGTTGGGAGAACTGTAGCCCGTTCGGTGGATGGGAAAGCTGACCTGTATCAAGTTTCTCCACGACCTCGTCGGGCCGCGGGAAATCCGTTGATCCAGGTCAGTTTTCACGGCATCTTCTTGTCCTCGACCTCGCCAGGCTCGGTGTCCGGCGGCAGCGGATGGCCCTTGGCGAGCTCGGCACGGGTGGCGTCGCGCACCTCCAGCACCTCGAGGCGGTAGCGCAGGACCTGCCCGGCCAGCGGATGATTGGTGTCGATGACCACGGCGTCGTCACGGACCTCGAGCACGGTGACGATCTCGGGGCCGTCGTCACCCGGGGTCTGGAAGCGCATGCCCGCCGCGACTTCCTCCACCGGGAAAGCATGGCGACTGACCTCGCGCACCAGCGCCTCGTCGCGTAGCCCATAGGCCTCAGCCGGCATCAGGGTGACGGAGAGCTGCGCGCCGGTGTCCTGGCCCGCCAGGGCACGCTCCAGGCCAGGCATGAGGTTGCCGTGCCCATGCAGGTATTCGAGGGGTTGCCCGCGGGCACGGGAGTCATCGAGAACACTGCCGTCCTGATCGCTGAGCACATAATGCAGGGTCACGACCCGTTGGGGGGCGATGGTCATGGGGTCTCCTGAGGCAATTGGGTGAATGAGTGAGCGGAGGACCTAGTCGCGACGCCGCAGCTGGCCGACGGGCATCTCCAGGCGCTGCTGCTTGTGCAGCATGTTGAGCAGCACGATGGCGCGCTCCTCGCCCTTGTGGCTGGCAAACACGGCCTGCAGGTCCTTGAAGGGCCCTTGGGTGATCTCCACCGGCTCGCCGGCACGGAAGTAGACGTTCGAGGTCGCATCCTCTTCCCCACTGCCGTGCGCGAGCAGCGTCTCGATCAGGTCATCGCTGACCGGCACCGGCATGTCCAGGCCGAAGGTGACGATCTTGAGCACGCCGCGGGTAGAGCGGATGGGGCGCCAGTTGCTGGCCAGACGGTCGAGCCGGATGAACAGGTAGTAGGGAAACAACGGCTCGCTGACCCACTCGAGCTTACCGCGGCGCTTCTTCTGGACCTGGAGCACGGGGTGAAAAATCTCGTAGCCCTGGTTGGCCAGGTGCTCGGCGGCGCGGAAGGACTCCCCTCCCTTGCACTGGATCACATACCAGCGGGGCACGGCATCATCGACCTCGGCCTGGCGAATCTCGGAATCGCTCATGTCGCTCCTGATCGGGTTCCTGCTGGTGTCATTGCCGGGGCTCTGCAACAATCCCACCGCATACCAGCCCGGCAAATATCGCGCGGATGACATGGGTCGGACACTGCATGACCCGACTGCCGATCCGGGATTTTATCATCGATGATCGAGGCCTGCGTCGCGTCCGACGCAAGCAAGGAGCGCTGCCCGACATGCCAAACCCTATCGCCCAACGCAGCTGGCGTGATGCCCTGGCCATCTACCTGCGTGCGCCGGTCATCACCATGCTGTTCCTGGGCTTCTCCGCCGGCCTGCCCTTCCTGCTGGTGTTCTCGACCCTCTCGGCCTGGCTGCGCAGCACCGGCGTCGAGGTGGCGGCCATCGGCTTCTTTGCCTGGATCGGCATGCTCTATTCGATCAAGTTCTTCTGGGCCCCGGTGGTGGATCGGCTCGCCCTGCCGCTGCTGACCCGCACCCTCGGCCAGCGTCGGGGCTGGATGCTGCTGGCCCAGGCGATGATTGCCAGCGGCCTGGTGGGGCTGGCCGGCGTCGACCCCGTGGGCCACCTGCCCCTGGTGGCCGCCTTCGCCCTGCTGGTGGCCTTCGGCAGTGCGACCCAGGACATCGCCATTGACGCCTTCCGCATCGAGTCTGCCCCGGAGGATGTCCAGGCGGCCATGGCCTCGACCTACATCATCGGCTATCGCGGCGGGCTGCTGGCAGCCGGAGCGGGCGCCCTCTACGTGGCCTCGCTGGCCTCCTGGGAGGCGGCCTACCTGACCATGGCCGCACTGGTGGGCATCGGCGCGATCACGGTGCTGCTGCGCCCGGAACCCGAGCGACTCTCGCTGACCGTCCAACTGATCCATGAACGCCGGGTGCGGGCCTTCCTGCGGGCCTCCCGCGGCCGGCCGAAGCCACTGCGGCGGCTGGGGGCCTGGGTGATCGGGGCGATCGTCTGCCCCTTCACCGACTTCTTCACTCGCCACCGGCGCAAGGCGCTGTGGCTGCTGCTGTTCGTGGCGGTATTCCGGATCAGCGACCTGGCCATGGCCTCCATGGCCAACCCGCTCTATATCGATCTCGGCTTCACGCTGGCCACCATCGCCAACGTGACCAACGTCTTCGGTATCGCCATGAGCATCGGCGGGGGAATCCTCGGGGGGTTGCTGGTAGCCCGCTACGGCATCGGGCCGATCCTGATACTGGGGGCGGTGGCTGCGGCCCTGACCAACCTGCTGTTCACGGCGCTGGCGATGGCCGGCCAGAGCCTGCCGATGCTGGTCATGGCGATCATCGGCGACAACCTGGCCAACGGCCTGGCCAGTGCGGTCTTCATCGCCTTTCTCTCGAGCCTCACCTCGCGTGCGTACACGGCTACCCAGTACGCACTCTTCTCGTCGCTGATGACCCTGCCGGGCAAGTTCCTCAGCGGCTTTGGCGGCCTGGTGGTGGAGATCGAGGGCTATTCGACCTTCTTCCTGATCTCCATGCTGCTGGGGCTGCCGGCGGTACTGCTGGCGATCTGGATCAGCCGCGACCCTGAGCTGGTGCCGGCGCCCCGGGCCGCCTGACGGCCCTGAGCCAGCTGCTCGGTCAGTCGGCCAGCCGCGCCTGCAGCCACGCCAGCGCACCGTGCGTCGTCCGCCACTGGTCTCGCATGAGGGTCCGGTACTGCCAGGCCTCGGCACGGGAACCGGGCTCGGCGACACCCTCGCCGCCGACCGGACGCGGATTGTCGGCACACAGCATGGCCACGGCATGGGGGTTGTGGCGGACCACCACGCCCAGCGCTTCGGCGGCCTCATCACGGCGCTCCAGGCGATAGAGTGCCAGCACCCGCCCCATCAGCAGCCCCAACGGCGGCGTCTCGTCGTCGCCATCGAGCTCCCGCTCGCTCAAGGCCAGGGCCGCGCGATCGCGACCTTCCCGGAGCAGCTGGTCGAGTACCAGCTCGCGCAGGCCCAGGCTGTCCTCGTCGTCCAGGGTGAGCAGACGTTCGGCGAGTTCGCGGGAACGCGCCCGAGCGCCGCGCTCCATGCCCACCACCAACGCCAGGCCGGTACGCAGCAGCACGGCATTGTCGGCACTGTCCCACAGGAAGGGCCCTTCGCCCTCGGCGCGCACCTGCTCGAGCCAGCGCTCCAGCCGGCTCGACAGCGGTTCGAACAGGCTTGGCGCCATCCACGGCAGGCTGCCGAAGCGGCTGGCGAGTGCCAGCGCCAGGGATTGCACCACGGCCGGGGCGTCCAACCACTCGGGGTGGGCGCAGAGCGCCGGCAGCCACTCCCCGGCATGGGGCCAGGGATCCTCATCGAATCCCATCGGAGCGTCGCTCTCGACCCGGGCCCGGAACACCTTCTGCCAGGCGGCGAACAGGGTGTCCTCGCGGGCGGTGGTGTGATACTCGAGGCCGCCGTCATCACCGCGGCGGATCTCCAGCCGCGGGGCCACGGACAACGATTCCAGCAGCGCCTGCAGGGCCACCAGCGGCTCGGCCAGATCCTCCTCGGCACTGAGCAGCTGGTCGGCGAGCGTCGCCCCGGGGTTCTCGGCCAGGTCGGCCAGGAACTGCAGCTGGTCGGGGTCCAGGTCGCCCTGGCGGGCCAGGCGCCGGAACCAGAAGCGTGACCGCTCGGCGGCCTCTTGCTCATGCCCCTCGTGCAGCAGCAACATGGCTTCGATGTAGGCCAGGGTCGGCGAGTCGGGCAGCGCCTGCTGGGCGCGCACGAAGGCTGCCCGGGCACTGTCCAGGTCGTCGTTGTCCAGGTGCATCAGGCAGAGCCGCTCCAGCGCCACGCCACGCAGGAACAACGGTCCACGGTCGAGCACCGCATCGAGCAGCGCCTCGCGCTTACGATGGAAACCGCGTTCCTGATAGAGGTCGATGAGAATCTCGAAGGCGGGCTCGGCCTGCTCGGGGAGCGTCAGCCAGTCACCGTGCTCGAACAACGACTCGAGGATCTGCTGGGCCCGCCCGCGCTGGCCGGACTCGGCAGCGATCAGGCCGGCCTCCAGCAGTGCCTGAGCCGGGGCGCGGCCGCTGGCCAGGGCGGCCTTGAGGGTGCTGCCCTTCCAGTCGCGCAGCGAGAGCATCCACATCAGGTGCGGTGGCACGTGCCCGGGCAGGCTGACCGCCCCGCAGCAGTGCTTGGTCTTGCGCCCGGAATCACACCAGCACGGCTCGTTGCGTCCTGGCCGGGCCAGCGGCTCGGCGGCGAAGTCGAGTCGCGCCAGCGGGGTCTGCGACCAGAGTTCCGGGGCCAGCGCCTGGGCCAACGCCAGGTCGCCGCCGACCAGCGCCGGTCCCTCGTCGCGGGCCCAGGCCATCAGCGTGGGGTAGCGCTCGTCCTGGCGAATCGCCTTGAGCGCCCCCGAGGCAAAGCCCAGCAGCTGTTCTACCCATACTGCCAGCATCGCGCACTCCAACGTTTGGAAAACGGCATAGTCTACCAGTCCGGCGCCCGGCTGGGCAGGTGGGTCTGTCGCCTGTCCGGGGGATCAGGCATGCCTTCTGGAGAACAACGGCCGGGTACGCTCGGCCATGTCGAGTCTCGCGCCGAGGCGCACCAGGTTCCAGTAGTGGCCATTGAGGGTGCGCGACAGCAGCAGCGTATCCGCCGGAGGTTGTAGACGGTCCATGGCCGCCCAGACCTTGGGGGTCAGGTCGCGAAGTCGGCGATGAACCCGCACGTCGCCGAAGTCCTGTTCACCGGGCTGGAACAGCGGTGCCACCGCCTCGGCAGACTCGCGGTATAGCGAGAGCGGCGCGCCCTGACCCTGCCGGCCCCCCATCTTGAGAAGTGCCTCATCCATGGCCATGGGGTCTTTCGCCAGGGTCGCCTCCAGAAGTTCCATCATGGCGCGCAGGCGCGCTTCCGGCACCGGAATCACCGCCCCCAAGTCATAGATGATCAGTTGGCTCCGGTCGTTGACGGCGAAGTTACCGGCGTGAGGGTCGGCGTGGAGTTCACCATGGGTGAAAAGCTCCTCGGTGATCCAGTCGGCCAGGGTCTTGGCCACCTTCTGGCGAAGGGCGTCGTCGATCATCTCCAGGTCGCGCAGCGGCGTTCCAGGCTCGTAGCGCATGGCCAACACCCGTGGGCCGGATAGGTCCGGCAGCGGCTCGGGGATCACCAGGCTCTCGAGGTGAGCGTAGCGCGCACGGTAGCGGGCCAGTGCCTGTGCCTCGGCGTGGTAGTCCAGCTCGCCGCGCAGGCTGACGGCCAGCTCCTCGAAGAGGGCATCCAGGCGCGCCTGAGGTACCTTGAACCAGCGGCCCAGGCGCATCAGGCGTCGCACCTGCGCCAGGTCACTCTCCAACACGTCGGCGAGGCCGGGATACTGTACCTTGAGCACCAGGGTATTACCGTCCAGCGTCGTGGCGCGGTGCACCTGTCCCATGGAGGCGCTGGCGAAGGGACGATGCTCGATCCCGGAGAACACCGCATCCAGATCGCCATACTCCGCGACCAAAGTGCGGTGGATATCCGCCCAGGGCATCGGCTCGGCCTGACGCTGCAGGCGGGAGAGCTCCTCGGCGAGGTCCGGCGGCAGCAGGTCGTCCCACTGCGACATGATCTGGGCCAGCTTCATCGCCGGCCCCTTCAGCTCGGAAAGCCCCTCGAAGAGGGCCTCTCCCAGCGCCCGCCAGTCGGCCTGACCACCCATTCGGGTACGGAGCAGCGCCCCCCCGGTGCGGGCGCCGAGTCCCAGCAGGCGCCGGGTGCGGCCGCGTTCGCGCATGATCTCTCTCCTTTGATGACCATTGTACAATAATTGTACATATATCGGCGCAGCTTACACCTGGCGAGTCGTGATGAATACTGGAAGAATGTCCATGTCATTCACCGCGACGAGCCATCATGCGACTGATCATCGCCGAGAAACCGAGCCTGGCACGGGCCATCACCGAGGCCCTGCCCGGCTCGCCCCGTAAGCAGGAGGGCGCCCTGGCGGTGGGTGATACCACGGTCACCTGGTGCCTCGGCCACCTGCTGGAACAGGCCCCGCCCGATGCCTACGATCCGGCCTTCAAGCAGTGGCGTCTCGATCACCTGCCGATCCTGCCGGCGCATTGGAAGCTGATGCCCCGCCCCAAGGCCCGGGGCCAGCTAGCGGTGATCCGTCGGCTGCTGAAGTCCGCCCGCGAGGTGGTGCATGCCGGTGACCCCGATCGCGAGGGCCAGCTGCTGGTTCAGGAGGTGATCGAGCACCTGGGCTGGAAGGGCCCCGTGTCGCGGCTGCTGGTCAGCGACCTCAACCGCCCGGCGGTGCAGCGCGCGCTCGCCCGGCTAGAGGACAATGGCCGCTTCGAGCCCCTCTACCGGGCGGCCCAGTGCCGCGCCCGGGCCGACTGGCTGTATGGCATCAACCTGACGCGGGCCTGGACGCTCACCGGCCGCCAGGCCGGCCATGACGGGGTGCTCTCGGTGGGACGGGTGCAGACCCCGGTGCTGGGGCTGGTGGTGCGGCGCGACGCCGAGATCCGCGACTTCATCCCCAGGCCCTTCTTCGTCCTCTGGGCCGACCTCGCCGTGACCCAGGGTCGCCTGCGGGCCTGGTGGGTGCCGGGAGAAGTCCATCCTCTCGACGACCAGGGACGCCTGCTCGCCCGACAACCAGCCGCCACCCTGGCCGAGCGACTGCCCGGGGCCGAGGGCCACCTGGTCAGCCTCGAGAGCCGCGATAAGCGCCAGTCACCTCCTCTGCCCTACTCGCTCTCGGCCTTGCAGGTCGACGCCGCCAGACGCCACGGTCTTTCCGCCAAGGCGACCCTGGACATCTGCCAGCGCCTCTATGAGCGCCACCAGCTGATCACCTACCCCCGCTCGGACTGCCGCTACCTCCCCGAGGAGCATTTCGCCGCGGCGAGGGCCACCCTGGAGGGCGCCTGCCGCCGGGACGAGACGCTGCGAGGCTGGCTGGCCGGGGCGGATTTCTCGCGGCGCTCCAGGGCCTGGAACGACCGCAAGGTCGGTGCGCACCACGCCCTGGCGCCCACCGGCAAGCCCGCCGACCTCTCGCGGCTCCAGAAGGCCGAGGCCGATGTCTTCCGGCTGATCACCCGCAACGTCCTGGCCCAATTCTATCCGCCGCTGGCTACCCGCGAGGTGAAGGCGGCGTTCTGCATTCTCGACGAGTCCTTCCGCGCCCGTGGCCAGGAGATCCTCGACCCCGGCTGGAAGCCGTTGTTCACCACCCGTGACGAGACGCCCCCGCTGCCACCGCTGAGTGAGGGGGAAGCGTGCCGGGTCGAAACGGCCGAGGTCGAGGACCGCGAGACCCGTCCGCCGGAGCCCTTCACCGACGCCAGCCTGATCAAGGCGATGATGAACATTGCCCGCTACGTCGAGGACCCGGCGGTCCGGCGCACCCTGCGCGAGCACGACGGCCTGGGCACCGAGGCGACCCGGGCCGGCATCATCGAGACACTGGTGGAGCGCGGCTACCTGGTCCGCCAGGCCAAGGCACTGCGCGCCACGCGGCTAGGCAGTGCCTTGATCGCCTCGCTGCCCGAGGCGGTGGGCCGCCCCGAACGTACCGCGCTCTGGGAGCAGCGCCTGGGCGCGATCGCCGAGCAGAGTGACACCCCGGCCCCCTTCCTCGCGGCCCTGGTCGAAGACCTGCATGGCCTGCTCGCCGCCGCCGACGCGGGCTGGATGCGTGAGGCACTGCACAGCGCCCGGGGCGAACAGGCCCCGGCGATGCGCTCGCCCCGCGGCAAGCGGCGGGGCGGACCGAGACGCAAGGCGGCTGCGCCACGGCGCACTCGCCGTTCATGACCCTGGAGGTGCCCCATGACC
>NZ_JAVLBC010000283.1:0-2890 GCF_031581305.1 Halomonas sp.
GGCATCGTGTCGCGCGAATACCGTTTTCCCTACGACGTGCGCGAGGTGATCGCGCGCATCGTCGACGACTCCGACTTCGACGAATTCAAGCGCTACTACGGTGACACCCTGGTCACCGGCTTCGCCCACCTCCAGGGCTACCCGGTGGGCATCGTCGCCAACAACGGCGTGCTGTTCTCCGAGTCGGCGGTCAAGGGCGCGCACTTCATCGAACTTTGCGCGCAGAGGAAAGTGCCGCTGATCTTCCTCCAAAATATTACCGGCTTCATGGTGGGCTCGAAGTACGAGCACGAGGGCATCGCCAAGCACGGTGCCAAGCTGGTCACCGCGGTGGCCTGCGCCAGGGTGCCCAAGTTCACCGTGCTGATCGGCGGCAGCTTCGGCGCCGGCAACTACGGCATGTGCGGCCGCGCCTTTGAGCCCAACCTGCTGTTCATGTGGCCCAACGCGCGCATCTCGGTGATGGGCGGCGAGCAGGCCGCCGGCGTGCTCTCCCAGGTCAAGCGCGAGCAGATCGAGCGCGAGGGCCGCGAGTGGACCGCGGAGGAAGAAGAGGCCTTCAAGGCGCCGACCCGCGAGCAGTACGAGCACCAGGGCCACCCCTACTACGCCAGCGCGCGGCTGTGGGACGACGGCGTGATCGACCCGCTGCAGACGCGCGAGATCCTCGGCCTGTCGCTGGCCGCTGCCATGAATGCCGACGTGGAAGAGACCCGCTTCGGCGTGTTCAGGATGTAGTCCCACGCTCCGCGTGGAGCCGTAAGCTGTAAGCCGTAAGTGATACGTCGGGACATCAGCGCGTATGTCTGGACTCGAGGGGTTTCTTACAGCTCGCAGCTTATAGCTTACAGCTATTCGAAAGAGGTTCGAGATGTCAGATACCCCTTCCTACTCAAGATTGGAGCTCGACGACCGCGGCGTGGCCTGGCTGACCCTGGAGCGCCCGGACGTCCACAACGCCTTCGACGACAGCCTGATCGCCGAGCTCAACGATCATCTGCGCCGCGTCGGCGAGCTGGCCCGCCGCGGCGAGGTGCGCCTGCTGGTGCTGGGCTCCGAGGGCAAGAGCTTCTCCGCCGGGGCGGACCTGAACTGGATGAAGCGCATGGTCGACTATGACTTCGAGGACAACCTCGCGGACTCCCGCGAGCTCTCGGCGCTGATGCACGGCCTGGACACCCTGCCCTGCCCCACCGTGTGCCGCGTGCAGGGCGCCACCTTCGGC
Source organism: Halomonas sp. (assembly GCF_031581305.1). Lineage (GTDB taxonomy): Bacteria > Pseudomonadota > Gammaproteobacteria > Pseudomonadales > Halomonadaceae > Halomonas. Next base: position 1,226 of record NZ_JAVLBC010000283.1, read on the forward strand.
GGCGCCGTGGGCCTGGCCGCCTGCTGCGATGTGGTGATCGCCTCCGAGAAGGCGAAGTTCTGCCTCTCCGAGGTGAGGATCGGCCTCTCGCCGGCGGTGATCAGCCCCTATGTGCAGCGCGCTGTGGGCTCCCGCCAGATGCGCCGCTACGCCCTGACCGCCGAGGTCATGGACGCTGCCACCGCCGAGCGGCTGGACCTGGTCCACCGGGTGGTCGCGCCGGATGCCCTGGACGAGGCGGTGGACGCCATGGTCGAGACCCTGCTCGCCACCTCGCCCCAGGCCAGCCGCGCCACCAAGGCGCTGCTCGCCGAGGTGGCCCGCGAGCCCGACAGCAACACGACCCGCGATCATACCTGCCGGGTGATCAGCGAGCTGCGGGTCAGCCATGAAGGCCAGGAGGGCCTCGCCAGCTTCTTCGAGAAGCGTCGCCCTGCCTGGGCCCCCGACTCCCCCTCGAACACGGAGCGCCGACAATGAGCCAGACGACCCACAACGCCAAGCGCTTCGACACCCTGCTGGTGGCCAACCGCGGCGAGATCGCCTGCCGCGTGATGCGCACGGCGCGTGCCATGGGGCTGCGCACCGTCGCCGTCTACTCCGACGCCGACGCCAACGCCCGCCATGTGCGCGAGGCCGACGAGGCCATCCGCCTGGGCCCCGCCGCGGCCCGCGAGAGCTACCTCAAGGTCGAGGCCGTGGTGGAGGCCGCCCAGCGCAGCGGCGCCGGCGCCATCCATCCCGGCTACGGCTTCCTCTCCGAGAACGGCGCCTTCGTCGAGGCCCTCGACCAGGCCGGCATCGTCTTCGTCGGCCCGCCCGCCTCGGCCATCGCCGCCATGGGCGACAAGTCCGCCGCCAAGGCGCGCATGGCCAACGCCGGCGTGCCGCTGGTGCCCGGCTACCACGGCGACGACCAGGACGACGCCCTGCTCAAGGCCGAGGCCGACAAGATCGGCTACCCGGTGCTGCTCAAGGCCAGCGCCGGTGGCGGCGGCAAGGGCATGCGCGTGGTGGAGTCCGCCGCCGGCTTCCAGGCCGCCCTGGACGGCTGCCGCCGCGAGTCCCAGGCCGCCTTCGGCGACCAGCGCATGCTGATCGAGAAGTACCTGACCCAGCCGCGCCACGTCGAGGTCCAGGTGTTCTGCGACAGCCACGGCAACGGCGTCTACCTCTTCGAGCGCGACTGCTCCGTGCAGCGCCGCCACCAGAAGGTGCTGGAGGAGGCCCCGGCCCCGGGCATGAACGAGGGCCTGCGCCGCGAGATGGGCGAGGCCGCCGTGCGCGCCGCCCGCGAGATCGGCTACGTGGGCGCCGGTACCGTGGAGTTCCTGCTCGATGCCGATGGGTCGTTCTACTTCATGGAGATGAACACCCGCCTGCAGGTAGAGCACCCGGTCACCGAGATGATCACCGGCCAGGACCTGGTCGAGTGGCAGCTGCGCGTGGCCATGGGCGAGCGGCTCCCCCTCGCGCAGGATGAATTGACCATCACCGGTCACAGCTTCGAGGCGCGGCTCTACGCCGAGGACCCGGAGCAGGAGTTCCTGCCCGCCACCGGCACCCTGACCCGCTTCGCCATGGACCTGGAAGGCGCCGGCCTGGACCCCCAGCGCGTGCGCCTGGACAGCGGCGTGGCGACCGGCGACGCCGTCTCCATGCACT
>NZ_JAVLBC010000284.1:0-2866 GCF_031581305.1 Halomonas sp.
ATGAAGATGTGCTCCACGCAGTGCTCGTGAAAGTCCTGGTGCTGGCGGTAGCCGATCAGATAGCGCAGCAGCCCCTCGCGATCGAGTCGCGGGCCCCGGTAGCGGATCAGCACGCTGCCCCAGTCGGGCTGGCCGGTGACCGGGCAATTGGACTTGAGCAGGTGCGAATACAGCGTCTCCTCGACGACCTCCTCCCCCACCGCCAGGTGGTCCGCGCTGGGCGTGTAGTCGCTGACCTCGATATCCAGATCATCCAGGCACTCGCCGGGCAGACGACGCGTTACCAGTGCCTCATGGTCGACGTCGAACAGCTCGACGGACACCGGCGCACCGGCGGCCGCCGTCAGGTCGTGCTTCAGGGTATCGATGACCGCCTGGCGACTTTCGACGCGAGTCTGGTTGAAGCTATTGAGGTAGAGCTTCCAGGACTTCGACTCGATCAAGTTCGGCGACTCCGCCGGCAGGCGGAAGCGCGCCACGGCCACCACCGGCTTGCCTCGGGCGTTGAGCCAGGAGACCTCGAAGGCGTGCCACTCGTCCTCGCCGACGAAGGGCAAGGCGCCCTCCTCGATACCCAGCGGCCCCCGGTTGGCCGCGCGGGGGATCGAAAAGAGCAGCCCGGCGTCGTAGTGCTCCGGATAGGCGGCTTCGCGTCCCAGGGGGGCATGCGCGAGGGTATCGGGTCGGTGGTGTGCCATGTCAGCTCCTGATGCCCTTGCCGCGATTCAGCATCCACAGCGCCACCCCGAAGAGCACGCTGATGAAGGCCAGGATGGCGGCCAGCGCCCAGCCCACGGGGATGTCCGAGACGCCGAGGAAACCGTAGCGAAAGACGTTGACCATGTAGAGGATGGGATTGAGCATCGACACGCCCTGCCAGAAGGCCGGCAGCAGCGAGATGGAATAGAAGACCCCGCCCAGGTAGGTCAGTGGCGTGAGGATGAAGGTCGGCACGATGGAGATGTCGTCGAACTTCTTGCCCAGCAGGGCGTTGATGAAGCCGCCGATGGCGAACAGCGCCGCGGTGAGCACCACCACGAAGACCGTCAGCAGCGGATGTGCCACCTCGATCCGGGTGAAGAACAGCGACACCCCGGTGACGATCAGCCCCACGCCGAGGCCGCGGGCCATGCCGCCCAGCACGAAGCCGGTGAGGATCACCCAGTTGGGCATCGGCGAGACCATCATCTCCTCGATGGAGCGCTGGAACTTGTTCGAGAAGAAGCTCGAGGCCACGTTGGAGTAGCTGTTGGTGATCACCGCCATCATGATCAGCCCGGGGACGATGAAGTCCATGTAGCTGTAGCCATCCATCTCGCCGATCCGCGAGCCGATCAGGTTGCCGAAGATGATGAAGTACATGGTCATGGTGATCGATGGCGGCAGCAGGGTCTGCGGCCAGATCCGCGTGAAGCGCTTGACCTCCTTGTGCACCAGGGTCCAGAGGGCGATGGCGATCTGGGTCGGGTTCATGCGCGTGCCTCCGCTGCCTCGGCCGCCGCCTTGTCGCTATTGCCCTGCTCCACCATGGAGACGAACATCTCCTCGAGCCGGTTGGCGCGGTTGCGCATCGACATCACCTGGAGCCCCTGGGCGCTGAGCGCCTCAAAGACATCGTTGAGGCGCTGGCCGCGGTGCACCACCACCGCCAGCTGGGCGTCATCGACCCGGCTCACCTCGAAGCCCGCCACCTCGGGCGCGGCCTCGATCGGGTGCGCCAGGTCCAGCAGGAAGGTCTCGATATCCAATTCGGCGAGCAGGTCACGCACGCTGGTGTTCCGGATGATCTCGCCATGATTGATGATCCCCACGTTGCGACACAGGCTCTCGGCCTCCTCCAGGTAGTGGGTGGTGAGGATGATGGTGGTGCCCTCCTCGCGGTTGATGCGACGCATGTACGCCCACATGCTGCGGCGCAGCTCGATGTCCACGCCGGCGGTAGGCTCGTCGAGGATCAGCAGCCTGGGCCGGTGCATCAAGGCACGGGCGATCATCAGCCGGCGCTTCATGCCGCCGGAGAGCATTCGCGCGCTGCCGTTGCGCTTGTCCCAGAGGCCCAGGTCGCGCAGCAGCTGCTCGGCGCGGGGCAGTGCCTCGCGACGCGACATGCCGTAGTAGCCGGCCTGGGCCAGCACGATATCGATGACCTTTTCGAACTGGTTGAAGTTGAATTCCTGGGGCACCACGCCGAGATGGTACTTGGCACGGGCGAAGTCCCGGTCGATGTCGATCCCGAAGATCGAGACACGGCCTGCGGTCTTCTGCACCAGCGAGCAGACCACCCCCAGAGTGGTCGACTTGCCGGCGCCATTGGGCCCCAGCAAGGCATAGAAGTCGCCCTCGGCGACGTCGAGGTCGATGCCCTTGAGGGCCTGGAAACCATTGCCGTAGACCTTGGTCAGGCCGCGGATGGACAATGCCGGTTCGGCCATGTGCGATCCCGTCAGCAAGAAATGAAAGTCATCATGAGAACCCTCCGAGATGGGGATGGCCCGGCAAACTTCAAGGTTCGCTCTCTCACCCCGGCAGGGAGAACGCCTCCTGCAGGGGCGGTATCGACGCGGGGATGCGACATGGTGGCCCAGTCGGCAACCTATACCATCATGGCGGCCGGCGTGCTGGCGTGGGGCGTGCTGACGGCCGCGGTCTGGGCATGCTGATCCGCCCAGTTCAAGAGAAGCCGGAAGTTACCAGACTGGTCAACGTTCGATGGAGCGGGAAACGAGATTCGGCGGGGCTGCCGTCAGCCGGGCTGGCGCTCCAGCTCGTGACGTGAGCCTTGGCCTGCAAGACGACATCATAAATATTATATGGAGCGGGAAACGAGATTCGACCGGGCTGGCGCTCCAGCTCGTGAGCCGAGCCT
>NZ_JAVLBC010000062.1:0-14990 GCF_031581305.1 Halomonas sp.
ATGGTGGGCGCGTGCCACCGCCAGGTCGCGGGCATGGTAGCGCAGGCCGTCCTGCTGCTTGTAGGAGCCGTCGTGCTCCTCGTCGACGATGATCACCCCGGGGCGGGCCAGGGGGGTGAAGATGGCCGAGCGGGTTCCCAGCACGATGGGCGCCCGGCCGCTGGCGGCGGCCTCCCAGGCATCGAGGCGCTCATGATCGGTGAGTCCCGAGTGCAGGGCCACCACCGGCGCCTGGAATCGACGGCGGAAGCGGGCAAGGGTCTGGGGCGTCAGGCCGATCTCGGGGACCAGCACCAGGGCCTGGCGATGGTGGCCGATGACCGCCTCGATGAGTTGCAGGTAGACCTCGGTCTTGCCGCTGCCGGTGATGCCATGCAGCAGGCAGGGGTGAAAATCGTCGAGCCGCTCGTGGATGGCGGCCAGCGCCACGGCCTGCTCTCGGTTGAGGGGCAGGGCGGGTTCCGCGAGTCGTGGGTCGCCCTCGGCCGCCGGCGAGGCGGCAAGGGGCTCTTCATGACGGGCCACCAGGCCCTTGTCGACCAGGGCGCGCAGCTGGTCGCGGCTAAACGACTGGGCGAGGATCGCCTGACTGACCAGCCCGTGGGGATGCTGGCGCAGCATGCTCAGCAGCTCGACCTGGCGGGGGGCTCGGGACAGGCCCGGCGGGGCCTCCTGGTGGCCGGCGGGGGTCACGCACCAGCGCTCGCGGGTACGGGCCTCGAGCGCCCGGCCCTGGCGCAGCAGCCCCGGCATTGCCTGGTGCAGGGTGTCGCCGAGGGCGTGCTGGTAGTAGCGGGCGGCGAAGCGGCACAGCCACAGCCAGTCGGCTGGCAGCGGAGCCTCGTCGAGGCAGCCCGCCACCGGCCTGAGGCTCGAGAGCGGCAGTTCGCTTTCGTCGCGGCACTCCACCACCACGCCGACGACCTCTCGGCGGCCGAAGGGTACTTGCACCCGCAGGCCGGGCTGCCAGCCGCCTGGGGGGGACGCACGGCAGGGGCGGTAGTCGAACAGCCGGCGCAGCGGCGAGGGCACGGCAACGCCCAGTACGCGTGGCACGGGCGGGCAGGGGGAGTCGGGCAATTGGCCTCCGGCGTCGGCTCTGCTAGAATGCTTCGCCGCTGCGGACACACTGAGTGCGTGGCGGCAACCGGTTCGCATCTACAGACAACCCGTATGCGGTGCCTGGCAGAAGATCAGGTGGCGGCATACAGCTTCATGAGGCTCAAGATGAAACAAGGTATCCACCCGGATTACAAGATGGTCACCGCGACCTGTTCCTGCGGCGCCACCTTTGAGGTCGGCACTACCGCCGATCACGACTTCTCCCTGGACGTCTGCTCCCAGTGCCACCCCTTCTACACCGGCAAGCAGAAGCAGGCGACCACCGGTGGTCGCGTCGAGCGCTTCAACAAGCGCTTCGGTGCCGCCATCAAGCGCTGAGCCGCCCGGCACATCGTAGCATTGAGAAACCCGCCCATCGTGGCGGGTTTCTTTCTGTCCGACTGCCTGTCGTTTGTCGGCCTTGGAGGATAACAAAAGCATTATGGCTGGGGGTTATCCATAATTATCGGCAACTAGTCGTCAACGTCTTCAAACGAGCGTACAACAGGGTGGGATGTCTGGTGAGTTGAGGGCGTCGGGCTTTTTGTATAGGCTAGCCGACCTCCCACTGTTTACCGGATCCTCTCAGCATGACAGACGCGAAGAAGAAGGCGGCGCTGGACTACCACGCGAAACCCATTCCCGGAAAGCTGTCGGTGGAGCTCACCAAGCCCACCGCCACCGCCCGGGACCTCTCCTTGGCCTACAGCCCGGGCGTGGCGGAGCCGGTTCGCGAGATTGCTAATGACCCGGAGAATGCCTACCTCTATACCGGCAAGGGCAACCTGGTGGCAGTGATCTCCGACGGTAGCGCCATCCTCGGTCTCGGTAATCTTGGGCCAATGGCCAGCAAGCCGGTGATGGAAGGCAAGGGGGTGCTGTTCAAGCGCTTCGCCGGCATCAATTCGGTGGATATCGAGGTCAATGCCGAGAGCCCTCAGGCCTTCATCGACACCGTGGCGCGCATCGCCGATACCTGGGGCGGCATCAACCTCGAGGACATCAAGGCCCCCGAGTGCTTCGAAATCGAGCAGGCGCTGGTCGAGCAGTGCAGCATCCCGGTGTTCCATGATGATCAGCATGGTACGGCCATTGTCACTGCCGCGGGCATGCTCAATGCGCTGGATATCGCCGGCAAGTCGCTGGGCAACGCGCGTATCGTCTGCCTGGGAGCCGGCGCCGCAGCTATCGCCTGCATGAAGCTGCTGGTCGCCTGCGGAGCGCATCCCGAGAATATCGTGATGCTTGACCGCAAGGGGGTGATCCATAGCGGTCGCGAGGACCTGAACCAGTACAAGGCAATGTTCGCCGTGGAGACCGACAAGCGGACCCTGGGTGATGCCATCGAAGGGGCCGACGTCTTCGTCGGCCTCTCCGGCCCGGGACTGATGAGTGCCGACCATATCCGCAGCATGGCTCCCAATCCAGTGGTCTTCGCCTGCACCAATCCCGACCCGGAGATCCACCCCGACGTGGCCCGGGAGGCGCGTCCGGACGTGATCATGGCCACCGGCCGTTCCGACTACCCCAACCAGGTCAACAACGTGCTGGGCTTTCCCTTCCTCTTCCGCGGGGCGCTCGACGTGCGCGCCACTCGCATCAACGAGGAGATGAAGGTTGCCGCCGTCCACGCCCTCAAGGACCTCGCTCGCGAGCCGGTGCCAAAGGAGGTGCTGGAGGCCTATGAGATGGACGAGATGCGTTTTGGGCCGGAGTACATCATTCCCACTCCCGTGGACATCCGTCTGCTCGACCGGATCTCCTCGGCGGTGGCCCAGGCGGCGGTGGACTCCGGGGTGGCGCGCAAGCCCTATCCCTCCCACTATCCGTTGAAGACCGTAGATGACGTTTACGGTGGTTAAGCTTTAGCGCCTTCACTGTGCCACGACAACGCCGGCCTCATGGCCGGCGTTGTCGTGTGTGCAATAGGGGATGTTGTGTAACCGAGGATGTGGTGGTCGGGCGGCATCTCCACCGCCCGTTGCAGGTGACGTTCTAGAAGATAGCCTCGTAGGCACCGGTGCCCTGAGAACCGCTCTCGCGCTCGATCTCACGCTCGACGCGACGCGGTTGGAAGTCGGGCAGATGGTCGGCCATGAACAGCTCCTCGATACCGCCGCCCTGGCCATCGCGCAGCAGGCGCCCGGTGTCGGGATCGACCCGCTCGGTGACCACGCCCTCCGGCCGCTCGGGCCAGCGCTCTGGCTGCCCCTCCAGGGCCTGGCCCATGAACTCCATCCAGATCGGCAGGGCGGCCTGAGAACCGTACTCGGCGGTGGAGGAGTTGTCATCCTTGCCCACCCAGGCGGTGGAGACCAGGTCGCTGTTGAAGCCGGCGAACCAGGCATCGCGCTGGTCGTTGGTGGTGCCGGTCTTGCCGACGATGTCGCCACGGTTCAGTTCCAGGGCCTTGCGGGCGGTGCCACGCTCGACCACGTCGCGCAGCATGTCGCGCAGGATATAGACGGCGGCGGGGTCGGCCACCCGGGGGGCCACCTCGTAGGTCTCGCCATCGATCTCGACCATCGTCTGGTCCTCGGGGCAGTCGCGGCAGGCGACGCGTGGTGCGGCCTCGTCGATGACCGAGGTGTCGTTGCCGCGGGCCACCCGGTCGATGAACCAGGGGGATACCTTGAAGCCGCCGTTGGCCAGTACCGCGTAGGCGTTGGTCATCTCCAGGGGGGTCAGGCTGGCACTGCCCAGCGCCAGGGAGAGGCCGCGCGGCAGCTGGTCGGGGTCGAAGCCGAACCCCTCGAGGAAGTCGATGGTGCGATCCAGTCCCAGGGACTGCAGCACGCGGATGGTGATGAGGTTGCGCGACCTTGCCAGGCCCAGCCTGATCCGGGTCGGGCCGAGGAAGTCGCCGCTGGAGTTGGAGGGACGCCACAGCTCGTCGCTGCCGTCCTGCATCACCACCGGGGCATCGTTGACCACGCTCGCCGGGTTCATCTCGCCGCTGTTGATCGCCGCCAGGTAGACGAAGGGCTTGAAGATCGAGCCGGACTGGCGGCGGGCCTGGGTGGCACGGTTGAACTTGCTGGCATCGAAGTCGAAGCCGCCCTGGAGAGCGAGGATGGCCCCAGTGTCGGGGTCCATCGCCACCAGCGAGCCTTCGACGTCGGGACGCTGGGAAAGGCGCCAGCTACCGTCGTCCCGCTGCAGGATGCGCACCAGGTCGCCACGGCTGGCGATCTCGCCGGCTGCGCCCGGGGCCGCTCCCCGGCTCTTGGCACTGCGATAGGGGCGCGCCCACTCCAGGCCGGCCCAGTCGAGGGTATGCAGCTCGCCCCCGCGGGCCAGCACTCGCATTTCACGGCCTTCGCTTTCGACCACGATGGCCGGCTTCAGGGGGCCATAGGCGGGGGTGCGCTCGAGCACCTGCAGCCAATTGCTGACATCGCCTTCGATGCCCTCGATCTCGGTCTGACTTCGCTCGGCGGCGCGGCGGGCAGTCTGCATGATCTCGGGCGACTCGGCGAGCTCCTCCTCAAGACCCTCGCGGTCGGTGCGTTCCTGGGCTTCTGCCAGGCTGCGCGGAATGTCGGTCTGCTCGGGGCCACGCCACCCGTGGCGGGTATCATACGTGATCAGGCCGCCGGCCAGGGCCTGTCCTGCCAGCGGCTGCAGCTCGCTGTCCAGGGTCGTATGGATGCGATACCCGCCGGTGTAGGCCCGGTCGCCGTAACGCTCCACGGCGATCTGCCGAGCCATCTCGGCGACGTAGTCGGCCTCCACCTCGAGTTGGGTAAGGTGGCGCCGCGCGGTAACGGGGGCCTGAACGGCTTCATCATAGGCCGGCTGGTCGATGATATTGAGCTCCCGCATGCGGAACAGGATCCAGTTGCGGCGGATCAGCGCCCGCTCGGCGTTGGCCAGCGGGTTGAAGGCAGAGGGCGCCTTGGGCAGTCCGGCGATCATTGCTGTCTCCGCCAAGGTCAGCTCGGCCAGCGGCCGATCGTAGTAGACCTCCGCGGCGGCGGCGATGCCGTAGGCGCGGTTGCCTAGATAGATCTTGTTGACGTAGAGCTCGAGGATCTCCTCCTTGGAGAGTATCTGCTCCATCTGCAGCGCCAGGAGGATCTCACGGATCTTGCGGGTGAAGGTCCGGTCCAGGGTGAGCAAATAGTTGCGCGCCACCTGCATGGTGATGGTCGAGCCCCCGGACTGGATGTCGCCACCGCTGGCTACCAGTTCCACGGCGGCGCGCGCCAGGCCCTTGGGATCGACACCACGGTGGTCGAAGTAGGTGGCATCCTCGGCGGCCAGCAGGGCTCCGATGAGTGGCTCGGGAATCTCGTCATACTCCACCGGGGTGCGGCGCTCCTCCCCGAACTCGCCGATCAGCTTGCCGTCGCGCGTGAAGATGCGCAGCGGGGTCTGCAGCTCGAAGTCCTGCAACTGGCGCACATCGGGCAGACCGGGGGCAAAGTAGAGCGCGGCACCCACTACGCCCAGTACCCCGGCGGTGGAAAGTGATATCAGCAGCCAGAGGACGGAGGCAACCAGGGTTCTGAGTAACTTCATGAAAACGCGGTATCCATGCTGGGAACGGGGCGAAGTGATCACGATGAAAGTGGCTTTACCTTGCGGCTGCCATTATAGGAAGCCGGGGAGATGGCCACCAGCGTTGACACGTGGCGACACCGACATTCGTGTGTGATCCGGCAATATCATGTAATTTTCGATTACGGATCGGGTATGATGAATGTTGCGCCTTCCGCCCCGGATCGGAGTGGATAATCATAATGAGCGGCACGCCGCATGGATCAGCCAGGGGCATGACTCAAGATGCGACTGAGAGCATCCGGCAAGGGACTGGTCGGTGTCGATATCACTTCGGCAACCGTCAAGGTTATCGAACTCAAGCGCGCTGGTAGCCACTACCAGGTTGAAAGCTACGCCGTACGGCCTCTGCGTGAAGGCGCCGTGATCGAGCGGCGTATCCGTGACATGTCGGCTGTGGTGGACGCGCTCAAGCGTGCCGTGGATCATGCCCGACCGGGCTCGCGTAACGCCGCTGTGGCTGTGCCAGCGAGTGCCGCCATCACCAAGTCCCTCACTCTGCCTGCCTCCTTGAATGACGATGAGATCGAGGCGCGCATCCAGCTCGAATCAGACAAGCATATCCCCTTTCCGTTCAGCGAAGTCGCCTTCGATTTCCAGCGGCTGGGCCTCAACTCGCGCTATGGCGATCAGCAGGACGTCCTACTGGTCGCCTGTCGCCAGCAGGACGTCAATCAGTTGACCGAGGCGGTGATGCAGGCCGGGCTCACCCCGGTGGCCGTGGATGTCGAGACCTTCGCCATGGAGCGCACCTTCCAGGAACTCCGCCACCAGCTGCCCGCGGCCGATGGCGAGCAGGAGTGCGTGGCCCTGGTAGACATCGGCGCCACCATGAATGCCTTCCACGTGCTGCGCGAGGGGCGCGTCACCTACAGCCGCGATACCGTGTTCGGTGGCCGTCAGCTGACCGACGAGATTCGCAACCGCTATGGGCTGACTCTCGAGGAGGCGGGCCTGGCCAAGAAACGCGGCGGCCTTCCCGACGACTACCAGCGCAGCGTGCTGGACCCCTTCCTCGATACCCTGGTTCAGCAGGTGGGGCGTTCATTGCAGCTCTATTATACCGCCGGTCGTAAGCAGGAGGTCCGGCGGATGATCCTGGCCGGTGGCACCAGCGTGCTGCCGGGGCTGGCGGAACGCCTGGCCGAGGAGAGCGGTATGGAGGTAGTGATCGCCAACCCCTTCCGTCGCATGAAGGTGAGTCCCCGCATCGATGTCCCGACCCTGACCGGTGATGCCCCGGCCATGCTCACTGCCTGCGGCCTGGCGATGAGGGTAGGCAAATGACCATCGAGATCAACCTGCTCCCCTGGCGGGAGGAATTGCGTGCCCGGCGCAGCAAGCGGTTCTACCTGGCGCTGGCGTTGATGGCGCTGATCGGCCTCGGTGCCGGTTATGGCATGACCTGGTATTACGAACAGCGGTTGAGTGCTCAGCAGGAGCGCAATCGGTTCGTCGAGGCCGAGACCAAGGAGCTGAATGTCGCCATCCGTGAGATCAGTGAGCTTGAGAGTATTCGGCAAACCATGGTGGCCCAGGTGGGGGTCTTCACGGAGCTTCAGGCGGGACGAGGTCAGACCGTTCACGTCTTCAACGACCTGGTGACCAGCCTCGTCGATGGTGTGCATTACACCCGGTTCAACCGCCAGGAGAACAGCCTGCAGTTGGCAGGGATGGCCGAAAATAACCGGCAAGTGTCCGATCAGCTGCGAGCGCTGGATGCTGCGACGTCTCTCACCCAGCCTGTGCTATCCGAGGTTGAGGCCGCACAGGAGGGGGAGCTGCGGCGTTTCAGCCTCAGCCTCGGTCAGCATATGCCGCCTGCTTCTGAGGATGTACCCGGAGGTAAGCCATGAACGTGAAAGACGAATGGCGTCGGCTACGGGCGATGGACTGGGGGGAGCTGGACATCAAGGAGTCCGGTGGCTGGCCCTTCCTGCTGCAGCTGATCTGCTGCTTGCTGGTGCTGGGGCTCACTCTCGCTGGCATGTACTGGTACCTGGCTGCTCCCAAGGCCGAGGAGCTGGATCAGGCCAGGACAGAAGAGGTCCGTATGATCAGGGATTACCAGAGCAAGGCAGCGCAAGCGGCGCGCCTGGATGTCATGCGTGAAGAGATGGCCGTCCTCGAGGAGCGCATGGGCCTGCTCAAGGAGATGCTGCCTACGGGCGCCGAGGTGCCGTCGCTGATCGATAACATCAGTGAAGCGGCTATCAGCAACCAGCTTTCCATCGACTTCATTCGTCTGCGTAGCCCCGTCACCCAAGAGTTCTATGTCGAGCAGCCATTCGATATCCGGGTGCGGGGGGGGTATCACCGCATCGCGGAATTCTTGGCAACTGTCGCCAGCCTGCCACGCATCGTCACCCAGCATGATCTGACGCTCGAGCCCCAAGAAGGCGCGGGTGGTCAGCAGTTGCAGCTATCCATGCTTGCCCGAACCTACCGTTATCGCCAATCGGACGAGGAGGAGGCACCGTGACCAGGTTGAACGGACGCCACGCACTTCTCGCCTTGGGCCTGGGTTTACTGGCTGCCTGTGCGGACCCTGAGCTCCGCAGCCTCGAGCAGGAGCTGGCCGAGGTCCGAACGGATCCGGGGGACGTTCCCCGGGTAGAGCTTCCGGAAATTCCGCAGGTTGACCGCGTGGTGTATTCGGGGCGTGATGCCAGGAGTCCCTTCGTGCCCCGGCGCATGCAGGATCAGCGTGAAGCCCCTCAGTCCAGTGAGCTCGCACCGTCGGCGGATCGTCCGCGAGAGCCGCTCGAGGCCTACGATCTCTCCGAGCTGGATCTGGTCGGAACCCTGACGGTGGACGGGGAGCCTTCGGCGCTGGTGCGGGGGCCGGATGGAAAGGTGTATCGGGTCAGGATCGGCGACTACATGGGCCTGGACCATGGGCGTATCGTGAGCATCACCGATGACTCTCTGGTACTGGTGGAGACTGTGCTCGAGAAAAACGCCTGGCAGGAGCGCACCAGGCAGATTGCCCTCGGCGAGGGTGAATAGAACCGTTCATGCCATGCCGCCGGGCTCGAGGCGGCAGAGCCCAGCAGGGGAAGGGAACAATGCAACCGATGATTCGTGGTCTCGCAATCGTGGCACTGCTGGCGGTCTCCACGGCCGCCGCGGCGGCCTCCACCCTTGCTGACCTGGATTTCCGCCAGGGCAGTGACGGGGCGCTGGAAGTGGATCTCGACTTCCGAGGTCCGATTCCCGAGGTGCGCGGCTATCGCCTCGACGCCCCGGCCCGACTGACCATCGACCTGATGGACACCGACAGCGCCTTGCAGCGCCGCCGCGAGGAGCTGGGCATCGGTGGGGTCGAGCGGGTCACGGTCCTGGAGGCCGGCTCGCGCACACGCCTGGTCTTCGAACTGGAAGGGCCCCTGCCCTATGACACCCGCCAGCAAGGCGACCGCCTGCGTCTCTCCATCGGCGGCGGGGCCGGCCAGCCGCCGGCGGCCACGACCGCCTCGACCACGGCCTCCTCCTCGACCACCGCCGCCCCGGCGAGCCCGAGCCGCGACACCGCTTCGGCCTACGACGAGCCGAGCATCCAGGACATCGACTTCCGCCGCGGCGACGGCGGGGCCGGGCGACTGGTGGTGACCTTCGATCGCGCCGGGGTGGATGCTCGGGTGCGCGAGAGCGGCCGCAATCGCATCGTTGCCGAGCTGCGCGGTGTCGATCTACCAGCCTCGCTGGACCAGGTCTACGACGTCAGCGACTTCGGCACGCCGCTCGAGCGCGTCACGCCGCGGGTCGGCCGTGACAGCGTGACCCTGGACATCGAGGGTAGTGGCAGCTTCGCCATGCTCTCTACCCAGAGCGGCCGCCAGCTGACCATCGAGGCCCAGCCGGTCACCCAGGCGGAGCGCGAGGAGCGCGTCCGCGAGCAGTTCCCCTACACCGGCGAGCGCATCACCCTGAACTTTCAGGACATCGAAGTGCGCTCGGTACTGGCAATCATTGCCGACTTCACCGGCCTCAACCTGGTGGCCAGCGACAGCGTGACCGGCCGCGTCACGCTCAACCTGCAGGACGTGCCCTGGGACCAGGCCCTGGACCTGGTATTGAAGAGCCACGGCCTGGCCAGTCGCCAGGAGGGTAACGTTATCGTCGTGGCCCCGGCCTCGGAGCTTGCCCAGCGTGAGCAGATCGAGCTCCAGGCGCGCGAGCAGCTCGAGACCCTGGCCCCGCTGGAGTCCGAATATATCCAGATGAAGTATGCCAAGGCCGAGGACATGGCCCGTCTGCTGCGCGGCGAGGAAGGTTTCGGCCTGCTGTCGGAGCGGGGCAAGGTGGCCGTGGATGCCCGTACCAATACCCTCTTGATTCAGGATACCGCCGACAAGATCGATTCCATCCTCGCAACGTTTGAGACACTTGATGTGGCGGTGCGTCAGGTGCAGATAGAGGCACGAATCGTTATCGCCCGCGACAGTGCCACCCGCGAGCTGGGGGTGAATTGGGGGCTTTCATCACCTAGAGGTGGTGGTCGGCTCGATCTAGGCGGGGCCTCGTCGGGCAGTCCGACCGCGACCTACGGCGATGACTTCAGCGGTCAGCGAGAGTCTCGAGGTGAGTTTACAGGACGCTATGACGACCCGAGCGGTGAGGTCTTTCGGCGCGGTGGCTTGGCCGTGGATATGGGGAATTCTGCCACTGCGAATACCGCTTTCAGCTTCGGCTATCTCTCCGGTGATATCCTGCTCGACCTTGAGCTGCGCGCCCTGGAGAGCGAGGGCAAGAGTCAGACCATCTCCCAGCCCCGGGTGATCACCGCCAACCAGCGCACTGCAGTGATCAAGCAGGGTACCGAGATTCCTTATCAGGAAGCGACGTCCAGTGGGGCAACCGATACCGAGTTCAAGGATGCTGTGCTGTCGCTGGAGGTGACGCCGCAGATCACTCCGGACAATCGCATCATCATGGATCTGGTGATCAACAACGATACCGTGGGTGAGCTCTTCAATGGTGTGCCCTCCATCGACACCAACGAGATCACCACCCAGGTGTTGGTGGACAACGGCGAGACGGTGGTGCTCGGCGGCATCCTCAAGACTGACGAGGTTCGTAGCCTGTTCAAGACCCCCTTCCTGGGCGACCTTCCGGTGCTGGGGAACCTCTTCCGCTATACCGAGAACACCAATGATAAGGTAGAGTTGTTGGTATTCATCACGCCCCGAATACTGGACGACAACCTGGCCATTCGCTGATGCAGGCACTTCCCAACCTGATACTGGTCGGTCCCATGGGGGCCGGCAAGAGCACCATCGGCCGCCTTCTGGCGGCCGAACTGTCACGCGAGTTCTACGACAGCGACCATGAGATCCAGGCGCGCTGCGGCGCCGACATCCCATGGATTTTCGACGTCGAGGGCGAGGCGGGCTTCCGCGACCGCGAGACCCAGATGATCCGCGAACTGACTCGCCGTGAAGGCGTGGTCATCGCCACCGGTGGCGGTGCCGTGCTGCGCGAGGAGAACCGCCGGTTGTTACGCGAGAGCGGTACCGTCGTCTATCTGCTCACCACCGTGGAGCAGCAGCTGCGGCGTACCGCCAAGGATCGCAACCGGCCGCTGCTGCAGCGCGGTGACCGCGAGCAGCTGCTGCGCGACATGTTCGCACGGCGTGATCCCCTGTACCGTGCCACCGCCGATCTGGTGGTACGCACGGATCGGCGCGGCCCGCGCGCCGTGGTTAACGAGATCGTGCGGCGCGTAACGCGCCTGGTCGATCCCCTGCAATGCAAGGCCTGACGTCATGAGCAACTCCTCGAATGGCCCGTGCACCCTCGAGGTGGCGCTGGGCGAGCGCAGCTATCCCATCCACATCGGCCCCGGGCTGCTCGGCGACCCTCAGTGGCTTTCGCCGCACCTGGCAGGCCGCCAGGTCATGGTGGTCACCAACGAGACCGTGGCGCCGCTCTACCTGGCGCGCCTCAGGCAGGGGCTTGCCGCCGACCTCGAGATTCGCGAGTTGGTCCTGCCCGACGGTGAGGTCACCAAGACAGTGGCCAGCGTCGAGCGGATCTGGGATGCCCTGCTGGCGGCCGGCTTCAATCGTCGTTGCACCCTCATCGCCCTGGGCGGCGGAGTGATCGGCGACATGGTCGGCTTCGCCGCGGCCTGCTACCAGCGCGGCGTGGCCTTCGTGCAGGTGCCGACCACACTGCTCGCCCAGGTCGACTCCTCGGTGGGTGGCAAGACGGGGGTGAACCATCCGCGGGGCAAGAACATGATCGGCGCCTTCTGGCAGCCGCGGGCGGTGCTGGTCGATACCGACACCCTGGCAACGCTGCCGCCGCGGGAGCTTTCGGCAGGGCTCGCCGAGGTGATCAAGTACGGGCTGATCCGTGATGCCGATTTCCTGGCCTGGCTGGAAGCGGAGATGAGCGCGCTGCGTGGCCTCGATGCCGCCGCCCTGACCCGGGCCATCGAGCGCAGCTGTACCCTCAAGGCACAGATCGTCGCCGAGGACGAGACAGAGCAGGGCGTGCGGGCATTGCTCAACCTGGGCCATACCTTTGGCCACGCCATCGAGGCCCACCAGGGCTACGGCAACTGGTTGCACGGCGAGGCCGTGGGCGCCGGCATGCTGATGGCCGCCGAGCTCTCCTGCCGGCTGGGCTGGCTGAGCGACGCGGAGGTGGCGCGTACCCGGGCGATCATCGAGGCCGCGGACTTGCCCCTGGCCGCCCCGGCCAACATGGGCGTGGAGGACTTCCTCGCCATCATGCGCCTCGACAAGAAGAATCTCGACAGCCGCCTGCGCCTGATCCTGTTGCGCACCCTGGGCGAGGCCTGCATCCATGATGAGACGCCGCCCGAGACCCTGGCCGCCCTGCTTGAGGCCTTTCCTCGCCGCTGACGCCAGCCCCCCCCTTCTCGTGCTTGCCGACGCCCGCCTCGAGCGGGCGTCGTCGTGTCCTGAGGTGTGAGGCCGTCGCCACGCTCTCTGGCTACAAGGATATGCATGGCTCATACCGGATCGGCATGGGGAAATGACAAGCTTGCCGACCAAAGTCTAAGGTGTTTTCTGCTGCGTTGTATAATCGTTGTTGGTGTTTGCAAGCTATTGAGTTATCGGGTTTTTCCCGATTTCAGTTGTTGCAAGTAACGGATTTGTCGATGGTTTTGCGCGGCGTGATGGGGGCGAAATATTGCGCGTCGGGGGGGTTCTGGCTATGCTGGGCGGCCTTTTGTCGAGCAGTCGTGCGGCCGTTTTTGGCGCAGCATGGAAAAAGGAAAACCCCAAAAAATAACATGTGATGACTGCTAAAGAAACCCTTCAACCCGAGGCACGCCCATGAACAGAGGTCTTCATCAGCCCGGCGAGTTCCGCGACAACTGCGGATTCGGCCTGATCGCCCACATGGAGGGCCAGGCCAGTCACGACCTGCTCAAGACTGCCATCGAGTCCCTGACCTGCATGACCCACCGTGGCGGTATCGCGGCGGATGGCAAGACCGGCGATGGCTGCGGGCTGCTGCTCCAGATGCCGGACGCCTTCATGCGGGAGGCGGCCCGTGAGGCCCTGGGCGTCGCCCTGGGCGAGCACTACGCCGTGGGCGTGGTCTTCCTGCCCGACGATGACGCCCGCGAGGCCCGCGGCCGCGAGACCCTGGTCGCCGAACTCGAGGCGCGTGGCCTGCAGGTGGCGGGCTGGCGCGACGTGCCGGTGGATGCCAGCGTCTGCGGGCCCATGGCACTCGACTGCCTGCCGCGGATCCGTCAGCTGTTCGTCGAGCCGGGGGGCGACGAAGTCGGACATTTTGATGTGGACCTCTTCATGGCCCGTCGCCGCGCCGAGGAGAAACTACGCGACGACGAGGACTTCTATGTCTGCTCGCTCTCCCGCGAGGTCGTCTCCTACAAGGGGCTGATGATGCCGGTGGATCTGCCGGCCTTCTATCCTGACCTGGGCGACGAGCGTCTGGAGACCGCAATCTGCGTCTTCCACCAGCGCTTTTCCACTAACACCGCGCCGCGTTGGCCGCTGGCCCAGCCGTTCCGGCTGCTTGCCCATAACGGCGAGATCAATACCGTGGAGGCCAACCGGGGCTGGGCCAATTCGCGCAAGGAGAACTTCGTCAACGAACGGCTGCCCGAGATCGTCGGGCTCGACGAGATCGTCAATACCACCGGGTCGGACTCCTCGAGCATGGACAACATGCTCGAAGTGCTGCTTACCGGTGGCATGGAGCTCCATCGTGCGGTGCGCATGATGGTGCCGCCGGCCTGGCAGAACGTGGAGCTGATGGACGGCGACCTGCGCGCCTTCTACGAGTACAACTCCATGCACATGGAGCCCTGGGACGGCCCCGCCGGAGTGGTCATGACCGACGGCCGCCAGGCCGTCTGCATGCTCGACCGCAACGGGCTGCGTCCGGCCCGCTGGGTGATCACTAAAAACGGCTACATCACTCTGGCTTCGGAGATCGGTACCTACGGCTATAAACCCGAGGACGTGGTGGCCAAGGGGCGCGTCGGCCCGGGCCAGATACTCGCCGTGGACACCGAGACTGGCGAGGTACTGCACACGTCCGACATCGACGAGCGCCTCAAGTCCGCCTATCCCTACAAGCGTTGGCTGAAGCAAGAGGCGCAGTATCTGGAGTCAGCGCTGACCGAGCTCGCCAGCTTCCAGAACATGGATCCCGAGGCGCTGCTCACTCAGCAGAAGATGTTCCAGGTCAGCTTCGAGGAGCGCGACCAGGTGCTGCGTCCGCTGGCCGAGAGCGGCCAGGAGGCCGTGGGCTCCATGGGCGACGACACCCCCATGGCGGTGCTCTCCGCCAAGCAGCGCCTGCTCACCGACTACTTCCGCCAGAAATTCGCCCAGGTCACCAACCCGGCCATCGACCCGCTGCGCGAGGCGATCGTGATGTCGCTGGAGACCTGCATCGGCGCCGAGCTCAACGTCTTCAAGGCGACGCCGGAGCACGCTCATCGCATCATCCTGACCACGCCGATCCTCTCGCCGCGCAAGTTCGCCGCCCTGGTCAACCAGGACGATCCGGCCTTCGCCAGCCACACCCTGTCGCTGGGCTATGATCCTCAGGAGACCGGCCTCAAGGGTGCGATCCATGAACTCTGTCGCCAGGCCGAACAAGCGGTCAACGACGGCAGGGTGATCCTGGTGCTCAGTGATGCCGAGCTGGGCAAGGGACTGGTGCCCATTCATGCGGCGCTGGCCGTGGGCGCAGTGCACCATCACCTGGGGCGCCTGGCTCTGCGGCCACGCTGTAATATCGTGGTGGAGACCGGTTATGCCCGCGATGCTCACCAGATGGCGGTGCTCTTCGGCGTCGGCGCCACG
>NZ_JAVLBC010000285.1:0-2859 GCF_031581305.1 Halomonas sp.
GCCTGAAGTACGGGTTGACCGTGCACAACGTCATGAAGGTGGAAGTCATCACCATCGAGGGCGAGCGCATGACGCTGGGCAGCGAGGCGCTGGATGCCCCCGGCTTCGACCTGCTGGCCTTGTTCACCGGCTCCGAAGGCATGCTCGGCGTGGTCACCGAGATCACCGTCAAGCTGCTGCCGAAGCCCGAGACCGCCAAGGTGCTGATGGCCAGCTTCGACGACGTCGAGAAGGCCGGTCGCGCGGTCGGCGACATCATCGCCGCGGGGATCATCCCCGGCGGGCTCGAGATGATGGACAAGCTCGCCATCCGCGCCGCCGAGGACTTCGTCAAGGCCGGCTATCCGGTGGAATCCGAGGCCATCCTGCTCTGCGAACTGGATGGGGTAGAAGCCGACGTCAACGACGACTGCACCACCGTGCGTGCGGTACTCGAAAAGGCCGGCGCTACCGGCATCCAGCAGGCCCGCGACGACGCCGAGCGCGCCACCTTCTGGGCTGGGCGCAAGAACGCCTTCCCGGCGGTGGGCCGCATGTCGCCCGACTATTATTGCATGGATGGCACTATCCCGCGCCGCGAGCTGCCTCGAGTGCTGAAGGGCATCGCCGATTTCTCCGAGGAATATGGCCTGCGGGTCGCCAACGTCTTCCACGCCGGTGATGGCAACATGCACCCGCTGATCCTCTTCGATGCCAACCGTCCCGGCGAGCTTGAGCAAGCGGAGGAGCTCGGCGGCAAGATCCTCGAGCTATGCGTCGAGGTCGGCGGGTCCATCACTGGGGAACACGGCGTGGGCCGCGAGAAGATCAATCAGATGTGCGCCCAGTTCGATCCGGGCGAACTGGCCACCTTCCATGCGGTCAAGGCAGCCTTCGATCCCGAGCGCCTGTTGAACCCGGGCAAGAATATCCCCACCCTCGCTCGCTGCGCCGAATTCGGTGCCATGCACGTGCACAACAACGAACTCCCGCACCCTGAGCTGCCCCGATTCTGAGGATTCCCCATGGCGGAGACACGACCACAAGCAACCGACCAGGACACCAGCGAAGCGCTCGCCGAGCGCATTCGCCAAGCCACTGCAGAGGGCAAACCGCTGCGCATCGCCGGGGGCGACACCAAGGCCTTCTACGGACGCCCCGTTGAGGGCGAGACGCTGTCTACCCGCGAGCACCGCGGCATCACCTACTACGACCCGGTGGAGCTGATTGTCTCGGTACGCAGCGGCACACCACTGGCCGAGCTGGAAGCCACCCTGGCCGACAACGGACAGATGCTCGGCTGCGAGCCACCTCATTTCGGCGCGGATGCCACCGTGGGCGGCATGGTCGCCACTGGCCTCTCCGGCCCCCGCCGACCCTGGGCCGGCAGTGTGCGCGATTTCGTGCTGGGCACCCGGGTGATCACCCATGAGGGACACCAGCAGCGCTTCGGTGGCGAGGTGATGAAAAATGTCGCCGGATACGACCTGTCACGGCTGATGGTGGGCGCCCAGGGGACACTGGGGCTGATCACCGAGGTCTCGTTCAAGGTGCTGCCCAGGCCAGGCGCCCGGCACAGCCTGCGCCTCGAGATGCCACTGGCCGACGCCCAGGCGAAGCTCGCCGAGTGGGGGCGGCAACCGCTACCCATCACCGCCGCTGCCTGGTACGCCGGTGCCCTGCACCTGCGCCTGGAAGGCGGGCCCAGCTCGGTTGCCGCCACCCGCGAGCGCCTCGGCGGCGAAGAGCTCGACGAGAACTTCTGGACGTCGCTTCGCGAGCAGACGCTGGACTTCTTCTCGCGGGACGACACGCGCGCCCTATGGCGTCTTTCACTGCCCCACAACACGCCTTCGCTGGCCCTTAGTGGCGCCGACGAAGCGGACCTGCTTCACGACTGGGCCGGCACCCAGCGCTGGCTGCGCAGCGACCTGGCCGCCGATACCATTCGCGAGGCCTGCGCCCGTGCCGGCGGCCACGCCACCTGCCTGGGCTCCCGCGAGGGACCGGGCCAGGCCGACCCCTTCATGCCGCTGGAACCGGTGGTCGCGAAATACCATCGAAACCTGAAGGCCCAGCTGGATCCTGAGGGCATCTTCAACCCGGGCCGACTCTACGCGGAGCTCTGAGATGCAGACGCACTTTACCGAGGAAGACTTCCAGAAACCCCATATCCGCGAGGCCGACCGCGTCCTGCGCAGCTGCGTGCACTGCGGCTTCTGCAACGCCACCTGCCCGACCTACCAGCTGCTGGGCGACGAGCGCGACGGCCCCCGCGGACGCATCTACCTGATGAAGGAGATGCTCGAGAGCCCGGAAGACGACACCCAGGTCACCGAGGAGACCCGGCTGCACCTCGACCGCTGCCTCACCTGCCTCAACTGCGAGACCACCTGCCCCTCCGGGGTGGAGTACCACAAGCTCCTCAATATCGGCCGTGCCGAGATCGAGCGGCGGGTGCCGCGCAAGCCTGCCGACCGTGCCCTGCGCTACGGGCTGCGCAAGGCACTCGTGGAGCCGAAGCGCTTCCAGGCACTGCTCAAGCTGGGCCAGACCTTCCGCCCGCTGGTGCCCGGGGCGCTGGCCAACAAGATGCCCCCGACGCCGGTGGATGCCGGGGCGCGCCCCGAGGGCAAGCGCCATGCGCGGCAGATGCTGATCCTCGAGGGCTGCGTGCAGCCCGGGCTCTCGCCCAACACCAATGCCGCCACGGCCCGGGTGCTGGACCGCCTCGGCATCGGCCTGACCCCGGCCCCCGAGGCCGGCTGCTGTGGCGCCGTCGACTTCCACCTCAACGCCCAGGAGGACGGGCGGGCCCGCATGCGCGCCAACATCGACGCCTGGTGGCCCCACGTCGAGGCCGGCTGCGAGGCCATCGTC
>NZ_JAVLBC010000286.1:0-2400 GCF_031581305.1 Halomonas sp.
AGTGGGTCCGGCACTCACTCAGGTTTTCATTGCAGATGACCCAGCCCCGGGGTGTCAGCGCCTGCACCTGATTGGCATAGGTGTTGGCCATGTGGAGCGCACGCGATTCAGGGGGGTCGCGAAACAGGCTGCGCCCCAGGAACGGCAGGCGGTGGCCCTCGGGCAGGGCCAGATAGTCGAGTATGGAAAGTGCTACATCGCTCTGCTGATAGGGCGTGTCGATGCGCCCGGCAGATGCCTGGGGCGCATGTACCGCCATGATGCCCCAGTTCTGGGTCAGGCGCCGTGCCGTTGTATCGCCCAACTGGCGCATGCCCGCCGCCTCGTCGGAGGTGATCAACACCAGGGTGTCATCCAGCCAGCCGCGCTCTTGCATGGCGTCCATGAAATCGCCAATGGCATCATCCAGATAGCGGAAGGCCTGCTGCTCCGTTGCGCTGCCTTCCCCCGTAATCTCGGGTGGCAGGTTGAAAGGGTGATGGGTGCCCGAGGTCAGCAGGGTAAGGAACCACGGCTGGCGCTGCCGGCGTAGCCGCGCCACTTCCTGCAGGCCCTGTTCCAGAAACGCCTTGTCGTCGACGCCCCAGCCGTTGCGCTGATAGGCATGTGCCAAGGCATCATTTCCCTTGACCTCGTCGAAACCCGCCTTGGCCATGAAGCTGTCCTTCATCATGAACGACAGCGGCGCAGCTTGTAGATAGACGCTGTGGTATCCCGCCTCGCGGAGGGCGCCAGGCAGGCATTCCGGTGAGGCAGGCCCCGTGGCGAAATCGCTCATGCTGGCCGGCTGCGAGCCCAGGCGAGGCAAATCGCCGCAAAGCAGCGCATAACTGCCGCGATTGGTCTGGCGTTGCTGGGCCATGAACTGTGAATAGAGCATGCCGTCCTGGGCAAGAGTGTCCAGTCTTGGCATGCGAATCTCACTGGGCAGTCCGGCCTGCTCTGCCAGCGAGGGCAGGTAGCCGCCGGTGACGCCTTCGAGCATGACCAGCAGCACATTGGGTGTTTCGCTCCCGGATAACGCAGTGCGCTGTGCTCCGTTGAGATCGGCAAGCAGCGCCGTAGGCGGCTCGTTGCTGCTGTCGAGGGCGGGAGGTGGCGCTGTGCCCGATAACATTGCCTGCAGGCTGGCCAGCACGAGATGATGCTGGCGCCAGTCGGTCACGGTAGCGGTGTTGGCGAGGGACAGGCTGGCCAGGCCCAGTGCAACCCCGGCGATTGATGCCAGCAGGCCAATGCGCTTGATGCTCTTATGGTGCCTGGCCTGCCACGGCCATAGCGCTGCCAGCCCGGTGGCCACCGCTAACAGCAACGCCATGCCGGGGTGGGTGACGTGCAGGGCCGAGCCGGTCAGGAAGGTGGTATCTCCCAGGTAATGCGCATAGCGCAGTTGGACCAAGGCATCGAAGGTGCGCACATGTTCGTAATTGGCGACATGCAGGGCCGTCCAGCCAAGCCCGCCCAGCGCCGCCAGCCAGGGTCGCCAGCGGCGCAGCCAAAGCAGAACCGCCAGGGCAAGCAGGGTGACGGCAACATCACCCACCAGCCCTGATGCATCCTGCCACTGTCCGTTCAGCGAGCGCTCGTGAAGGCTCAGCCAGCGCCAGCCTAGTGGGCTGGCGAGCAATGCCAGGCTCAGCAGGGCCCGGCCAACGAGAGGCGATAACGAGGGGAGGAACGATTGGCGGGCCACTACCACATCCTTGTGACGAAACGGTGACGCTGTATCTTACCATTCGGCACCAGGATCGCGCATCGTGAGGTAGGCCCGGCTTGCGCCCGGTCGAAGGCCTTGGGTGAGTCTTTACCTGGGTGACGTCGTCGGCGGTGCCCTTTGACGAGGGCTACGGGATTCCGCTTCAAGGCTAGGGTGCGTTATGATGTCAGCTGGTGTTTTTTCTCATGTCACACTAATGGAGTAACCCGATGGCAGAACAGAGCACTCAGGCGCAAACGGTAACCATCGACGGTACCGAGTATCAGCTGGATCAACTGAGCGAGCGTGCGCGTAACCAGGTCATCAATCTGCGCGTCACCGATCAGGAGATCACCCGCCTGAATCAGCAGCTGGCCATTGCCCAGACCGCTCGCACCGCCTATTCCCAGGCTCTCAAGACCGAGCTGGATCAGGGCGAGACCCAGGAACAGGCCAAGACCAAGGGCCAGAAAAAGGCAGCGAAGGTAGCCCACTAGTCGCCTGGCAGCGTATGGTGATACCCGCGGCCCGAGCTTTGTCTCGGGCCACGGGCGTTTGGGGGTCGTTCAGCGGGAGGGCGCGCAACGCACCGATGCGTGATTCAGCCGGCCCCCTCCGATAAGGCGGCGGCTTTCTCGCGTTGCCGAAATGTCGAGGCCGAGATGCCGAAACGCCGCCGAAACAGCCGTTGAAACTGTTCGCTG
>NZ_JAVLBC010000286.1:2410-2847 GCF_031581305.1 Halomonas sp.
ACACCAGCGATTTGATCGGCGTGGCATCCTGCTGTGGTGCGCATAGCTCACGCGCGATGCGCTCCAGTCGCCACTCGCTCAGCAGTGTCTTGAAGCCCCCGTAAGGCACCAGGCGGCTATACAGCTGGCTGCGTGAAATGCCTGCCAGCCTGGCCACATCGACGGCGCGTGCCTGGCTCATCGGCAGGGCATCGGCGAGGGCGGTATCGGCTACGGACTGGCCGGAGAAGGAAGGACCGCCGACCCGGGCTACCTTGAGGCGGACATCGATGCGCCGCCGATCCGGGTCCCGTCTATTCTCAACGTGGCCTATCAGCGCCATCTCCTCTGGAACGGCAGCATGGGGTCGGCCGGCCTCAACACCGGGACCGAATCGCTGTGGACCGAGGGTACGCCCGCAGCGTTCAACCGTCTCGGGTACGCGGGCGTCGAGACAC
>NZ_JAVLBC010000063.1:0-4395 GCF_031581305.1 Halomonas sp.
GCGGGCTGCGGGCTGCGGGCTGCGGGCTGCGGGCTGCGGGCTGCGGGCTGCGGGCAGGATGTCACCCCTGCCCTGCTGCTCGTGGCTCGAAGCCCGTGGCTCGTTGCCTAGAACGAACGACGGCGATAGCGCCGATACGCCGGCGTCCAGCTGCTGCGCTCGATGGCCTCGCGCAGCTTGATGCCGTTGGTCTTCAGCGCCACACCCTCGCCCTGGGCCTGGGCGGCGACGTCGAAGGCAATCGCCTTGGAGAGCTCGCGGATCTTGGAGAGCGGAGGCAGCAGCGCTCCCTTCCCCTGCTTGACCAGCGGCGCTTCGCGGGCCAGCGCCCGGGACGAGGCCATCAACATGGCGTCGGTAACGCGCCTTGCCCCGGCAGCCACCACACCGAGGCCTATCCCGGGGAAGATGTAGGCGTTGTTGCACTGGGCGATGGGGATGCTGCGGCCGCCGTACTCCACCGGCGGGAAGGGGCTACCCGTGGCCACCAGGGCCTGACCGTCGGTCCAGCGGATCACGTCCTCCGGCACGGCCTCGGCCCGCGAGGTGGGATTGGAGAGCGGCATGATCAGCGGCATGTCGCAGCCGGCATGCATGGCGCGCACCACTTCCTCGGTGAAGATACCCGGCATGCCGCAGACTCCGATCAGCACCGTGGGCTTGATCCGCCTCATCACCTCCAGCAGCGACTGGCCATCCCAGTCGGCCACCATCTCGGGGGCGTGGGCCAGGCGGCCCTGGAAGTCGCGCAGCCAGGCCTGTTCGGAGGTGACCAGCCCCTCGCGGTCGACCATGTAGATACGCGAACGCGCCTCTCTCTCGGTCAGGCCCTCGGTCTGCATGGCCACCACCACCTGCTCGGCGATGCCACAGCCGGCCGACCCGGCCCCCACGAATACCACCTTCTGCTGGCCGATGCCCTCGTCGCGGGCCTGGCAGGCGGCCATCAGGGTGCCTACCACCACCGAGGCAGTCCCCTGGACGTCGTCGTTGAAACAGCAGAGCTCGTCGCGATAGCGGTCGAGCAGCGGCAGGGCATTGGCCTGGGCGAAGTCCTCGAACTGCAGCAGCACCCCGGGCCAGCGGCGCTTCACCGCGGCGATGAACTCCGCCATGAAGGCATCGTACTCCTCCTGGGAGACGCGCCGGTGGCGCCAGCCCATGTACATGGGATCATCGAGCAGCGCCTGGTTGTTGGTCCCCACGTCGAGCATGATCGGCTGGGTGTAGGCCGGGCTGATGCCGCCGCAGGCGGTATAGAGCGCCAGCTTGCCGATGGGAATCCCCATGCCGCCGATGCCCTGGTCACCGAGCCCCAGGATGCGTTCGCCGTCGGTGACCACGATCACCTTGACCTTGTCCTTGGTGGAGCTACGCAGGATGTCATCCATGCGATCGCGGTCCGGGTAGGCGATGAACAGCCCGCGGTGGTTGCGGTAGATGTTGGAAAACTCCTCACACGCCTTGCCGACCGTGGGGGTGTAGATGATCGGCAGCATCTCCTCGAGGTGCTCCGAGACCAGCCGGTAGTAGAGGGTCTCGTTATCATCCTGGATGGCGCGCAGGTAGATGTGCTTGTCCAGGTCATTCTGGCACTGCCTGTACTGGCGATAGGCTCGTTCCGCCTGCTCCTCGATCGTCTCCACATTCTGCGGCAGCAGGCCGATCAGGTTGAACTCCAGACGCTCCTCGCGGGTAAAGGCGCTGCCCTTGTTGAGCAGCGGCATCTCGAGAAGCGGTGGGCCAGCATAGGGGATGTAGAGGGGGCGCTTTTGGTCGATGGTCATCTCTCGCCTCGATACGGTGACTGAAACGGGCCGTTGGCGCTCTGTCGGCACCTTGCCGCCAACTCTAGCACGCCGCAAACGACGGCGCCCCGGCCTGGGGCCGGGGCGCTGCCTATTATGATACGGGCGGTGACGCGGCTCAGCACCCCTTCGCCGTGGGCAGCCGGCCTGCCCGACCCTCGAAGAAGAAGGGCCGCAGCTTCACCCCGAGCATGTTGCCGGCGAAGGCAGCCACCAGCCACACCCAGCCATGCAGGCTGCCGGAGGCGATGCCGCTGAAGTAGGCGCCGATATTGCAGCCAAAGGCCAGGCGGGCCCCGTAGCCGAGCATCAGACCGCCGATCACCGCAGCCAGGACCGAGCGGGCCGGGATGCGGAAATTGGGAGCGAACTTGCCGGCCAGCGAGGCCGCCACCAGTGCCCCGAGCAGGATGCCTATGTTCATCACGCTGGTGATGTCGCGCCAGATGGTGGCCTCCAGGGCGGCCGCATTCCATGAGGACTGCCAGTAGCCCCACTGGCTGACGTTGCCGCCGAGTGCCTCGAAGCCCTTGGCCCCCCACAGTGCGAAGGCCGAGGTGATCCCCCAAGGGCGACCGGCCAGCGCCAGGGTGGCGAAGTTGAGCAGTGCCAGGGCCACCGCCCCGGCCAGCAGCGGCCAGGGGCCGGTGAGCCAGCGACGGTTGCCGGCATCGATCGTCGGGGCCCGCTCCAGCTCGCCGTGGCGGCGCCTCTCCATCACCAGGGTGAAGGCGGCAATCGCGGCGAAGAGCGCCAGGCTGATGGCGATCCCGCCCCCGGTACCGGCGGCCTTGACCAGCGACACCGGCTGGAAGGCAGGCAGGCTCTGCCACCAGGTGAAATGGGCCGTGCCAATCACCGAACCCACCACAAAGAACAGCAGGGTGATCACCATGCGGGCGTTGCCGCCACCGGCGGTGAACAGGGTCCCCGAGGCGCACCCGCCGCCAAGTTGCATGCCGATGCCGAACAGGAAGGCGCCGACCACCACGGAGATACCGATGGGGGCCACGAAGCCGTAGACCGACTGGCCGAAGAGGCTGCCCGATCCCAGCGCCGGAAAGAACAACAGCACGGTGAGGGTGAGCATCACCATCTGCGCCCTCAGCCCGCGACCACGCCGCTCGGTGATGAAGACCCGCCAGGCGGCAGTGAAGCCGAAGGCGGCATGGTAGAGCACCATGCCCAGTAGACCGCCCACCACCATCAGCACACCGAGGCGCGCGCCGAAGGCGGCGCCCACAGCCAGGGCACTCAGCAGCAGGGTGCCGGCCGCCATGGCGGAGACCGAGAGTCGGGGGCGTTGGGTCAGGGCGAGTTCACTCATGGCGTGCTCTCTCGAAGTCGTCAGGGGCAGGGAGCCCAGTGGCCGCTATGTTAACGACTCGAGAAACAAACGTTAAAGCATTTAAAATAAATCATTAATAACAAAAAAGAATATTATTCATCCCTGACGACAACGGGCGCCCAGAGGCGCTCTCAATCTCGGCATGGCACGGATGCCAATCAGACGAAGCGCCCGAGCCCCGCAGCCTGGCGCAGGCGGTCCATGAAGGGCGCCGCCTCGGCACGGGCCCGCTCGGCCCCCTCGATCAATACCTGCTCGATGTGGCCGGGGTCCTGCATCAGCGCCTGGTAGCGCTCGCGAGGCTCGCGCAGCTGTTCGTTGAGCAGCTCGAAGACGCGGTTCTTGGCCTCGCCCCAGCCGATGCCATTGGCATATTCAGCACGCATGGCCTCGGTCTCGTCGGCCGGGGCAAAGGCCGAGTAGATCTGGAAGAGGGTGCAGGTCGACGGATCCTTGGGCTCGCCGGGCTCCAGGGAGTTGGTCTTGATCTTGCGTACCAGCTTCTGCAGTTTCTTCTCGGAGACGAACAGCGGGATGGTGTTGTTGTAACTCTTGGACATCTTGCGGCCATCCAGGCCGCCCAGGACCTCCACCCGCTCATCCACCACGGCATCGGGCAGGGTGAAGTACTGCCCCTTGTAGAGGTGGTTGAAGCGTCCGGCGATATCGCGGGCCATCTCGATATGCTGGATCTGGTCACGGCCCACCGGCACCTTGTTGGCATTGAACATCAGGATGTCGGCGGCCATCAGCACCGGGTAGCCAAACAGCCCCATGGTGATGCCCTTGTCCGGGTCCTGATTGCCGGCGGCCTCGTTCTCGGCCACCGCCGCCTTGTAGGCATGGGCGCGGTTCATCAGCCCCTTGGCGCAGACGCAGGAGAGCAGCCAGGTCAACTCGGGAATCTCGGGCACATCCGACTGGCGATAGAAGATGGCGTTGTCGGTATCCAGGCCCAGCGCCAACCAGGTAGCGGCGATCTCCAGGCGCGACTCCTGCACCCGGCGCGGATCCTGGCACTTGATCAGCGCATGCAGGTCGGCGAGGAAATAGTAGGACTGGACGTTCGGGTCCTGGCTGGCGGCAATGGCGGGCTTGATCGCCCCCACGTAGTTGCCCAGATGGGGGGTGCCGGTGGTGGTGATGCCGGTGAGAACGCGGGTCTTCTCGGAAGCTGCACTCATGGGGAAAGCGGACTCTGCTGTTCGGAAATGGCCGCTATGGTAACGCGAGGCCCCG
>NZ_JAVLBC010000063.1:4495-14832 GCF_031581305.1 Halomonas sp.
AGGCCGAAGGCCTCCGCCACCGCGCCGTAGGTCACCTGGCCGGCGTGGACGTTGAGGCCGGCGGCGAAGTGGGCATCGTCGGCCAGCGCCTGCTGCCAGCCCTTGTCGGCCAGGGCGATCACGAACGGCAGGGTGGCGTTGGTCAGCGCCTGGGTGGAGGTGCGCGCCACGGCGCCGGGCATGTTGGCCACGCAGTAGTGCACGATCCCGTCGATGAGGTAGGTCGGGTCGGTATGGGTCGTGGCCCGGCTGGTCTCGAAGCAGCCGCCCTGATCGATGGCCACGTCCACCAGCACGCTGCCCGGCTTCATCTCGGCGAGCATCTCGCGGGTGATCAGCTTGGGCGCCGCCGCCCCGGGGATCAGCACGGCGCCGACGATCAGGTCGCACTCGCGCACCGCCTCGTCGATGGCGTCGGCGGTAGAGAAGACGGTCTTCATGCGCCCCTGATAGCGGTCATCGAGGGTCTCGAGGCGCGGGATAGACTTGTCGAGCACCGTGACCTCGGCCCCCAGGCCCAGCGCCATGCGGGCGGCATTCTCGCCCACCACGCCGCCACCGATGACGGCCACCTTGGCCGGGGCCACGCCGGGCACCCCGGGCAGCAGCACACCGGACCCGCCCTGGGCCTTCTCCAGGCTGTGGGCCCCCGCCTGCACGGCCATGCGACCGGCCACGGTGCTCATCGGCGCCAGCAGCGGCAGGCCGCCCTGGCGGTCGGTGACGGTCTCGTAGGCGATGCAGGTGGCGCCGCTCTCCATCAGGCCACGGGTCAGGGTCTCCTCGGCGGCCAGGTGCAGGTAGGTGAAGAGCGTCTGGCCGGCCGACAGGCGGGCAACCTCCTCGGCCTGGGGCTCCTTGACCTTGAGGATCAGCTCGGCGCCCTCCCAGACCCTGGTCACGTCGGCCTCGAGGCGCGCCCCGGCGGTTTCATAGGCGGCGTCCGAGAAGCCGGCACCCTCGCCGGCCCCGGCCTGCACCGTGACCGTGTGGCCGCGACCGACCAGTTCCCGGGCGCCGGTAGGGGTCAGGGCGACACGGTACTCGTGGTTCTTGATTTCCTTGGGCACGGCGATCTGCATGGTGTTCTCCTGGACTGTTGTTGGGTGGCTTTCCTCCCCATTACAGCACAGGCAGTCTATATGCAAAGAGCCCACAAAGAAGAATGAAAGATTATATCGCTTCAGTAATGATTAGCCAGAAATTCTTCTATCAGTAACCACCCCTACAGGAAACCCTGTCACACCGCTCGAGGGGGACGGCCTGAAGACAGCGGCCAGGCTGAGGAGGGGCAGGCCAGCACCAGGGCATCTCAAGCGTCTCGGTGGGTGCCACAGTTCCAGCAGGTGTCGAACACGCCCTCGAGATGCTCACCACACCCCGGACAGGTCCATGCCGGGCGGTCGCTCGTTCCTTCCAGGGTCTGGCGAATCAGCGCCTCCGCCCGTTCCGCATTGTGGGGCGCCACCCACACCTCCGGCTCACACTCCCCCAGCGGCAGCTCACCGGCGCCACCGCCCAGGGAGAGATTACGCAATTCCGCGGGAATGCCGGCCGCGGTCAGCACGTTGTGCACGTGGCTGACCAGCAGCGCGTTGGAGTGGGCAAAGGCACGAACGTAGCCGGGGAACATCGGGAATCAGTCCCGGAAGACCCGGACGCCCAAGGCCTTCAGATAGGAGGTCTCGGGAATTGCCGGATGGACCGGGTGGTCAGCCCCCTGGTGGCCCTGGAAGAGAATCTGGCCCTGACGGTCCTGATGGCGCACTGCGCCACGCACCACGTCCACCAGGCGCTCCGGGGCCAGGTGCATGGAACAGGACGCCGAGAGCAACAGGCCATCACGCCCCAGCAGCCGCATCGCCTCGCGGTTGAGCTTGCCGTAGGCACGCTCACCGTTGGGGATGTCCTTGCGCTTGCGGATGAAGGCGGGCGGGTCGAGGATCACCACATCGAACTCCTCGCCCTCGGCCTTGAGGGCCGCCAGGACCTCGAAGGCATCGCCCTCGCCTACAGCCACCTGCTCGTGCAGCCCGTTCAGGGCGGCATTCTCGGCGACCCGCTCCAGTGCGGGACCGGAGGCATCCACGCAGAGCACGTCTCGAGCGCCATTGGCTGCGGCCTGCACGCCCCAGCCGCCCACGTAGCTGAACAGGTCCAGCACCCGCTTGCCGGCCACCAGGCCATTGAGCCAGGCGCGGTTGGCGCGATGATCGAAGAACCAGCCGGTCTTCTGGCCGTCGAGCACCGGGGCAGCGAACTTCACGCCGTTCTCCTCCAGCAGTACCTGGTCGGGCAACTCGCCCTTCACGACCTCGACGCTCACCTCGAGGCCCTCCTGGCGGCGCCCGCTGGTGTCGTTGCGCAGCACCACCGCCGACGGCGACATCACCTTGTCCAGGGCGTCGAGGAGCTCGGGCAGCACCGCCTGCATGCCGGCGGTGTTGAGCTGTACCACCAGGACGTCACCGAAGCGGTCGATGATGAGCCCCGGCAGCAGGTCGCCTTCGCCGTGCACCAGTCGGTAAAAGGGCTTGTCGAAGAGGCGCTGACGCAGCGCCAGCGCCTGGTTGAGGCGATGCACCAGCAGTGAACGGTCAAGCCCCTGCGCCGGGTCGCGGGAGACCATCCGCGCACAGATCAGCGAGTGCGGATTGACATAGGCCACACCCATGGCCTTGCCATTGGCGGCCTCGACCACCACCTGCGCGCCGGGCTCGATCTCCTTGATCGGCGTGGCCTGGATGTCGATCTCGTTGGAATAGAGCCAAAGATGGCCGGCCTTGAGGCGACGGTCGGCATTCTTCTTCAGGCGCAGTGAGCGAATTGCGGTCATGGGCATGTCTCGTGAAAGGATGAAGAGGCGTCGGCGGGGTCGCGCCGTCGTCAGGTCTGGCAGCGGCCGCAGAACACGCTGGCCCGCTGGCCCAGGGTCACCAGGCGCAGCTCGGCACCACAGCGGCGGCAGGGCTGGCCGTCACGCCCGTAGACATTGAGTCGCTGCTTGAAGTACCCCGGCTCGCCGGTACCGCCGACGAAGTCGCGCAGAGTGGTGCCACCCTGGGTGATGGCAGCCGCCAGCACCTCGCGCACCGCCGCCGCGAGGCGGTCGTAGCGCTCCCGGGCGATGCGCCCGGCGGCCCGGCGCGGGTCGATACCGGCCAGGAAGAGGGCCTCGGCGGCATAGATGTTGCCCACCCCCACCACCACAGCGTTGTCCATCAGGAAGGGCTTCACCGCCAGGCGGCGCCCGCGGGAAGACGCGAAGAGGCGTTCACCGTCGAAGGTCTCGGAGAGCGGCTCCGGCCCCAGCCGGGTCAGGCGCGGATCCTGTTCCACGCTGCCGGCCAGCCAGTCAACGAAGCCGAAGCGGCGCGGATCGTGGTAACGCAGGATAGCGCCGTCGTCGAGTACCAGATCGAGGTGGTCGTGCTTCTTCGGCAACTCGCCCAGACGGGCGATGCGCAGGCTGCCGGACATGCCCAGGTGCCAGAGCAGCGTCCCCGACGCCTCACCCTGTCCCGGCAAGGAGAACGGCATCAGCAGGTACTTGGCACGCCTAGCCAGCTCACCGATGCGCGCCCCGACCAGCCGCTCGACGAGGTCCGCCGGCACTGGCACGCGCAGGCGAGTCTGGCGCACGATCACCTCAGTGATCTTGTGGCCTTCCACATGAGGGGCAATGCCACGGCGGGTAGTCTCGACTTCGGGCAACTCGGGCATGGTCTGGTCCGGAGGGGCAGTGAAACGCAAGAACCCGACCATCGGGCCGGGTTCAAGCTGACAGGCGCCTGCCTGCGGCGGAAGCGACCAAGACTTACTTGATCTTGCCTTCCTTGTACATCACGTGCTTGCGGATCGTCGGATCAAACATCTTCTTCTCGAGCTTGTCCGGGGTGTTCCGCTTGTTCTTGTCGGTGGTGTAGAAGTGACCGGTACCGGCACTGGAAATCATTCGTATCTTGTCGCGCATGACGGATATCTCCCTGTGGAACGCTTAGACGGCTTCGCCGCGCTTGCGAATGTCGCCGAGCACCGCCTCGATGCCCTTCTTGTCGATGATGCGCATGCCCTTGGAGGAGACGCGCAGCTTGACGAAGCGCTTCTCGGACTCCACCCAGAAACGGTGGGAATGCAGATTCGGCACGAAACGACGACGCGTCTTGCGCTGGGAGTGTGAAACGTTGTTACCAGTCACCGGGCGTTTGCCGGTAACCTGACATACTTTGGACATGAGAGCCTCCAACCGCTTGGCCAGGTGTTTAGACCTGAGTGTTCAAAACCTGTCGGGCAAACCGGGACAGCCCCGTTGTCATTTGACCCAAGGGAATTCAAAGGCTGCACTTTATACCAGAGACCGCCGCATTCGGCAAGCGACGCAGCGATGATCCGATGGGGGCGTGACATAGCCTCGTGACACGCCTCAATGGCGCATCAGGGGACGATGGCAAGCGGGATGGGCCCTACCAAGGGACCCAGGAGCCTGTCGGACTTAACGCTGATCTACTGCGAAATCCGGTCTGTCGGCCAATGTCATTCGATCTGGTTCGTAAAATAGCGGGCTATTCGCCTCATCAGATCGATAGGCTTGCCTCGAAATCCGACTATCTCGTATCGATCGGTCAAATCCGACAGGCTCCTAGCGCAGCCGGTGCAGCATTATAGCCAGCCCCGCGCGGTTTTCATATCCATCCCGGCCATCACAGCCATCCCCGTTCCGCGAAGGAGACGACTTCCCCATCACCCACCACGAAGTGATCCAACACGCGGACCTCGAACAACCCAAGCGCCTCGCGCAGCCGCTCGGTGATGCGTCGGTCGGCGTCGCTGGGCTCGGCCACGCCGGAGGGATGGTTGTGGGCGAATATGATGGCGCCGGCACCCAGCTCCAGGGCACGGCGGGCCACCTCGCGAGGATAGACCGAGGCGCTGTCCAGGGTGCCGCGGAACAACGACTCATAGCGGATCACGCGGTGCTGGCTGTCGAGGAAGAGCGCAGCAAACTCCTCGTGGCCGAGATGACGCAGCTGGGCGGCGAGGTAGGCACGCACCAGCGACGGCGAGGTCAGCGCGTCGCCCCGGTTCAGTTGGCTGGCGAGATGCCGCCGCGACAGCTCCAGGGTGGCCTGGAGCTGGACATACTTGGCCATGCCCATGCCGCGCTCGGCGCAGAAACGCGCCTGGTCGGCCTCCAGCAGCTGACGAAGCCCACCGAAGGCCGACAGCAGATCCCGAGCCAGGTCCACCGCCGAGCGCCCCTCCACGCCGACGCGCAGGAAGATCGCCAGCAGCTCGGCATCGGAGAGCGCCTCCACCCCCAGCGCCAGCAACTTCTCCCGGGGGCGCTCCCCCTCCGGCCAGTCTCGAATTGACATCCCTGCCTCCCTGCCTGACGCCCGTGACTGTCAGTGTAGTCGGCCCGCCGGCTACGCAAGGTCAGGCACCGGTGGTAAGGTAGGCGACCGGATTCACGCTCGGATACCGCCATGTCGACACTTCCCCGCCGACGCGTCCTGCTCGGCATCAGCGCCGGCATCGCCGCCTACAAGAGCGCCCAGCTCGCCCGCCTGCTCACGCAGGCCGGCTGCGAGGTGCGTGTGGTGATGACCGAAGGCGCCCAGGCCTTCATCACGCCACTGACGCTGCAAGCCTTGACGGGGGAAGCCGTACGCACCTCGCTGCTCGACCCAGAGGCCGAGGCCGGCATGGGGCATATCGAGCTGGCCCGCTGGGCCGACACCATCCTGATCGCCCCGGCCACCGCCGACCTGATGGCGCGCCTCGCCCAGGGCCTGGCGGACGACCTGCTCACCACCCTGTGCCTGGCGAGCGAGGCCGAGAAGGCGATGGCCCCGGCCATGAACCAGGCCATGTGGCGCCATCCGGCCACCCAGCGCAACGCGCACCAGCTAGCCGAGGACGGCTGGCAGCTGCTGGGACCCGACAGCGGTGATCAGGCCTGCGGTGACGTGGGACCGGGACGCATGCTCGAGCCCGAGGCGATCCTGGCAGCGCTGCAGCAAACACGCGATCCCGACGCCCGAGAGGCCGACGGCCTGACCATCACCATCACCGCCGGCCCAACCCGAGAGCCGCTCGACCCGGTGCGCTACCTCTCCAACCACAGCTCCGGCAAGATGGGCTTCGCCCTGGCCGCCGCCGCCGCCTCGCTGGGCGCCCGGGTGCGACTGATCAGCGGTCCGGTCAGCCTGCCGACACCGGATGGCGTCGAGCGCACCAACGTGCAGAGCGCCCGGGAAATGCACGCGGCCGCCCAGCGGCTGGCCGCCGACAGCGACATCTTCATCGGCTGCGCCGCCGTGGCCGACTACCGAGCCGAGACGGCCGCCGAGCACAAGATCAAGAAGGTCGAAGGCGAGGAGGGCCTCACCCTGCGCCTGGTCAAGAACCCCGACATCATCGCCGGTGTCGCCGCCCTCCCCGAGGCGCAGCGCCCGCTGGTGGTGGGGTTCGCCGCCGAGACCCGCGACCTGGAGGCCTATGCCCGGGACAAGCTGGCCCGCAAGGGGCTCGACATGATCGTTGCCAACGATGTCTCCCGGGCCGAAATCGGCTTCGGAAGCGACGACAACGCCGCCCTGCTGCTGTGGCGGGAAGTCGACAGGGAAGGCAGCGAGAGCCTCGCCCCCCAGCCCAAGCCGCAACTCGCCCTGGCCGTGGTGCGCCGTGCCCTGGCCTGCCTGTCGCCCCGCAACGCCCCCTGACACCGAACACTCGAGGAATCCCGATGCCCATCGTTCCCGATCGCCCGCGCCTCGCCGTCAAGCTGCTCGACGAGCGCCTGCGTGATCA
This sequence comes from Halomonas sp., assembly GCF_031581305.1. Lineage (GTDB taxonomy): Bacteria > Pseudomonadota > Gammaproteobacteria > Pseudomonadales > Halomonadaceae > Halomonas. Next base: position 11,309 of record NZ_JAVLBC010000063.1, read on the forward strand.
TCTGCCTCACTACGCCACCCAAGGATCCGCCGGCATGGACCTGCGCGCCCTGCTCGATGCCCCCCTGACCCTGGCGCCCGGGCAGTGCGAGCTGGTGCGCACCGGGCTTGCCATCCACATCGCCGACCCGACCTTCGCCGGGATGATCCTTCCCCGCTCAGGGTTGGGCCACAAGCACGGCATCGTGCTCGGCAACCTGGTGGGGCTGATCGATTCCGACTACCAGGGCGAGCTGATGATCTCCACATGGAACCGTGGCGACGCGCCCTTCACCATCGAGCCCTTCGAGAGGCTGGCACAGTACCTGCTTGTTCCCGTAGTGCATGCCGACCTCGAGGTCGTCGAGGACTTCGACGCCAACCACCGGGGAGCCGACCAGCGTGGCACCGGTGGGTTCGGCAGCTCCGGCCGTCACTGAGACGGCACCCAGCCACTCGAACCTCTCCACAGGACGGACCCCATGACCCAAGAAGCGAGCCAGGCAGTCCCCGCCTCCATCTTCCGCGCCTACGACATCCGCGGCATCGTCGACGACACCTTGACCGAGAACGGTGTCGAGCAGATCGGCCGCGCCATCGGCAGCGAGGCCCGGTCGCGCGACGCGTCCACTGTGGTAGTGGCCCGCGACGGACGCCTCTCCGGCCCGCGCCTGCTGGCGGCCCTGACCCGCGGACTGATGTCGTCGGGTTGTGACGTGGTCGATATCGGCATGGTCCCCACCCCCGTACTCTATTTCGCCACTCACGTGCTCGAAGGCACCGCCTCAGGGGTGATGGTCACCGGCAGCCACAATCCGCCGGATTACAACGGTTTCAAGATCGTGCTGGGCGGCGAGACGCTCTCCGGCGATGCCATCACCGCGCTGCATACCCGCCTCGCGACGAGCGACCTCGCCGAGGGCCGGGGCCAGACGCGCCAGGAAGACGTGCGTGACGCCTACCTCGCGCGCATCCTCGGCGACGTGACGCTTTCCCGGCCGCTCAAGGCCGTGGTCGACTGCGGCAACGGCGTGGCCGGCGAACTCGGCCCGGCGCTGGTCGAGCGCCTCGGCGCCGAGACGATTCCACTGTTCGCCGAGATCGACGGCACCTTCCCCAACCACCACCCGGACCCGGGCAAGCTCGATAACCTCCAGGACCTGATCCGCACCGTGCAGGAGACCGGCGCAGACATCGGCCTGGCCTTCGACGGCGACGGCGACCGCCTCGGCGTGATCACGCCGAGCGGCAAGCTGATTTACCCCGACCACCTGCTGATGGCCTTCGCCGAGGACATGCTGTCGCGCAATCACGACGCCCGCGTGATCTTCGACGTCAAGTGCACCGGCAACCTGACCCGGGTGATCGAGGAGGCCGGCGGCACCCCCGAGATGTGGCGCACCGGACACTCGCTGATCAAGGCGCGCATGAAGGAGACCGGCGCCCTGCTGGCCGGCGAGATGAGTGGCCACATCTTCTTCCAGGAGCGCTGGTACGGCTTCGACGACGGCCTCTACGCCGCCGCCCGTCTGCTCGAGATCCTGTCGAGGCAGGCTGACGATGCGGATACCTTCTTCGCCCGCTACCCTCAGGACATCGGCACCCCGGAGATCAACATCACGGTCACTGACGAGACCAAGTTCGCGCTGGTGGACCGGCTGGCCCGGGAGGGCGACTTCGGTGAGGAGGGCGTCAAGACGACCCTGGACGGCATCCGCGTCGACTATCCGGACGGCTGGGGCCTGTGCCGCGCCTCCAACACCACGCCGGTGCTGGTGCTGCGCTTCGAGGGCAAGGACGACGCCGCCCTGGCGCGCATCCGCGGCCGCTTCGCCGACGCCCTCACCCAGGTATCACCCGACCTCGAACTGCCCCTCTGAGGGGCTGTTCGCCACACACAGGACAGGGAGCCCGACAGATGACCGAACAGACCCGTGACCCACGCCTGGTGGTGGAAGTGCTCTCCGAGGCACTGCCCTACATCCAGCGCTTCTCCGGCAAGACCGTGGTGGTGAAGTACGGCGGCAACGCCATGACCGAAGACACCCTGATCGACTCCTTCGCCCGCGACATGGTGCTGATGAAGGAAGTCGGCATCAATCCGGTGGTAGTGCATGGCGGCGGCCCACAGATCGGCGAACTGCTGGAGAAGCTCAAGATCGAGTCGCGCTTCGTCAACGGCATGCGGGTCACCGACGCCGAGACCATGGACGTGGTGGAGATGGTGCTGGGCGGCCTGGTCAACAAGGGCATCGTCAACCTGATCAACCAGTGCGGAGGCAAGGCCATCGGCCTGACCGGCAAGGACGGCGCGCAGATCCGCGCCCGACAGCTCCAGGTGGAACACCAGAGCCCGGAGATGACCGCGCCGGAGATCATCGACATCGGCCACGTGGGCGAGGTGGAGCACATCTCCACCGATCTCATCGAAATGCTCGCCGCGCGTGACTTCATCCCCGTGATCGCCCCCATCGGCGTGGACGCAACGGGCCGCAGCTACAACATCAATGCGGACCTTGTAGCCGGCAAGATGGCCGAAGCCCTGGATGCCGAGAAGCTGATGCTGCTGACCAACGTCGCCGGCCTGATGAACGCCGAGGGCGAGGTGCTCACCGGGCTGACCACTGGCCAGGTGGATGCCCTGATCGGTGATGGCACCATCCATGGCGGCATGCTGCCGAAGATCCGCTGCGCCCTGGATGCCGTGAAGGGCGGCGTAAGGAGCGCCCATATCATCGACGGCCGGGTGCCCCATGCCACCCTGCTGGAGATCTTCACCAACGCCGGGGTGGGCACCCTGATCACCGACATTCCCCAGGACCCGAACGCCGACTGAGCTCTCCGGCCCGATCCACCCGACCGACAAGAACATAACGACATGACGCAGGAAACACGAACCCCCAGTCGCCGCGAGCAGATCCTGCAGGGCCTGGCGCTGATGCTGGAGGAGGACAGCGGCAAGCGCATCACTGTGGCCGCCCTGGCCCGCCAGGTCGGCGTCTCGGAGGCCGCGCTCTATCGCCACTTTCCCAGCAAGGCACGGATGTTCGAGGGGCTGATCGCATTCATCGAGGAGTCCCTCTTCGAACGCATCGGCCGCATCCTCGAGGAGGTGCCGGAGGCGGTGCCGCGCTGCGGCCAGATTCTCACCCTGGTGCTGGCCTTCGCCGAGAAGAACCCCGGCCTGTCGCGCCTGCTGGGTGGTGATGCCCTGACCGGCGAGACGGCACGGCTGCGCCTTCGCATCCACCAGCTCTTCGAGCGTCTCGAGACTCAGCTCAAGCAGGTACTGCGCGAGGCGGAGTTGCGCGAGGGGCGGCGTCCCGCGCTGCCGGTCTCGGCGGCCGCCAACCTGCTGCTGGCCCAGCTCGAGGGGCAGATATCGCGCTACGTGCGCAGCGACTTCCGCCACCGTCCCACCGAGCACTGGGACGATCAGTGGGCGCTGCTCTCGGCCCAGCTGCTGCGGGAGAGCCCGCAGACGGCGTAGCGCGCCGAGCGCCGAGCGCCGAGCGCCGAGCGCCGAGCGCCGAGCGCCGAGCGCCG
>NZ_JAVLBC010000064.1:0-3240 GCF_031581305.1 Halomonas sp.
CTGGATCACCACTGTGGCGATGATCACCATGAAGGTCACCGGCACCAGCATCTCGGCCCCCTCGAGGCCCTGGGCCTCGAGCTTGAGGGCGAACAGCGAGGCCACCGCTGCCGCCACGATGCCCCTCGGCGAGATCCAGGCCAGCAGTGCCTTCTCCCGCCAGTCGAGCCCGCTGCCCGCGGTGCAGAGCCACACGGTCAGCGGCCGCGCCACCAGCATCAGCGCCGCCAGGTAGGCCCAGGCCGGCCACCCCAGCAGGGCCAGTTGCTCGATGCCGAGCCGCGCGGCGAGCAGGATGAAGAGGCCCGAGATCAAGAGCACCGACAGGGTCTCCTTGAACTCGACGATGGGGCCGGTAGGCACCCGTGGCATGTTGCCCATCCACACGCCCATCACCGTGACGGTCAGCAGCCCGGATTCATGGAAGAGCTGGTTGGAGAGGGTGTAGAGGGTCAGCATGACCATCAGGGTGCCGAAGCTGTGCAGCTGGCGCGGCAGCCAGTGGTGGCGCAGCACGCAGCCCCAGAGGTAACCGCCCAGGCCCCCCAAACCGAAGCCGATCAGGGCGGACAGGCCGAACAGCCCCAGGGTATGCATGAAGGCATTCCCGGAGGTGCCGATCACCACATACTCGTAGACCAGCACTGCGCCGATGGCACCGATGGGATCGATGAGGATGCCCTCCCAGCGCAGGATCTGGGACAGGGATTCCTTGGCCCGCAGGGTCTCGAGGAGGGGCAGCACGACGGTGGGGCCGGTGACCACCAGCAGAGCGCCGAGCACGCTGGCCATTCCCCATGACAGGTCGAGCAGCCAGCGGGCGGCCAGGGCGCTGATCAGTGCCGTGAGCAGCACGCCCCAGGTCACCAGGCGACGCACCGTATGGCCGTGCCCGCGCAGCTCGGCGAAGCTCAGGGTCAGGCTGCCCTCGAAGAGGATCACGGCCACGGCCAGCGAGACCAGCGGGAAGAGCAGGTTGCCGAGCAGGGCGTCGGGGTCCAGCAGGCCGGTGATGGGCCCGACAAGGATGCCGGTGAGCAGCAGCGGCAGGATGGCGGGGACCCTGAGTCGCCAGGCGAGCCACTGGCAACCTAGTGAGAGAAGACCGATGCCGGTGAGCAGGACGGCGGGGCTTTCCATGGCAGGCTTCCTGGCGAAGGGCAGTTTACAGATTAGTTATTACCGATGGGGTGTACAATCGCTGTCGTCGTGCCCGGGATCAGCGCTGGAAGAACCAGAGAAGCGCCGAGATCGCCAGGCTGACCAGAATCATGGTGGTGATCGGGAAGAAGAACGAGACATTCTCGCGGCGGATGACGATATCGCCGGGAAGCTGGCCGAGGGGCAAGCGGGAGAGCCACGGCCAGAGCAGCCCGATGGCGACGATCAACAGTCCGACGAGTATCAGGGTGCGGTTCATTGATTCGCCTCCTGCTCACGTGTTTTACGCTCGACTTGGCAACTACTGTCGATTTTCCCGGTGGGCGCCTGCGTTTTGGCTCAGCCAGCGCGGCGCAGCATTTCCAGCAGCCCCTGCAGCGGGTGGGGCAGGGCGGTGTCGGAGAGCCGCTTGGCCTGGCTGCGGCAGGAGTAGCCGGTGGCCAGCAGCTTACCCGAGTGGTCCGTGTTCTCCACCACCGGCTGCCAGGATTGCGCATAGATGGTCTTCGAGGTCTCGAGATTTCGGGCCTCGTGGCCATAGGTGCCGGACATGCCGCAGCAGCCGGTGTTGACCAGCGTAAGCTCCAGGCCGAAGGCGGTGAATACCTGCTGCCATGCCCTGGGGCTGCCCGGGGCGTTGGTCTTCTCGGTGCAGTGGGAGAGCAGCTTGTAACCGGGGTCGTCCAGCGTCAGGCCGCCGGGCGCCAGGGTGGCGGCATGCGCCACCAGCCACTCCTGCAGCATCAGCACCTCGGGAACGGCGTCTGGCCCCAGCGCCTTCACGTACTCCTGGCGGTAGGTCAGGGTCATGGCCGGGTCGATGCCGACCAGCGGCACGCCGAACGCGGCCAGCGTCTTGAGGCGTCTGGCCTGCTTCTCCGCGGTACGCTCGAAGGCGCCCAGGAAGCCCTGGACGTTGAGGGGCTTGCCGTTGGGCGAGAAGGGCGCCACGAATACCCGGACATCGAGTCGGGCGAGCAGCTCGACGATATCCATGACCAGCTTGGCCTCGAAGTAGCTGGTGAAGGCGTCCTGGACGATCACCACGCTGCGTGCCTTCTGGGCATCGGTGAGCAGACCAAGCGAGGTGGGCGTTGCCTCGGCCACGCCCCAGGCCGCCAGCTGCTTCTTGAGGCTGGCGCGAGAGAGCCGCGGGCTGTCGACCATGCCAACCGGGCCGGCCAGCAGGCGCTCCACCAGGCGGTTGCCCAGGCTGGCATTGTAGAGCGGCGCGATGCGCGACAGGGTCGGCACCATGAACTCCAGGCCGCCGATCAGGTAGTCGCGCAGCGGACGCAGATAGCGGCCGTGGTAGACTTCCAGGAACTGCGAGCGCGAGTCGGGCACGTTGACCTTGATCGGGCACTGGCCGGCGCAGGACTTGCAGGCGAGACAGCCTGCCATGGCGTCATAGACCTCATGGGAGAAATCGTCCTCGCCGCGTCGGTGCCTCAGGGTGTTCAGTGTGCGCACGGGAAGGCCCCTGACGAACCCCCAGACGCCTTCGGCCTTCTTCCTGCGTGACTCCTCGACCAGATCGATGCTGGCGTCGCCCTGCAGGCGCAGCCATTCGCGAATCAGGCTGGCGCGCCCCTTGGGTGAGTGGATGCGATCCCGGGTGGCCTTCCAGGAGGGGCACATGGCGTCATCGGGGTCATAGTTGTAGCAGGCGCCGTTGCCGTTGCAGTAGACGGTGGCGGCGTGGGCCTGCCAGGCCTTCTCGTCGATGGTTCGGTCGAGCTGGCCGCGGGTGGTGACCCCATCGATGGTCAGCAGGCCCGGATCGACCCACGTGACGGCCTGAACGTCCTCCCCGTCGTTCGACGTCCGGCTCGCATCGTCAGGAGGCGTTTCCATGGACTCAGGGTGGGGAGACAGGGGAAGCGGTGTGGCGATCTTGCCTGGATTGAGCTGGTTGTGTGGGTCGAATGCCGCCTTGACCTGCTGCAGGCTGGGGTAGAGCTCGCCGAAGAACCTGGGCGCATACTCGGAGCGCACCCCCTTGCCGTGCTCGCCCCACAGCAGCCCATGGTAGCGCTGGGTGAGCTCGGCCACTTCGTCGGAGACCTCGCGGATCAG
>NZ_JAVLBC010000064.1:3250-14796 GCF_031581305.1 Halomonas sp.
CTTCATGTCGATGGCCGGCCGCACGTGGAGCACGCCGGCATCCACATGGCCGAACATGCCGTATTCCAGGCCACGGGCATCCAGGGCGGCGCGGAACTCGCTGATGAAGTCCGCCAGGTGCTCCGGTGGTACCGCAGTATCCTCCACGAAGGGGATGGGGCGTTTCTCGCCCCTGGCGTTGCCCAGCAGGCCCACGGCGCGCTTGCGCATGGCATAGACCTTCTGGATTTGCGGACGTCCCTCGGCCAGGGTAAAGCCCAGGCGCTGGACGCTGGCATCCGCCTCCAAGTGTGCGCAGAAGGCGTCGACGCGCTCTTGGAGTCGCTCGGGGTCGTCGTCGTTGAACTCCACCAGGTTGATGCCGCGCACCGGCGTCTCTCCGGCAGGGAAGAATGCCGCTACGCTGTTCCAGACGAAGTCCTCCATGGCCAACATCAGCACCTTGTCGTCCACCGTCTCGATGGAGGTAGGTTGCGCGAGGCTTGCCATCAGGGCCTTGGCGTCGCGCAGGGCATCCATGAAACCGGGATAGCGCACGTTGACCAGGGTGGCGTGCTTGGGGATGGGCAGCACGTTGAGCACCGCCTCGTTGAGCAAGCCCAGTGACCCTTCGGCGCCGCACAACAGGCTGTTCATGTCCAGACGCTCCTGGTCATCGCGCAGATGCGCCAGGTCGTAGCCGGTCAGGCAGCGGTTGAGGGGCGGGAACTTGGCCTCTATCAGTTCGCCCCGGGTATCGATGATCTCGCGGGCGGTGCGGTAGGCGCGGCCGGTGGCATCATCGCGGGCACACAGCGCCTCCAGTTCGCCGTCATCTACCGGGCGGCTCTCAAGGCGCTCGCCGCCCAGCAGCAGCACGTCGAGTTCGAGCACGTGGTTACGGGTCTTGCCGTACTCGCAGCTGCCCTGGCCGCTGGCGTCGGTTGCGATCATGCCGCCGATGGTGGCGCGATTGGAGGTGGAGAGATCCGGGGCGAAGAAAAGTCCAAAGGGCTTCAGCGCCGCATTGAGCTGGTCCTTGACCACGCCGGCCTGTACACGTACCCGGCGATTCTCCACGTCGATGTCGAGGATCGCGTTCATGTGCCGCGAGACGTCCACCACCAGGCCATCGGTGAGTGACTGGCCATTGGTGCCGGTACCGCCGCCACGGGGTGTCAGCACCACTTGGCGATGCGCCTCCTGGCCGGCCAGGTGGGCGATGCGCTGCAGGTCCGGGGCGCCCCTGGGATAGAGCACCGCCTGGGGCAGGCGCTGGTAGATGGAGTTGTCGGTGGCCAGCACCGTGCGTGCGGCGTAATCCGGGGCGATCTCACCTTCGAAACCGGCGGCCCTCAGGGCCTCGAGGAAACGCAGGTAGGGGGCGGCAAGGCTCGCGGTGTTGCCGGCGTCGGCGGTGTCCAGTCGTGCGATCATGGTGTCATGTTCAGTCTTGGCGCCACCACGGCATGGCCGGGCGGGGGGGAAAGGATACCCCTACTTTACCGCGAGAGGCCCATGTGCGCATCCCGGCGTGCCGGTCCCGCGTGGCACCCGTTCGGGCTTTTGCCTACAATGGGCGGTCTGATTCCAGCCGCCGCTTCCTCGCGGCCGATTCCCCAATCACCGACTGCAACGGACCGGATTCCATGCTCGATCCCAAACTGCTGCGCAGCGACCTCGACTCGGTCGCCCAACGACTGGCCAAGCGGGGCTATGCCCTCGACACCGACCGTCTCGAGGCGCTGGAGTCCCGGCGGCGCGAGCTGCAGGCCGAGACCGAGTCCCTGCAGAACGAGCGCAACACCCGCTCCAGGGCGATCGGCAAGGCCAAGGCTGCGGGTGATGACATCCAGCCGCTGCTTGATGAGGTATCTGACCTGGGCGACCGGCTCGATGCCGCCAAGACGCGCCTGGCCGAGGTGCAGGCCGACTGGGATGCGCTGGTCAGCGGCCTGCCCAACCTGCCCCACGACAGTGTGCCGGTGGGCGAAAGCGAGGCGGACAATGTCGAACTCCACCGCTGGGGTGCGCCGCGCGAGTTCGGCTTCGAGGTCCAGGACCATGTCGACCTGGGCGCGGTGAAGGGCGATCTGGACTTCGACCTGGCAGCCAAGCTGACCGGGGCGCGCTTCGCGGTGATGCGTGGTCCCATCGCACGGCTGCATCGGGCTCTGGCGCAGTTCATGCTCGACAAGCAGACCCTCGAGCATGGCTACGAGGAGTGCTATGTCCCCTACATGGTCAACGACGCCTCGCTGCATGGCACCGGCCAGCTCCCCAAGTTCGGTGAGGACCTGTTTCGCCTGGATGACGAGCGCGGCTACCACCTCATCCCTACCGCCGAGGTGCCGCTGACCAATTTCGCTCGTGATGAGATCCTCGACCACGAGGCGCTGCCGATGAAGCTGACCGCCCATACGCCGTGCTTTCGCAGTGAGGCGGGTTCCCACGGCCGCGATACCCGCGGCATGATTCGCCAGCACCAGTTCGACAAGGTCGAGATGGTGCAACTGGTGGAGCCGGAGAAGAGCTATGAGACGCTGGAGGAAATGCGCGGTCATGCCGAGGCGATCCTTCAGGCGCTCGAATTGCCGTATCGCGTGGTGACGCTCTGTACCGGTGATATGGGCTTCGGGGCGACCAAGACCTACGACCTGGAAGTCTGGCTGCCCAGCCAGGAGACCTACCGCGAGATCTCCTCGGTCTCCAACTGCGAGGACTTCCAGGCACGACGCATGCAGGCGCGCTTTCGTCAGCCCGAGCAGAAGAAGCCGCAGCTGCTGCATACCCTCAACGGCTCCGGTCTGGCGGTGGGTCGTTGTCTGATCGCGGTGATGGAGAACCACCAGAACGCAGACGGCTCGATCAGTGTGCCTGCAGTCCTGCGGTCCTACATGGGTGGGGTCGAAACCATTAACCTCTGATCCGGCTTCGTCGGGCCAGGAGCTTGAAGCTGTAAGAGCGCCGCTACGCGGCTGGAAGCTTGAAGAAAAACCGTGACCCTTTAGGCGCTGGACTTATGCCGCCTTCCAGCTTCCCGCTTACGGCGTTATTTTCCAGCTGACGCCGACCCCGGCCTCGATGGTGATGGTACCGGGACGGTACTCGGCCCGGGGCAGGCTCTCCCGGGCATCGGCACTCATGGCCATCATCCGCGGCTGGAAGAGCGGCGAGCGGGTCTCGCTCACGGCGATCACCTCACCCAGGCCGATGCCCAGTGTCTCGGCCATGAGGGTGGCCTTGTGGCGGGCCTTCTCCAGTGCCTTGATCAGCGCCTCGTCGGTAGCAGCGTCGCGGTCGGCGAGGTCATAGCTGACGCCGTCCAGGGCATCCACGCCGGCCTCGGTCAGGGCATCGAGCAGCACAGGCAACTGCTCGAGGTCATCGAGCTGGAGGCGAAGGGGCCGCTCGAGGCGGGTGCGAACCAGCGTCTCGTGTTTGCCCTCCGCGCGTCGTTCGCCCGGCAGGTGCTCGGGTTGCACGTTCAGGGAGCCGGCACGGATCGCCTGGCGCTCCAGCCCCGCCTCTTCCAGGGCGCGTATCAGGCCAGCGGATCGGGTTTCCAGCCTGTCGCGGGCCTTGCGCAGGGCATCCGGGTCGCTCGCGGATTCCTCACGCTGGGCGGTGGCCGGTGTGTGTTCCCACAGGCGGGCACTGAGTGTGGCACGATCCGGCACCACCTGCAGCTCGGCCTCGGCCTGGACCTCCAGGCGACGGGGCGTTTCCGCGGCGAGGGTGCGGGGAAGCATTGCCAGCGAGGCCACGACCATCAACGCGGTCAGAGCTGGCATTAGTAGCGGGCGGAACAGGCGGGGCATCGGCATGAATCTCTCCTTGTCGCATCGCGGATACGCCGGCTTCGAGCCCATGGCTCTGGAATGGTTCCCGTCCTTTGCAATTGCCGCCCACCCCGGCATCATGAGCAGACTTTCCATGGTCGTGAGTCCGGGCATGCCCCATCCCAAAGACGGTGAGCAGACTAATATTCCCCTCAACCTGACCCTGGCACTGGCCGCCCTGGTGGTGATCGTCGCGGGTATGCGGGCGGGCTCCAGCCTCCTGGTGCCGCTGCTGCTGGCGCTGTTCATCGCGGTCGTCTGCACGGCCCCCGTGCAGTGGCTGCATCGCCTCGGAATGAGCACGCGGCTGGCCGTGTGGCTGACGCTGGTGGTGATCGGCGGCTTCCTCTCCCTGCTTGGTCTGCTGGTGGTCAACAGCTTCGGCACCTTCGTCGATTCCCTGCCGGGCATCGAGGAGAAGCTCTACCAGTATTACCTGGGACTCCTCGACGGTCTGGCCGGGATGGGGCTCGCCATCGACACCAATCGGCTGGCTGACCTGTTGGAGGCCGAGCAGTTCGGCAACTGGATTCCGACGTTACTCGGCGAGGTGGGCAACCTGATGATGCAGAGCATCGTGGTGGCCCTGCTGGTGATGTTCCTGCTCTTCGAGACGCTCAATTTCCGCGACAAGGTCTCCCGTGCCCTGGTCAATCCGGCGCCCAGCCTGCGTCGCTTCAGCGAGTTCAGTCTCACCCTCAAGCGCTACCTCGCCGTGAAGACGCTGATCAGCCTGGCCACCGGTGCGCTGATATGGGTGGCCTGCAAGCTGGTGGGGGTGGAGTTTCCGCTGCTATGGGCGGTGCTGGCCTTTGCGCTGAACTATATTCCCAACATCGGCTCGGCCATCGCGGCACTGCCGCCGGTCATGCTGCTGCTGGTCTCGCCTGAGGGAGGCCTGTTCGATGCCCTGATGCTCGCCGCGGCCTATCTGGGGGTCAACTTCGTGATGGGCAATATCGTCGAGCCGCGGGTGATGGGCCGGGCCCTGGGGCTCTCGACCTTCGTGGCCTTCCTCTCGCTGGTGGTCTGGGGCTGGATCTTCGGGGCGGTGGGGATGCTGCTCTCCGTGGTGCTGACCATGACATTGAAGATTGCCCTGGACAGCCATCCCGAGACCCGCTGGATCGCTCATCTGTTGGGGCCGGGGGAGGGGGCATCGATCGAGAAGGCCGACCGCCCGATCTCGAAGCGCGACGAGGAGTAGGCGCAAGAAACGACATCGCCCCGGCCGGGGCCGGGGCGATAAGGGCGTCCGAGAGTCGTGCGACGCGATTAGGCGTTCTGGTCGATGAACTGGCTCAGCTGTGACTTCGACTGGGCACCGACCAGCGAGGCGACTTTGGTGCCGGACTTGAACATCATCACGGTCGGCACGCCGCGCACGCCCTGTTCGGCGGCGATCTCGGGAGCATCGTCAACGTTGATGCTGACGACCTTGAGGTTGCCGTTGCGCTCCTCGGCGACCTCGTCGACCACCGGTGCCATCACCTTGCAGGGACCACACCAGGGGGCCCAGAACTTGAGCAGGACCGGTGTCTCGGCCTTGAGGACTTCCTGCTCGAAGTTGGCATTGGTGACATCGACGTTATTGGCCATGTGATTCTCCAGTTTCGTTGCGCTGCATCGAGCGGATGGGGTGATATGCGGGGTATGCCAGGTTGGACGATGTTAGCGGTCGACCGAAGTGCTGGCAAATCCCCGCTGTGTGGCAGAGTGCGGGAAAGCGGTTGCACCTGCCCGGGTGAGTTATGCTATAAAGTGATCATTAATAATATTTTTATGTCTTTACGGTATTTTAAAGGCCCCATGATACGCACGGGAGGGCGGCCATGAAGCTTCAGCAGCTGCGTTACATCTGGGAGGTGTCGCGCCACAATCTCAACGTCTCGGCCACTGCCCAGAGCCTCTTTACCTCTCAGCCGGGCATCTCCAAGCAGATCCGCCTTCTCGAGGACGAGCTCGGTGTCGAGATCTTTGCCCGCAGCGGCAAGCACCTGACCCGCGTGACGCCCGCGGGGCAGGCGATCATCGAACTGGCCGGGCAGGTGCTGAGGCTTACCGAGAACATCAAGGAGGTCGCTCAGGAGCACAGCGACGAGCGTCGCGGCAGCCTGGCGATCGCTACCACCCACACTCAAGCACGCTATGCGCTACCGCCGGTGATCAGCGACTTCACCCAGAAGTATCCCGATGTGGCGTTGCACATGCAGCAGGGTACGCCCAAGCAGATCGCCCAGATGGTCAGCGATGGCCAGGCCGATTTCGCCATTGCCACCGAGTCTCTGGAGCTCTTCAACGACCTGGTGCTGCTGCCCTGCTATCGCTGGAATCGTTGTGTCCTGGTGCCCCAGGGACATCCCCTGGCCGAGATGGAGTCCCTGACGCTGGAGGCCCTGGCAGACTATCCGCTGGTCACCTATGTGTTCGGCTTCACCGGACGCTCACAGCTCGACGATGCCTTCCGTGCACAGGGCCTGACGCCCAATGTGGTGCTCACCGCGGCCGATGCCGATGTCATCAAGACCTATGTACGACTGGGGATGGGGGTAGGCATCGTCGCCCACATGGCCGTGGATGCCGAGCACGATACCGACCTGGTAGCGCTCGAGGCCGGTCACCTCTTCGCGAGTTCCACCACCAAGATCGGTATTCGTCGCGGCACTTTCATGCGCGGCTACATGTATGACTTCCTGGAAGGCTTTGCCAGCCACCTGACGCGGGACTTGGTCGACGCGGCCCTTGCCGCCGGCCCGCGTCACGAGGAGGCCCTCTTCAAGGATATCGAGCTGCCGTCGCGCTGAGCGAGGGCTCGTTTCCCTGTTCTTGCCTCTCTCCTGTCTGACGCGATCGTCAATGCTGGAGGTGCAGACCGCACTCGCGCTTCTCCTCCACCTTGGTGGGGTCGAAATAGTCGAAATTGTTGGGCAGATCGTGGGTCTGCAGGTAGTGGTAGAGCTCGCGTGCCGTCCAGTGCAGCAGGGGAGAGACCTTCAGCAGGCCGTCCCCGCTGTGGCTTACCGGTGTCATGCGGGCTCGTTCGGGCGTGTCCTCGGCTCGCAGGGCGGTGAACCAGACGTCCGGTGACATCTCGCGCAGGGCCCGCTCGAAGGGTTCGAGCTTCACCTCCTGGGTGAAGGCCGCGTGGCGTGGATCCTCGATCCCCGGGGCGGGGCCTTCCAGCGCTTCGCGATGGGCCCGCGAGCGTCGTGGCAGGTAGCTCACCAGGTTGAGGTTCAGGCGCTGGATCAGTTCGTCGGCGAACCGGTAGGTGGCCTTGGTATTGTAGCCATTGTCCATCCACACGACCGGGATATCCGGCTGCTGGCGCGTGACCATATGCAGGATCACGGCCTCGAAGGGGCGGAAGTTGGTCGTGCAGATCGGCCGTTGCCCCTGCTCCAGCGCCCAGCGGATCAGGACCTCGGGGTCGTTGCCGAGTTCCCGGTTGATGACATCGAGTTGCAGCTCCATGAGGGCTCCGGACAGGTGGTCTTGGGTTTGAAGTACCTTAGCAGAGCCGGTGTTTCCTTCCCCAATACCGATTCATTGGGTATCTATTCCTTTGCGAAGTAGAAGACCTGTTTTTTATTCCATCTTTTAGTCATGGCTGGCCGCCACCAGCGCCCGCATCAGGTGGCGGATCTTGTCCAGGGTCTCGGTGTACTCCTCCTCGCCCCGGGAGTCGGCGACCAGGCCACCTCCACCCCAGAGGTGCAGTTCTCCCCCCTCGGCCACCACGCTGCGAATGGCGATGGAGGTGTCCATATGGCCGCGTACGTCCACGTAGCCGAGACTGCCGCAGTAGGCGCTGCGACGGCTGGGTTCCAGTTCGTCGATGATCTGCATGGCCCGCACCTTGGGAGCGCCGGTAATGGAGCCACCGGGAAAGGCGGCAGCCAGCAGGTCCAGGGGCGAGCGTTCGGGCGCCAGCGCGCCGGTTACCACGCTGACCAGGTGATGCACGTTGGCATAGCTCTCCAGGCTGCAGAGCTGTGGTACCTTCACGCTGCCGGGCTGGCAGACCCGGCCCAGGTCGTTGCGCAGCAGGTCGACGATCATCACATTCTCGGCACGATCCTTGAGACTTGCGCCCAGCTCCCTGGCCAGCCACCGGTCCTCCTCGGGCGTCGCGCCGCGTGGTCGCGTGCCCTTGATCGGTCGGGTCTCTACCCGGCCGTCCCGGCAGAGCAGGAAGCGTTCCGGCGAGAGTGAGAGGATCGCCTTGTCATTCCAGGCCAGGTAGCCGGCGAAGGGGGTGGGCGTGGTGGCGCGCAGTCGACGGTAGGCCGCCCAGAGGTCGCCCTCGAAGGGGGCGCTGAAGCGCTGGGCCAGGTTGATCTGGTAGCAGTCGCCGGCGCGGATGTAGCACTGAACGGCGTCAAAGCGTGTCAGATAGTCGTCGCGACTGAGTTCGGCGGCGAAGGGGGCAGAGAGGCGGAAGCTCCCCTCTGGGCGCGTCGGCGTATCCAGCCACTCGCGTACCTGGCGACGTCGTGAGGCACTGCCCACCAGCCAGCTCTGCCGACAGTCGTGGTCCTGGATCAATGCCCAGTCATAGAGACCGACCCGGCTGGCCGGCAACTTGACCGCCTGCCGGGCCTGTCCGGTCACCGGCTCGAGTCGCTGCCCGAGGTCGTAGCTCCAGTAGCCGATCAGCCCGCCGAGAAACGGCAGCCGGCTGTCCGGCACATCGCCGGGTAGCCGTTCAAGCAGCGCCTGCTGGGCAGCGAAGGGGGCGAGGCCCGCCAGCGCGGGGTCGCCTTGCACCTGGCCGTCGGCATCGATTTCGAGCAGCGCGAGGGGATCGCAGCTGAGAATGTCGTAACGGCCCCCCGGCGCCATCGGGCGACCACTGTCGAGCAACACGGCGCCGGGCCTGTCGCGCAGCGCCGCGAAGTAGGCCAGCGGATCCTCGCAGTAGGGCAGGGGGACGATGTCGATCGAAGGTGTCATCACGTCGTCTACTCGATACGGGCGCTCCATTCTAGGTGTCGAGAGCCGACTTGTCCCTCCCGCTGCCTCCCCAATTGTCGCTCACGACCATTCACTCGCATGATCATTGTCGACATTGGTGGGCACCTGCCCCAGGTTGTTTACAACCAAAGGTTAAGCTCTTCCCTGTGTGGGCCTGTTGACCCCGGGGGAGGCAATGTCTACAGTTCGTCCATCACTTGATTGTCGACAATTGCCATGAACTCAGTCGCACCAAAACAGATTACTTCCCCCGAAGTCCGCACCCTGGCGGAACGCGTCTTCCAGCAGTTGCAGGATGCCATCGTCAGAGGCGAGCTG
Source organism: Halomonas sp. (assembly GCF_031581305.1). Classification (GTDB taxonomy): domain Bacteria; phylum Pseudomonadota; class Gammaproteobacteria; order Pseudomonadales; family Halomonadaceae; genus Halomonas. Next base: position 12,367 of record NZ_JAVLBC010000064.1, read on the forward strand.
GCACCGGGCAGCAAGATAACCGAGCCGGGACTGTCCCGGGACTACGGGATCTCCCGTGGGCCGCTGAGAGAGGCCATGCGTCGCCTCGAGGCGCACCGTTTGATCGAACGGGTACCCCATGTCGGGGCCCGCGTGGTCAAGCTTTCCATGAAGGAGCTGCTTGAGCTATTTGATGTGCGTGAGGCCCTGGAGAGCATGGCCGCGCGGCTCGCCGCTGAACACATGACCGCCGGGGAGATCGCCGGGCTGCGTGAGGTGCTGGCCGTGCACGAGCGCCAGGCCGACCTGCGTCGCGGTGAGGCCTATTATCAGCGCGAGGGCGATCTGGACTTTCACTTCCGCATCGTCCAGGGCAGCCACAACAAGATGCTCACGGGCATGCTCTGCGATGACCTCTACTATCTGGTGCGGCTCTACCGTACACAGTTCAGTGCCAGCGGCTCGCGTCCCCAGCGCGCCTTCGTCGAACACCACCGCATCGTCGATGCCATCGAGGCCGGCGACGCCGAACTGGCGGAGCTGCTGATGCGGCGCCATGTCAGCGCCTCCCGGTCCAACGTCGTCGAGCGCTATGCGGCATCCCTAGAACTGCAGGACAGCGAGACGCCCGCCTGAGGCGCTCGAACAACTTACGGAGACCTCCCATGATGCAACCGACCCCCGGTGCGCGTTTCCGCGCCGCCCTCGAGGCCCATCGCCCGCTGCCCATCGTCGGCACCATCAATGCCTACACCGCCATGATGGCCGAGAAGGTGGGCCACCAGGCGATCTACCTCTCCGGTGGCGGCGTGGCCAATGCCTCTTTCGGCCTACCGGACCTCGGCATGACCACCATGAACGACGTGGTCGAGGATGCCCATCGTATCTGCGGTGCCACCGACCTGCCGCTGCTGGTGGACATCGACACCGGCTGGGGCGGGGCCTTCAATATTGCCCGCACCGTCAAGGAGATGCAGCGCGCCGGTGTGGCCGCCGTGCACCTCGAGGACCAGGTGGCCCAGAAGCGCTGTGGCCATCGTCCCAACAAGGCGATCGTCTCCCAGGAGGAGATGGTCGACCGCGTCAAGGCCGCGGCGGATGCGCGCCTCGATCCCGACTTCACCCTGATCGCGCGCACCGACGCCTTCCAGAAGGATGGTCTGGATGCCGCCATCGAGCGGGCCAACGCCTGCATCGAGGCCGGCGCCGATGCCATCTTCGCCGAGGCCGTGCACACCCTGGATGACTACAAGGCGTTCTGCGAGCGCGTCGATGCGCCGATCCTGGCCAACATCACGGAGTTTGGCGCTACCCCGCTGTTCACCCAGCAGGAGCTGGGCGAGGTGGGCTGCCGCATGGTGCTCTACCCGCTCTCCGCCTTCCGCGCCATGAATGCCGCCGCGCTCAAGGTCTACCGGAGCATTCACGACAACGGCCACCAGCGTGATGTCGTCGACATCATGCAGACCCGGGACGAGCTCTACGACTTCCTCAACTACCACGACTTCGAACGCAAGCTCGACGCGCTGTTCGCGGAGAAGGGCGGCGAGGCATAACGCTGCTGGACCGTCAATTCCGACAAGAAACGACTCACAAGGAGACACGACATGGCAGACAAACCCGTCAGCAGCAGCGGCCTGCGCGGCCAGAGTGCGGGGACCACGGCCCTGTGCACCGTCGGCAAGACCGGCTCGGGCCTGACCTATCGCGGCTTCGACGTCAAGGAGCTGGCCGAGAAGGCGCGCTTCGAGGAAGTGGCCTACCTGCTGCTCAAGGGCAAGTTACCCAACCAGGCCGAGCTCGATGCCTACATCACCAAGCTCAAGGGCCTACGCGGCCTGCCTGACGCGCTCAAGACCGTCCTCGAGCAGATTCCCAGGGATGCCCACCCCATGGACGTGATGCGCACCGGCGCCTCCATGCTGGGCAACCTGGAAACCGAGGAGAGCTTCGACCAGCAGCAGGATGTCTCCGATCGCCTGCTCGCCGTGCTGCCGTCGATCATCTGTTACTGGTATCGCTTCAGCCACGATGGCGTGCGCATCGAGACCGAGACCGACGACGAGTCGATCGGCGGTCACTTCCTGCACCTGCTGCGCGACGAGCCGGCCTCCGAGCTGCATGCCCGGGTGATGAACGTCTCGCTGATCCTCTATGCCGAGCACGAGTTCAACGCCTCGACCTTCACCGCCCGCGTCTGTGCCTCGACGCTTTCCGACATGCACTCCTGCGTGACCGGTGCCATCGGCTCGCTGCGCGGCCCGCTGCACGGCGGTGCCAACGAGGCGGCGATGGCGATGATCGAGGACTGGCAGTCCCCGGAGGAGGCCGAGCGCGAGATCATGGGCATGCTCGAGCGCAAGGACAAGATCATGGGCTTCGGCCATGCGATCTACCGCGAGTCCGACCCGCGCAACGCCATCATCAAGCACTGGTCCCAGAAGCTTGCCG
>NZ_JAVLBC010000065.1:0-4425 GCF_031581305.1 Halomonas sp.
GTAGGCGCAGGCGCCGCCCATGCTGACCTGGCCATCGCCCATCAGGGCGAAGGGGTAGTCGGGATTGACCTCGGGGTCGAACAGCAGCGACCAGCTCTTGGGGGCATCAGGGAAGGTCTCGGTGTTGTAGACGATGCCGGTGGTGCCCCATTGGTAGGGCGCGCTGTACTGGGCCCCCGGGTCATAGGCCGGATCCTGGAACTGTGCCATGACGTTGTCGAGGTTCTCGAGCTTCGAGGTGTCGAGCTTCTGCACCAGGCCGGTCTGAATCAGCCGCGGCACATAGTAGTTGGACGGTACGATGATGTCGTACTGCGACACCCCACCCGCATTGAGCTTGGCGAACATCTCGGGCAGCGAGTTGAAGTAGTTCTGCACGACATCGACGTCATACTTCTCCTCGAAGGCCTCGATGATCTCGGGGTCCATGTACTCGGTCCAGTTGAACAGGTAGAGCTTGTTCTCCTGGGCCTGGACGCTGCCGGCGAGCAGTGCGGCGCCGACGGACAGGGCAAGTGCGGTCTTGTTGATTGTCATCTCGGACTCTCCTGGTTTCCCCTAGGGAAGGCTTGGCCGGCTCATGCCTGCCGGCGACGGCTGAATATCAGGCTGATGATGGCGGCAACAGCCACTGCCGCGATCATCAGCGCGGCGATAGCGTTGATCTCGGGCGATACCCCTTTCTTGATGGCGCCCCAGATATAGATCGGCAGGGTCGCGCTCTCCGGTCCCGCGGTGAAGAAACTGATCACGAAGTCATCCACCGACAGCGTAAAGGAGAGGAAGAAGGCCGAGATCAACGCTGGCTTGATGGTCGGAAGCATGAAATGCAGCACTCTCTTGACCGGCGAGGCGTAGAGGTCCTTGGCAGCCTCGAAGAGGGTCGGATCCAGACCCACGAAGCGCGAGTAGACGATCAAGGCCACAAAGGGGATCTGGAAGGTGACGTGGGCGATGATCATGGTCAAAAGACCCGGCTGCAGAAGCCCGGTGAGGCGATGGACCTGCACGAAGAAGGCCATCTCCGAGATGCCGAAGACGATATCCGGCAGCACGATCGGCAGGTAGATCAGCACGATCAGCCAGCCCAGCTTACGGTGACGATGGCGGTACATGCCGTAGCCGATCAGGCAGCCGATCCCCAGCGCGATCACCGAGGAGGTAATGGCCAGAATCATGCTGTTGGCGAAAGCCGAGAGGATCTCCTCGTTGTCCATCAGGCGGCCATACCAGCGCAGCGAGATCCCGCTGAAGGTAGCCGCACTGTTGGAGGCGTTGAAGGAGAAAAGCACCACGACCGCCAGCGGTAGGTAGAGGAAAGCCAGGGTGAACCACCAGAAGCCGGCCAGGCCTCGCTTGAGCGTGCGCTTTCTCATATCACCACCTCCTCACCACCACCCAGGCGCTTGCCGATGCGACGCATGGCGAACAGCCCGATGAAGGTGGCGATCAACATCAGGATCGCGCCGGCCGCCCCCAGCGGCCAATTGGCCCCACCCGCGAACTGGTTGGCCACCAGGTTGCCGAGCATCATGCCCTTGCCGCCACCGAGCAGTTCGGGAATGACATACATGCCGAAGGCGGGGATCGCCACCAGCACGATGCCGGCCAGCAGCCCCGGCAGGGTCTGGGGGAAGACGGCGTGCCAGAAGGCGCGCACCGGCGAGGCGAAGAGGTCCTGAGCGGCCTCCACCTGGGCGGTGTCGAGCTTCTCGAAGGCGGCATAGAGCGGCAGCACCATGAACGGCAGGAAGTTGTAGACCAGGCCCAGGGTGACGGCGAAGTTCGACGGATAGAGCCCCATGTTAGGGGCGATGAATCCAAGCCCCTCGGCCAGGTTGGATAGCGGCGTGCCCGGTGCCAGCAGGTTCATCCAGCCGAAGGTGCGGATCACCTGGTTGGTCCAGCTCGGCACCACCACCAGCAGCAGCATGATCGGCCGCCACTTGGCGCGGCAGGTGCTGATGTAGTAGGCGATGGGATAGGCAACGATCACCACCAGGCCAGTGGAGACGAGCGTCTGCCACAGCGAGCGCAGCAGGGTATAGAGGTTGCCGGGGCTCCAGCCCAGGAAGCCGAAGCCCGCCAGGCGCCGGAACGACTCAAGCGACAGCGGCATCTCCGGCAGACCATAGGGGCCGTTGGTCATGAAGGCCACGCCCATCAGATAGGCGCTGGGCAGCACCAGGAAGATCACGATCCAGGTGGCCCCGGGCGTCACGGTGAACAGCAGGTGCCGTGCCTCACGCACCATGCCACGACTGCGGGCGGTTGGCGTTACGCCGGTGTAGGCCATGGATGTCTCCTTATTCACTCAGCGTGACTAGATCTTCGGGCGCCACCGACACCGTGACCCGATCCCCCACCTCGGGCAGGTGCCTGCCCCGGTTGTTGAGGGTCGCCTGCAGGGTGCTCGCTCCAATATCGAGGCGATACTCGGCATGGCTGCCGCGGTAGAGCCGCTCGCTCACCACGGCGGGCAGGTGGTTGTCGCCGGCCACCTCGCCGGGCAGAAGGTCCAGGGTCTCGGGCCGGATCAGCAGCAGGTCGCCCTCCCCTGCCTCCTCGGCAATGAGCTCGCCGAGCGGGGTGGTCAGGCGTCCCCCTTGGCGGGCGGTAACCGGATAGAGGTTGTCGTGGCCCATGAAGCGGGCGACGAAGGCATTCACCGGATGCTCGTAGACCTCGCGGGGCGGCCCCACCTGCTGGATCACCCCACCGTTGAGGACGGCGATGCGGTCCGACATCACCATCGCCTCCTGCTGGTCGTGGGTGACGAAGACGAAGGTCATCCCCAGGCGCTTCTGGACCCGCAAGAGCTCCACCTGCAGCTGACTGCGCAGGCCGGCATCGAGGGCCGAGAGCGGTTCGTCGAGCAGCAGCACATCGGGCTCGTTGATCAGGGCACGGGCCAGGGCGATTCGCTGACGCTGGCCACCGGAGAGCTGGTCGACGCGGCGATCCACCAGATCGCCCAGCTTGATGAACTCGGCGATCTTCGCCACCCGGGCCTCGCGCTTCTCGGGTGACATGCCGCGCATCTTGAGACCGAAGGCCAGGTTGTCGCGCACCGAGAGATGCGGAAAGAGCGCATAAGACTGGAAGACGGTATTGACGCTGCGCTTGTGGGGCGGCACCTCGGTGATGTCCTTGCCGCCGATGGCCAGGCGACCATCGTCGGCCTCCTCGAGACCGGCGAGGATGCGCAGCAGGGTGGTCTTGCCACAGCCCGAGGGGCCAAGCAGGGTGAAGAACTCACCAGGCTCGATGGTCAGCTCGACCCCGTCCAGCGCCACGGTGTCACGACCGAAACGCTTGTGCAGACCCTGCATCTCGATGGAGGAGGCCTCACGCGCCGCCTCGGCTTGCGTCGCCTCCCCAGCCGGGCGCGCACGCGGTGACTCGATGGCTTCCGCCGCAATGGTGTCGCTCATGGGGGTGCCCTCTCGGTTATCGATGGCCCGGTTCACAGCCGGTCCCGTAGTTTGTAGAAGTTGGTGGCCAGCACCAGCAACGGCTTGCGCAGCAGGCGGCCTCCCGGGAAATGACGGTGGGGCATGGCGGCAAAGACGTCGAAGCGTTCACTCTGGCCGGCGATGACCTCGGCCAGCAGCTTGCCCGCCAGCCCCGACAGAGCCATGCCATGGCCAGAGTAGCCCTGAGCGTAGTAGACGTTGCTGCCCAGCCGGCCGAAGTCCGGGGCCCGGTCGAGCGTGATGGCCACGTCCCCGCCCCAGCGGTAGTCGATGCGCACACCCTGGAGCACCGGAAAGATCCGCGCGATCTTGGCGTCCATGCGCGCTTCGAGGCCTCGCGGTTCGCGGCCATCGTAGCTGACCTCGCCACCATAGATCAGGCGCCGGTCGGCCGAGAGTCGATAGTAGTCGAGGACGAAGTTGGCATCCGACAGGGCATCATTGCGGGGCAGCACTCGAGCCGCCTGCTCGACCGAGAGTGGCTCGGTGGCGATCATGTAGTTGGCGGCGCGCATGATACGACCGGAAAGCTGGGGCACCAGACCCGCCTGGTAGGCGTTGGTGCCCAGCACCACGAAGTCGGCGGTCACTCGACCGCCGGCGGTGAGCACGCTGGCCGGCTGACCGTGACGGATCTCCACGGCGGCGCTTCGCTCGTGGATCGTGACCCCAGCCTGGCGGGCCGCACGAGCGAGGCCCAGTGTATAGTTGAGGGGGTGCAGGTGGCCGCCCTCGGCATCATGCAAAGCTGCCGGGTAGGCATCGGTCACCACGTGCTCACGAAGCGCATTTCCCTGGAGCATGGAAAGCGCCGAGTAGCCGTAATCGCGCGCCATGCGCTCACGGAAGGCCTCGAGTTCACGCACATGACGCCGCTTGACCGCAGCATGCAGGTAACCCCAGGCCAGTTCGCAGGGAATCGCATGCCGCTCGACCAGCTCGGCGGTCA
>NZ_JAVLBC010000065.1:4435-14759 GCF_031581305.1 Halomonas sp.
GGCGTACCGCCTCACGGCTCATCTCCCAGATATCCCGGGCCCGCTCCCGGCCGAGTGCCTTCTCAACGGTGCCGATGTCGGTGCCCAGGCCCGGAAGGATCTGGCCCCCGCTTCGCCCGGAAGCGCCGTGCCCGATCTCCCCGGCCTCCAGCAGCACCACCGAATACCCCCGCTCGGCGAGGTGCAGTGCTGCTGAGCAACCGGTGATGCCGCCGCCGACCACGCAGACATCGGCGCGCACTTCGCCCTCGAGTGGAGGACAGGCACCGAGCTCGACGGCGATGGAATCGCGGTACCAGGAAGCGGGCTGTTCCAGAGGTGGCGGGGTCGTCATGCGAGACACCTGTCGGTAATGCGCGTTGCGCTGGTTGTTGTTGGATCACTCGCCCGACGAAAGGTCCCGGGCAGGCAATCTCAGTTTGACACCAGCACCGCAACATCTGTCAAGTATTTAATACCTAAAAAGTGACCGAACCACATTAGAGAAAAAAGCTAAAATCTTGAAAAATTACACAAGTAGCTGTTTAAAAATGAAGAATTTGAAAAACAAGGGGAGGAAAATGTCAGGCAGGCAATCCGGAACACGGGGCAAGCGTCGTCAATTAATCACCATCACTCATACCGGCGACACGAGGAAGGCAAGCTGGCCTTTACGTCAGTGTTCCCTCACGCAAACGTCAGCAGGCCATCCTTTTATAAACTCGACGATCCCCCCATCCTGAAACAAGGACCATGCTTCGAACGAGGAGACCACCATGACTGTGTCGACTGCTCCTGCCTCCCATGCCGTCGAGCACGGCAAGGGGGCCACCCCGCTCAACCACCACTACTGGATGCCGTTCAGCTCCAATCGCGACTTCCATGCCCATCCGCGGGTGATCACCGCCGCCGAAGGACGCTACTTCATCGACGACCGTGGCCGGCGACTGTTCGACTCCCTCTCCGGCCTCTGGACCTGCGGCGCCGGCCACAACCGCGCCGAGATCCAGCAGGCGGTGGCAGCCCAGTTGGGTCGGCTGGACTATGCCCCGGGCTTCCAGGTCGCTCACCCGCTGGCCTTCGAACTGGCCGAACGGGTGGCGGCGCTGACCCCGCCGGGGCTGGACCACGTCTTCTTCACCGATTCCGGCTCCGAGTCCGCCGACACCGCGGTGAAGATGGCGCGTGCCTACTGGCGCCTCCAGGGGCGTCCGGAGAAGACCCGGCTGATCGGCCGCGCCAAGGGCTACCACGGCGTCAACGTGGGCGGTACCAGCCTCGGCGGGATCGGCGGCAACCGCAAGCACTACGGCCAACTGATGGACGTCACCCACCTGCCCCACACCCTTCAACCGGCACTCGCCTACACTCGCGGCCAGGCCGATAGCGGGGCGGAGCTCGCCGATGCCCTGCTCGACCAGATCGCCCTGCACGACGCCTCCAGTATCGCCGCGGTGATCGTTGAACCCATGTCCGGTTCGGCCGGGGTCATCGTGCCACCGAAAGGCTATCTGGAGCGGCTGCGCGAGATCTGCTCTGCCCACGACATCCTGCTGATCTTCGACGAAGTGATCACCGCCTTCGGCCGCGCCGGGGCCCGCACCGGCGCCGAGGCCTTCGGCGTCACCCCGGACATCATGAACGTGGCCAAGCAGCTCACCAACGGCGCGGTGCCAATGGGGGCCGTAATCGCCTCTCGGGCGATCTTCGACACCTTCATGGCGGGGGGCGGGCCGACCCATGCCATCGAGTTTCCCCACGGCTATACCTACAGCGCCCATCCCGTGGCGTGCGCCGCAGGACTGGCGACGCTGGACCTCTTCGAGCGCGAGGACTTCCCCGCGCAGGTGCGGGCCATCGCCCCGGCGTTCGAGGCGAAGCTCCACGCTCTCAGGGGCCGCCCACACGTGGTGGATATCCGCAACCACGGCCTGGCCGGTGCCCTGCAGCTTGCGCCCCGCGACGGTGATCCGACCATCCGTCCACGAGATGCCCACCTGGCACTCTGGGAGGCGGGCTTCTATGTACGCTATGGCGGCGACACCCTGCAGTTCGGCCCGCCCTTCGGCAGCACGGAGGCGGAGCTGGAGCGGCTCTTCGATGCCGTGGCCACGACCCTGGACCGGCTGGAGTGATGACCGACAGCCCCTGGGCGGGCGCTCGGCATCTAGCCGAGCGCGGCCAGGAAGGCCTCCAGCACCCGATGGGGACGTCGATCGCGCTGGGTAATCGCCACCAGGGGGATACGGTAGTGGCAAGTGTCGTGGCACAGGGCCTGCAACCGACCGGCCGCCACCCAGGGGGCGGCCAGGTGGTCGGGCAGATAACCGATGTAGCAACCGGTGAGGATCAGGAAGGCCGCTCCCTCGCGATCCGATGCTGTGGCGGCGCCACGCAGCCGCGCATGAGCCGCCCGGGCGGCTTCCGGCAGCGGGTAGCCGGGCACCACCGCCTCGTGGGCCGCCAGGCGCTGCGGGTTGGTCACCGTCTCGGCGAAGAGCGGGTGGCTGTCGGCACAGTAGAGCAGCGAGCGCTCGTCGTAGAGCGCCTCGCTGACCAGGCTCGACGGCAGGTTGACCTCGGGCACGACACCCACGTGCAGTCGGCCGTCCACCACGCCCCGGGCGATGCTGTCTGGCGCCTCCATGGCGATGTTGATGCGTACCTCCGGGCCTCGCCCCTTGAGAGTGGCCAAGGCGTGGGTGATGTGCATCTCGGGCATGCTGACCAGATTGTCGGTGATGCCGATATTGAGCTCGCCACGCAGGTTCTCGTGCAGGCCGTTCACCTCGGTGCGAAAGGTCTCCAGGGAGGCCAGCAAGGTGAGCCCTGCCTCGTACACCTGGCGTCCCTCCTCGGTGAGTGAGAAGCCACCGCGGCCTCGCTGGCAGAGCCGCAGCCCCAGTCGGCGTTCCAGATCATTCATGTGCAGGCTGATGGCCGAGCGGCCGACACCGAGCACTCCCTCGGCAGCGGAGAAACCGCCGCACTCCACCACCGCCTTGAAGACGCGGATCAGGCGAATGTCGAAGTCGCTTACTTGGCCCAGGGGAGCCACCTGATGGTTGGTCATGGGCGTCTCGTCAGGCCGGGCCGCAGACCGGACAGGCGGCGTCACGTGGCACCTGAAAGTGGCGCCACTGGCCGCTGAGGCCGTCGAAGGTGGATAATCCACGATGAGGCGTGCCGGCGCCGCTGACGAGCTTGATCGCCTCCAGGGCCTGGAAACTGCCGATCAGACCTACCAGCGGCGCTACCACGCCACTCTCGGCGCAACTGAGCGCCTCGTCGCCCTCCTCCCCCGGCGGATAGAGGCAGGCATAGCAGGGCGAGTCGGGGTCACGGGCATCGAACACCGCCAACTGGCCGGAGAAGCGGATCGCCGCCCCGGAGACCAACGGCACCTGCGCCGTGTGGCAGGCGGCGTTGATGGCATAGCGGCTGGAGAAGCGGTCGGTGCAGTCGAGTACCACATCCACCTCGGCGACCACCCGTGCCAGCACATCGCCGTGGAGATGGTCGGTGAGCGCCCGAATCGTACAGCCGGGATTGAGGGCAAGCGCCGCCTCCCGGGCCGACTCGGCCTTGTTGCGACCGAGGTCAGCGGTAGCGTGAGCGATCTGGCGCTGCAGGTTGGAGAGCTCGACCTCGTCGGCATCGGCCAGGGTCAGCCGGCCGAGGCCTGCAGCCGCCAGATAGAGGGCCACCGGCGAGCCCAACCCGCCGGCGCCGATCACCAGGGCGTGGCCGGCCAGCAGCCGCTCCTGGCCGTCGATGTCGACCTGGTCGAGCATGATCTGGCGGCTATAGCGCAGCAGGGCCTGGTCATCCATCGATGGGCTCACTTCTCCTCGAACTCTTCGATGTCGGGGACATGGAGGCTGAAGTCCTCCTTGACCTCCTCCATCACCACGTAGCTCTTGGACTCCTTCACACCGGGCAAGGTCAGCACCACGTCGCCGAGCAGCTGGCGGTAGGCGGACATCTCGGGAATCCGGCACTTGAGGATATAGTCGAACTGCCCCGAGACCAGGTGGCACTCCTGGATCTGCGGCAGCTTGGCCACGGCGCGACGAAACTCGTCGAACACCGACGGCGACTGGGTCTCGAGACTGATCTCGACAAACACCAGCAGGTTGGCCTTGAGCGCCCGGGGATCGAGCAGCGCCTTGTAGCCGCGGATGATGCCGGAACGCTCAAGGCGCTTGACGCGCTCCAGGCAGGGGGTGGTGGAGAGGCCAACCCGGGAGGCCAGGTCAACATAGGAAATTCGGGCATTATCCTGCAGACAGCGCAGGATCTTCAGGTCGATGCGGTCGAGCGAGCGAGTCTTGGGTTTCATGAATGCAAAGGCAACGAGACGTGGTGTTTTTTACTGACCAAGATGTACCACATCACGACTGCCCCCCACCAGTCCCGCCCTCAACGTGACGTCCCAGGCTGACCCTGTCGTGACCGCCGAGATCGCGCAGGGTCGCGATTTCGGCGTAGCCGGCCGCAGCGAGAGCGTCGCGCACCGCCTTCCCCTGGCCATGGCCATGCTCGAGCAGCAGCCAGCCACCGGACACGAGGTGGACCCGAGCCTCGCCCACCAGGTGACGCAGGCCGGCCAGCCCGCCCTCTGCCGCCACCAGGGCGCTCTGTGGTTCGAAGCGTACGTCACCCCGCCGCAGATGCGGATCGTCCTCGGCGATGTAGGGCGGATTGGAAACGACGAGGTGGAAGCGCTCGCCCTCGAGGGCGGCGAACCAGTCGCTCTCGCGGAAGGCGATGTTGGCGATGGCGAGCCGCTCGGCGTTCTGCCGGGCCAGGACCACCGCCTCCGGGCGAAGGTCGATGCCGACCACCGACCAGTCGGGGCGCTCGCTGGCAAACGCCAGGGCGATCGCTCCGGTGCCGGTGCCGAGGTCCAGAAGTCGCCCCCGGGGAGAGGCGGCCCGCTCCAGGGCCGCCTCCACCAGGCGCTCGGTGTCGGGCCGGGGGATCAGGGTGTGCGGCGACGTGGCGAGCCGCAGGCCCCAGAACTCCCGCTCGCCGGTCAGGTAGGCGATCGGCTGGCCCTGGGCGCGGGCCGCCACCAGCGCCTCGAACCGGGCCCACTCGAAGACCGGCGCCTCGCGGTCTCCCCAGGTATAGAGCCAGGTGCGGTCCACGCCCAGCACATGGCAGAGCAGCACCTCGGCATCGAGCCGCGCGCTCGGCGAGCCGGCCGCCGAGAGCCGCGCCGCGGCCTGGGCCAGCAGGCGATCCAGGGTCATCCGGCATCCTGCTGGAGGGCCGCCAGCTGCTCGGCCTGGTACTCGTGGATCAGCGGCTCGACCACATCGTCGAGCTGCTCGCCGCTGACCACCTCGTTGAGCTTGTAGAGCGTCAGGTTGATGCGGTGATCGGTGATCCGCCCCTGGGGGAAGTTGTAGGTGCGGATGCGCTCGCTGCGATCGCCGGACCCCACCAGGGAGCGCCGGGCGTCGGCCTGCTGCTGGCGCTGGCTGGCCACGGCCGACTGCTTGAGCCGCGCAGCGAGCAGCGACATCGCCTTGGCGCGGTTCTTGTGCTGGCTGCGCTCCTCCTGGCACTCCACCACCACGCCGGTGGGCAGGTGGGTGATGCGGATGGCGGAGTCGGTGGTGTTGACGTGCTGGCCGCCGGCGCCGCTGGAGCGGAAGGTGTCGACCCTGAGATCGCCGGTGTCGATGTCGATGTCGCCGACCTCGTCGGCCTCGGGCATCACCGCCACCGTGCAGGCGGAGGTATGGATGCGCCCCTGGGACTCGGTGGCCGGCACTCGCTGCACCCGGTGGGCACCGGACTCGAACTTGAGCCGTGCATAGACACCCTCCCCCCTGATCCGCGAGATGATCTCCTTGTAGCCGCCCTGCTCGCCGTGGCTGGCGCTGACCACCTCCACCTTCCAGCCGTGCTTTTCGGCATAGCGGGCGTACATGCGGAAGAGGTCACCGGCGAACAGCGCCGCCTCGTCACCGCCGGTACCGGCGCGAATCTCCAGGAAGACGTTGCGCCGGTCATCGGGATCCTTGGGCACCAACAGCTGCTTGAGACGAACCTCGAGGGCCTCCAGCCTGTCGCGCCCCTCGTCCCGCTCGAGCTCGGCCAGCTCGCGCATCTCGGCATCGGTATCGCCGAGCAGCTGCTCAGCGGAGGCGATGTCGGCCTCCACGGCGCGATACTCGCGCCAGGCCTCCACCAGGGGTTCGAGCTCGGCATATTCCCGCGAGTAGTCGCGGAAGCGGGGCTGGTCGCTGATCACCTCGGGCTCCGCCAGCAGGGCGGAAAGCTCCTCGAAGCGTTCGACGAAGGCGTCGAGGCGCTGGCGCAGGGTGGCTTTCATCGGCGCGTCCTATCGGGAATGGTGGGTGGATTCATCCAGCAGCAGGGCAGTGGCGGCGTCCAGCAGATCACGACGCTCCCGGGAGGCCGCCTCGCGCATCGCCACGGTGGGTCGATGCATCAGCCGGTTGGTCAGCTGGTGGGCCAGGCGACGAATCACCAGCTCGGGGTCCTCGCCGCGGGCCAGGCGCGCCAGAGCCTGCTGTTCGGAGAGGTCGCGCATGGCCTCGCCACGGGCACGCACGTCGCGGATCAGCTCGCCGCCACTGCGGATGCGCCGCTCGTGCTGCCAGTTGCCCACGCCGTGCTCGATCAATGACTCGGCCTGGTCGGCGGCCACCTGACGATGCCGGCGGTTCTCCTCGATGACCTCCTGAAGGTCATCGACGGTATAGAGGAAGACATCGCTGAGCTCGCCTACCTCGGGCTCGATATCCCGAGGCACGGCGATGTCGACCATGAAGACGGGGCGGTGGCGGCGCTTCTTCAGCGCCCGCTCCACCATGCCCTTGCCGAGGATCGGCAGCGGCGCGGCAGTTGAGGAGATCACGATATCGGCCTCGACCAGGGCATCGGGGATCGCATCGAGAGTGATCGCCTCGCCACCCAGCGGCCCGGACAGGGCCTCGGCCCTGTCGCGGGTGCGGTTGGCCACGGTGAGCTGCCGTACACCGGCCTCATGGAGGTGACGCGCCACCAACTCGATGGTCTCGCCGGCGCCGATCAGCAGCGCCCGCGAGCGCGTGAAGTCGCCGAAGATGCGACTGGCCAGGCTCACCGCCGCATAGGCCACCGACACCGGGTTTCGACCGATGCCCGTTTCGGTGCGCACCTGCTTGGCCACGGCAAAGGTATGCTGGAAAAGACACTCCAGCTCCTTGCCCAATCCCTTCTCTCGACGACTGGCCTGGTAGGCCTCCTTGAGCTGGCCGAGGATCTGCGGCTCGCCCAGCACCATGGAATCCAGTCCCACCGCCACCCGCATCAGGTGCCGGGCCGCGTCGTTCTCGTGGAAATGGTAGGCACAGCGCGTGAGATCCTCCACCCTCAGCCCATGGAAACGGCCCAGCCACTCGAGGATCTCGTGCTCACCGACGGCATCGGTGACGCAGTAGAGCTCGGTGCGGTTGCAAGTGGAGAGGACCGCCGCCTCGCGCACTTCCGGCAGCGCACGCAGCTCAACCAGCGCCGCCTCCAACTGAGTCGGCGAGAAGGCGACCTGCTCGCGCACCTCGATGGTGGCGGTCCGGTGGTTGATTCCCAGGGCAAGAAGCGTCATGCGTTCGGCATCTTCGCGAGTCGTGGTTCCGGCAGGGGCGCAGTGGTGATGTCCGTCGACGCGGACCGCCCATCCTCGAAGCGCAATATTCTACCACAGGCCGTCCGCCCGGGGCGCCATCACATGCCCTGATCGGGATCATGCTTTGCCCGGGGAAGTCGAGCCGTTATGCTGGCCACTCGTCCTCCGGCACGAGACGCGCATGCCCCGCGGAATGCTCCCCCGAATCACTCACCGCCTCCCACTGGCGCCACTGGTACTGGCGAGCCTGCTCACCGGGTGCCAGGCCCTGCCCGGCGCCTCCTCGGCCGCCGAGCCCGACGACGACCCGCTGGCGGGTGCGCCGCCGGTCTCTCGCGGCCTGGATGCCGAGAGCCTCTCCGCCCTGCTGGTGGCCGAGCTGGCCGGACAGCGCGGCGACTATCCGCGTGCGACCCGCGGCTTTCTCGACGTCGCCGAGCGCTACGGTTCCGCGCCCCTCGCCGAGCGCGCCACCCTGGCCGCCCGCTTCAGCGAGGACGCCCGGCTGCTCGAGGAGGCCGCACGACGCTGGCAGGCCCTGGCACCGGGCAGCGATTCTCCCGCACGCCTGCTCTCCAGTCTTGCCATCCAGCGCGGCGATTGGGACACCGCCCTGGTACAGCGCCTGGCCGCCATTGCACATGGCGCACAGGAGGAACTGACCGGCTTCGTGGGGAGCGCCCTCGAGGCCGGTGCCGATCCGAGACCCCTGCTGACCAGAATGCGCGAGCACCTGGCGAGCCTCGACAAGCCGCGCCACGACAGCGAGCTTGCCACCGCCCTGCTGGAGGCCGCCGCGGGTGAGCGCGCAGCCGCTGAGCAGCGCCTGTCGCGACTGGCCCGGGCGGCCCCGAATCTGCCCGAGCTGTGGCAGATCCGCGCCCGCCTGGCCCTCGAGGCTGACGATCCTGCAAATGCTCGAGCGGCGGCACGGCGCGGCCTGGCGGTAGCGCCGGGCGACCCGCGCCTGATGCTGCTGCTGGCCCGTGCCGAAATCCGGCTGGGCGACATCGAGGCCGCCGAGGCCACCACCGACGCCTTGCTCGATGACCATGGCGACGACCCCGAGCTGCGCCTCGGCCTGGCGCGATTGTTCCTGGAAGAGGAGCACCTACCCCCGGCGCGCCGCCTGCTGCTGCCCCTGGTCGGTGACGACGAGGCCCCGCCACTGGCTTTCCTGCTGCTGGGCGCCATCGCCGAGGAGGAGGGCGAGATCGACAACGCCCTGCTTTACTATCGCCAAGTGTCCGAGGGCGAGCAGTTCATGACCGCACGCATGAATGCGGCCCGAATGCTGATCGCCGATGACCGGCTACTCGACGCGCGTGCCTTCCTGCGCCTCGAGCGGCTACGCCACGAGGCCTACCACAGCGAACTGGTCTCCCTGGAGGTCGAGCTGCTCGACGAGGCAGGCGTCAACGAGCAGGCCGACGCCCTGCTCGACAGCGAGTTATCCCGACGCCCCGACGATGAACGGCTGCGCTACCAGCGGGCCATGCGCGCCTTTGCCAACGACGACCTCGCGGCCATGGAGGCGGATCTTCGCCATATCATCGCGGGCGACCCGGACAACGCCAATGCCCTCAACGCCCTGGGCTACACCCTCGCCGATGCCGACCAGGAAGGTCGCCTGGAGGAGGCCCGCGAACTGATCGAGCGGGCCCACGCGCTGGAACCCGGCAATCCGGCCATCCTCGACAGCCTGGGCTGGGTCCTCTATCGCCAGGGCGACCCCGAGAGCGCCCTGCCCTGGCTCGAGCGCGCCTGGTCGGCGATGCCCGACCAGGAGATCGCCGCCCACCTGATCGAGGTGCTCTGGACGATGAGCGAGGAAGAGCGTGCACGCGAACTGCTCGAGGAGGCCCGACGGCGCTTCGAGGAGCGCCCGCTGATCGACGAGCTCCTGCAACGCCACCCCGCTCTGGACGCTACCGGGCGTGACGACTGGCCCCCTGACGAACGGACCTCGCCATGACGACACTGCCTCGACTGATGATCCCCCTGCTCGCCCTGGCCCTGCTGGCCGGCTGTGCCGGCCGGGCGCCCGCCCCCGAGGGCGAGCGAGCCGTGGGCCAGTGGCAGGCCCAGGCCGAGCGCCTAGACGAACTCGACACCTGGGTGCTGGTCGGCAAGGCCGGCCTGCGCACCCCCGAGGACTCCACCAGCGCCAACCTGGACTGGAGCCAGCACCCTCATTACTATCGGCTGCTGATCAGCGGGCCTTTCGGCAGTGGGCGCAGCACCCTGGAGGGCCGCGAGGGACGCTTCTCGCTGACCACCGCCGAGGGCCGCTTCGAAGCCGAGACCCCGGAGGCGCTGATGGCGCAGCGGCTGGGCTGGTCACTGCCGGTCAGCGCGCTCTCCGACTGGATCCGCGGCCTGCCGGCGGACGGCACGCCCCATCGACTGGAAGAGGACGCACTGGGTTTCCCCCTTCGCCTCGAGCAGGACGGCTGGGAGATCGCGTACCGCGACTGGGAGCGCGTCGCCGACCTCTGGCTGCCCAGGCGCCTGGTGATGACCTATGACGACCTGCGGGTCACCCTGGTGGTCACGGACTGGCGCCCGGCCTTAGATGATTGACATGCCAAAGACCGCCATGCTTCCCAGGGTGCTGGAACTGCCGGCGCCGGCCAAGCTCAACCGCCTGCTGCACATCACCGGCCGCCGGCCGGATGGCTACCATGAGCTGCAGAC
>NZ_JAVLBC010000287.1:0-2803 GCF_031581305.1 Halomonas sp.
CAGCTTCCAGCTTCCAGCTTCCAGCTTCCAGCTTCCAGCTTCCAGCTTCCAGCTTTTGAAACGATCGCTTGACTCTCATCCTTGTGGCGGCTAATTTCAAACACGTGTTTGAAAATGGTCGCCGCCTTCCTGCGCCAGACTGCCGGCGCCCCCAATATGTGGAGAGTTCGAGATGCCCGCCTATCAGGCCCCCCTTCGTGACCTTCGCTTCGTGATGGACGAGATGCTGGACTATCCGTCCCACTATGCCCGCCTGCCCGGTGGCGAGGAGGCGTCGCCCGACGTGGTTGGTGCCATCCTGGAGGAGGGCGCACGCTTCGCCCGCGAGGTGCTGCTGCCGTTGAACCAGAGCGGTGACCGCGAGGGCTGCCTGCTGGAGGGCGGCGGGGTGAAGGCGCCGAAGGGCTTCAAGGAGGCCTACGCCCAGTACGTCGAGGGAGGCTGGCCGAGCCTGGCCGCCGACCCCGAGCACGGCGGCCAGGGTCTGCCGCCATCGCTTGCCATGGTGCTCAACGAGATGGTCTGTGCCACCAACCTGGCCTGGGGCATGTATCCGGGGCTCTCCCACGGCGCCGCCGATGCCCTGCGCCATCACGGTACCGACGAACAGCAGGCCACCTACCTGAGCAAGCTGGTGGAGGGCACCTGGACCGGTACCATGTGCCTCACCGAGCCGCACTGTGGCACCGACCTCGGCCTGATCAAGACCCGTGCCGTGCCCACCAATGCCGGCGCTTTCGATATCACCGGGACCAAGATCTTCATCTCCGCCGGCGAGCACGACCTGGCCGAGAACATCGTGCACCTGGTGCTGGCCAAGCTGCCCGACGCCCCGGAAGGCTCGAAAGGCATCTCGCTCTTTGTGGTGCCGAA
Organism: Halomonas sp.; assembly: GCF_031581305.1. Lineage (GTDB taxonomy): Bacteria > Pseudomonadota > Gammaproteobacteria > Pseudomonadales > Halomonadaceae > Halomonas. The sequence continues at coordinate 874 of NZ_JAVLBC010000287.1, forward strand.
ATATCTTCCCAATGAAGCAGGGGACCCAGGCGAGCGCAACGGCGTGGTGTGTGGTTCGCTGGAGCACAAGATGGGCATTCACGGCAACGCCACCTGCGTGATGAACTTCGACGCGGCGAAGGGCTACCTGGTGGGCGCACCCAACAAGGGCCTGGCCTGCATGTTCACCATGATGAACGCTGCCCGCATCGGCGTCGGCATCCAGAGCCTGGGTCTCACCGAGGCGAGCTTCCAGAACGCCCTGGCCTACGCCCGCGACCGCCTGCAGATGCGCGCACTCTCCGGCGCCAGGGCACCCGAGAAGGCCGCCGACCCGATCATCGTCCACCCGGACGTGCGCCGCATGCTGTTGACCCAGAAGGCCTTCGCCGAGGGGGGGCGGATGCTGGTGCTCTTCACTGCGCAGATGATCGATACCGTCGAGCACGGGACTGACGTCGCCGAGAAGGAGCGCGCCGAGACCCTGCTGGGCCTGCTGACCCCCATCGTCAAGGCCTTCCTCACCGAGGTGGGTTACGAGGCGACCAACGAGGGCGTTCAGGTGCTCGGCGGCCACGGCTTCATCCAGGAGTGGGGCATGGAGCAGCTGGTGCGCGACGCACGCATCACCCGCCTCTACGAGGGCACCACCGGCATCCAGGCCCTCGATCTCCTGGGCCGCAAGGTGCTGAAGAGCCAGGGCGAGAGCCTCAAGGTGTTCACCAAGGAGATCCACATCTTCTGCCAGGCCGAGGAGGGCAACAGCGAGCTCGCCGAGTTCGTGCGCCCGCTGGCCAAGCTCAACCTGGAGTGGGGCGAGATGACCATGGCCATCGGCATGAAGGCCATGACCGACCGCGAGGAGGTGGGGGCGGCCAGCGTCGACTACCTGATGTATGCCGGCTACGTGACCCTTGCCTACCTCTTCGCTCGTGCGGCGAAACAGGCCCGTGCCGCTCTGGTCGAGGACACCGACGAGACGGCCTTCTATCGCGCCAAGCTCGACACCGCGCGCTTCTTCTACCAGCGGCTGCTGCCGCGCACCCGTGCCCACAAGGCCGCCATTGAGGCCGGTGCCCCGTCGCTGATGGCGATCAGTGCCGAGGACTTCGGCCTGGGCTTCGAGATCTGATGTCGTGACGGGCTGGCTAACGAGCACTCTCTCGATCGGGAACGATCGGTGTCAGGCGGCGGGGACATCCCCGCCGCTTTTTTCTGGTTCTTCGCAGACTGTCGTGATCGTTGCCCGCACGACATCGGTTTGCCACCCAGCCCCTGTAGGCTCGGTAAGCGCCAGCGCACCGAGCGTGGAGAAGGCGCCACTGTCACGCCGGATGCGCCTTCGGCTTATCCGGCCTACGCGAGACCCCGTCGTTTTCACGCCGAATTGCGATGCCCCTTTTTTCCTGTGCGTTCCATATGCAAGGGCGTCGGGCACGGCTGAACGTGCACCACTGATGATTGATTGGTGAATGTGGAAAGAGCAGGATGCATCGTAATGCGCTTGGCTATCTGCCTTGCCGTTCTTGCGGAGTGACTGCCTCATGCGTGTCTTTGCCAATCCCGTCGGCGCCGGGGCCCTATGGTTCGACAACCTCGCCACTGCCCAGGGAACGCCCGTTGCCTACGACCCTCAGGCCAGGGCCTTCATCACCATGCCGCCGTTCTGCGCCAACCGCGACGTGATCGGCTGCAACTGGATCGCCCCCAAGCAGGGCGCCTTCTGTCGCGCCTGCGCCATGACCGAGCTGGCCCCAGATACCTCCATTCCAAATGCCATCCCCCACTGGAACCAGACCGAGGCCGCCAAGCGCTGGGTGCTCGATAACCTGGGCCGCTGGAACTGGTTTCGCCCCGAGGATCCCGGCGCGCGTCCCGTGTTTCACATGCTGGCCGAGGGCCATACGCCGGTGCCCATGGGGCATGTCGGGGGCGTGGTGACGATCAGCGT
>NZ_JAVLBC010000066.1:0-14688 GCF_031581305.1 Halomonas sp.
CGGAAGATAGTCGAGAAGGCTCGCGGTCTGGCTGAAGAACAGCGGCAGGTACTGCTCCAGGCCGGGCGAGGGGATGCCCTTGAGGGCATCCACATAGAGCGGGCACTGGCGCGGGTCGACGTCGAACAGCGTCTCGAAGCCCTCGCGGAAGCAGGCGATGGCACTGCGCGACAGCGAGTATTCATGGGCGGGCAGCAGCTCCACCCGTTCGACCCGATCCTGGCTGCGCTGGGTGTCCGGGTCGAAGTGGCGCAGGGTGTCGATCTCGTCGTCGAACAGGTCGATGCGCAGCGGCGCCTCGGCGCCCATGGGGAAGAGGTCGATCAGGGCGCCGCGCAGGGCGTATTCGCCGGGTTCATAGACCGTCTCCACCGCCCGATAGCCGGCTCGCGACAGGGCGTCGCGAAATCCTTCGCGGTCCAGGACCTGGCCGGTTTCCAGCGTCATCACGCGCCCGGCGATGTAGTCCACCGGCGGCAAGCGCTGCATCAGGGTATTCATGGCCGCCAGTACGATGCCGTGCTCGCCGTCCTGCAGCCGGCGCAGGGTGCGCAGCCGCGCCGAGACGATGTCCTGGTGCGGCGAGAAGCTGTCGTAGGGCAGCGTCTCCCAGTCGGGAAAGGGCAGCACCGGCAGGTGGCCATAGAAACCCAGATCACTCTCCAGGCGCTGGGCCGTGGCGGTATCGGGCGTGATTACCAGCAGCGGGGCATCCTCGGCCAGGTGGGCCAGGGCCAGGGCGGAGGCACTGCCCGGCGGCGTCTGCCAGTAGAGAATGTCGCGCAGCCCCTGGGGGCGAGGCGGGTCGAGCGGCGAGAAGTTCGGCATGCTATCGGTTACCCAACCGTGGTCGTGAGCGGCGTACAGAGATGCGTGCATGATACCAGCCTCGCGGCCGGCCTGTAGTCAGCGGCGGCTTTCTGTAAATCGCCTACAGCGAGTGCGACCATCCTGCGATTGCCCCGGCAGGTGCCACCCCGGATAATGCACGGGAATCCTACCCCCTGTTCTCACCAAGGAGAGGTCACCCGTGAGTCAGCAAGCCCTCGATAGCGTCTTTCAGGAATGGCACGACAACCAGGCGATCGCCGAGCAGATGATCCCCATGATCGGCCGCCTCTACCGCCACAACAACGTGGTGGTGACCATGTTCGGGCGGTCGCTGTTCAACCGCAGCGTGATCCGCATCCTCAAGGATCACCGCTACGTGCGCAAGATCGAGGGAACCGAGCTTTCCGTGCAGGACACCTTTCCGCTGGTCAAGGCGATGACCGAGCTCAACCTGGGGCCGGCGCATGTCGACGTGGGCAAGCTCGGCGTGGCCTACAAGGCGCAAGGCGGCGACCCGGTGGCCTTCCTGCGGGACGAGCTGGCCGAGATCGTCGATGGCAATGATCCGGCCGGCCACAACGGCCAGTCCAAGGACGTGGTGCTCTACGGCTTCGGCCGTATCGGCCGTATCCTGGCGCGCGTGCTGGTCGAGAAGGCCGGCGGCGGCAACCTGCTGCGTCTGCGCGCCATCGTGGTGCGCGGCCGGGGGGATATCGCCAAGGACCTGGAGAAGCGCGCCAGCCTGCTGCGCCGCGATTCGGTGCATGGCCCCTTCAACGGCACCATCAGCGTGGATGCCGAGGCGCGTACCATCACCGCCAACGGCAACGTCATCCGGGTGATCTATGCCGATTCGCCCACCGAGATCGACTATACCGCCTACGGCATCGATAACGCCGTGGTGGTCGACAACACCGGTATCTGGCGCGACGAGGCTGGCCTGGGCCAGCACATCCAGTGCCAGGGCGTGGCCAAGGCGATCCTCACCGCCCCGGGCAAGGGCAACATCGCCAACATCGTCTACGGCATCAACCACCAGGACATCGGCGAGGAGGATCGCATCCTCTCCGCGGCCTCGTGCACCACCAATGCCATCGTGCCGGTGCTCAAGGTGCTCAACGACACGTTCGGCGTCGAGCACGGCCACGTCGAGACCGTGCACTCCTACACCAACGACCAGAACCTGATCGACAACTACCACAAGGGCGACCGCCGCGGCCGCAGCGCCCCGCTCAACATGGTGCTGACCGAGACCGGCGCCGCCAAGGCGGTGGCCAAGGCGCTGCCGGAGTTTGATGGCAAGCTGACCGGCAACGCCATCCGCGTGCCGACGCCCAACGTCTCCATGGCGATCCTCAACCTGCGCCTGGAGAAGGAGACCGACGCCGAGGCGCTCAACGACTTCCTGCGCCGCATGTCGCTGGACTCGCCCTACCAGAAGCAGATCGACTACGTCGACTCGACCGAGGTGGTCTCCACCGACTTCGTCGGCAACCGTCATGCCGGCATCGTCGATGCCAAGGCGACCATCGCCAACGGCAAGAATGCCGTGGTCTATGTCTGGTACGACAACGAGTTCGGCTACAGCTGCCAGGTGATCCGCATCCTGCAGCACGTCTCCAACGTGCACTTCCTCAAGCTCCCGCACGTCAAGGGGTAAGGCCCTTCGGGCAGCGCCAAGCGCCCTTCGGGTAGCACCGAGCAGCCAAGCGCCGAGCCGCCAAGCTGACCCGTGACAGGCGGGTGTCGCTGAAGAGATAGATCAGGAACCCTCACGGAGCGACTCCGATGGGGGTTCTTGCTTTTGCTGATGTAGTCGGCACAACCTCGCTTGGCAGCTTGGCAGCTTGGCAGCTTGGCAGCTTGGCAGCTTGGCAGCTTGGCCGCTTGGCCGCTTGGCCGCTTTGCGACCATAGGTCAGGTGGTCATCCCTTACGCTTGTCTTTATAATACGGTGGATTTTTCGGGGTGGTTCGAGCGCGTCTCGAGCCTGACTGGTAACGTACTGAAAACAGAAGAATTCGAATCCATTCGAACCCCTTTCTTCATCTATCCGATCCATCAACTGGGCGAGACTATGATCGAAGTCAAGAAAGGCCTGGATCTCCCCATCGCGGGGGAGCCGGAGGCGCGCATCGAGGATGCGCGACCGGTGCGCCATGTGGCTGTCCTGGGCACCGACTATGTCGGCATGAAGCCGACCATGGAGGTCCGTGAGGGGGACAGGGTCAAGCTGGGTCAGCTGCTCTTCACCGACAAGAAGACCGATGGGGTGCGGTTCACGGCGCCGGCGGCCGGTGAGATCGTCGCCATCAACCGCGGCGAGAAGCGCAAGCTGCTCTCGGTGGTCATCAAGGTCGACGAGACCGAGGAGGCCGAAGAGTTCACCGCCCATGGCCGTGACAAGCTCGAGAGCCTCGAGCGCCAAACCGTCGTTGACCAGCTGGTCGAATCCGGGCTCTGGACCGCGCTGCGCACCCGTCCCTTCTCGCGCACGCCGGCCATCGACAGTTCACCCACCGATATCTTCGTCACGGCCATCGATACCCACCCGCTGGCCGCGGACCCTGCCGATATCATCAACGAGCAGGCCCAGGCCTTCGAAGACGGGCTCAAGGTGCTCGCCCACCTGACCGAAGGCAAGGTCTACCTCTGCACGGCCCCGGATGCCCGTATTCCGGGGACCGACGTCAAGGGCGTGCAGCACGAGACCTTCGCCGGCCCGCATCCCGCCGGTCTGGTCGGCACCCATATCCATTACCTCTCGCCCGTGGCCCTGCACAAGCGCGTCTGGCACATCGGCTACCAGGACGTCATCGCCGTCGGCAAGTTGTTCGCCGAGGGCAAGCTGGACGTCCAGCGCGTGATCGCCGTGGGCGGCCCGCGTGCCGAGAATCCTCGCCTGCTGCGTACCCGCATCGGGGCCAGTAGCGAGGAACTGCTGGCCGGCGAAATTGCCGACCCGGAAGGCACACGCGTCATCTCGGGCTCGGTGTTTGCCGGTGCCATCTGCGAGGGCAGTCTGCGTTACCTGGGGCGTTTCCATCACCAGGTGAGCCTGCTCGAGGAGGGCAACAAGCGCGTCTTCATGGGCTGGATGTCGCCCGGCAAGAACCGCCACTCCGTGATGGGCATCTACCTGTCGAAGATCACCGGTCTGCACCACTACGCACCGACCACCTCGACCAATGGGTCGGAGCGCGCCATGGTGCCGGTAGGGGCGTACGAGCAGGTCATGCCGCTGGATATCCTGCCCACTCAGCTGCTGCGCTTGCTGATCGTCGGCGATATCGAGACGGCGATGCAGCTCGGCTGCCTGGAGCTGGATGAAGAGGACCTGGCGCTGTGCACCTACGTGTGCCCCGGCAAGTACGAGTACGGTCCCATCCTGCGTGACAACCTCACCATGATCGAGAAAGAGGCCTGATGATGGGTATCCGACAGACACTCGATAATCTCGAGCCCCACTTCCACAAGGGGGGCAAGTACGAGAAGTTCTATCCCCTCTATGAAGCGGTAGACACCATTTTCTACGCCCCGCCCGACGTGGCCAAGACCACGGCCCACGTGCGTGACGGCGTCGACCTCAAGCGCATCATGATCACCGTCTGGCTGTGTACCTTCCCGGCGATGTTGTTCGGCATGTGGAACGCCGGCTGGCAGACCAACATGGCCGTCGCCGAGGGCTTCAGTTCCATGGGTGGCTGGCGCGAAGCGATCATGATGACGCTGGCCGGCGGTCATGATCCGGGCAGCCTGTGGGCCAACTTCGTGCTGGGCGCCACCTACTTCCTGCCGATCTACCTGGTGACCTTCGTGGTCGGCGGCTTCTGGGAAGTGCTGTTCGCCATCAAGCGCGGCCACGAGGTCAACGAGGGCTTCTTCGTCACCTCCGTGCTCTATGCCCTGATCCTGCCCGCCACCATCCCGCTGTGGCAGGTGGCACTGGGGATCACCTTCGGCGTGGTGATCGGCAAGGAGATCTTCGGCGGTACCGGCAAGAACTTCCTCAACCCGGCGCTGACCGGTCGTGCCTTCCTCTACTTCGCCTATCCGGCGCAGATCTCCGGTGATTCGATCTGGGTGGCAGCCGATGGCTACAGCGGGGCAACCGCGCTCTCCCTCGCCTTCCAGGACGGCATGGCAGCCCTCTCCAGCCAGTTCAGCTGGTGGGACGCCTTCCTCGGCTTCGTACCCGGCTCCGTGGGCGAAACCTCGACCCTGGCGATCCTGATCGGTGCGATCGTGCTGCTGTGGACCAGGATCGCCTCCTGGCGGATCGTGCTCGGCGTCTTCCTGGGCATGGTCGCGACCAGTGCGCTCTTCAATCTGGTCGGCTCCGACAGCAACCCGATGTTCGCCATGCCCTGGTACTGGCACCTGGTGGTGGGTGGCTTCGCCTTCGGCATGGTGTTCATGGCCACTGATCCGGTCTCCGCCTCCATGACCAACCCGGGCCGCCTGATCTTCGGCGCGCTCATCGGCGTCATGACGGTGCTGATCCGCGTCGTCAACCCGGCGTTTCCCGAAGGCATCATGCTGGCGATCCTCTTCGCCAACCTGTTCGCCCCGTTGATCGACAACTTCTTTGTACAGGCCAACATCAAGCGCCGCATGCAGCGCACCGGTGTGCCGGCCGAGGAGACTGCCTGATGGCACAGAGCAACAACTCCATCAAGAAGATCCTGACGGTGGCGTTCGCACTGAGTCTCGTGTGTTCGATCATCGTCTCCACTGCAGCGGTGTCGCTGCGTGCGAAGCAGCAGTTCAACCAGGAACTGGATCGCAAGACCAACATCCTCAACGTGGCCAATCTCTTCGAGCCTGGCATGGACGTGAACGCGACCTTCGAGTCGGCCATCACGCCGCGGGTGGTGGATCTGCGCACCGGTGAGTACACCGACGAGTTCGACCCCTCGACCTATGAGGGCTTCCAGGCGCGTCGTGACCCGGCAGCGTCCCGGACCCTCTCCGGGGAGAAGGACATCGCCGGCCTGACCCGTCAGGAGAACTACAGCACCGTCTACCTGGTGGGCAATCCCGACGACCCCGAGCAGATCGTCCTGCCGATCCGCGGCCAGGGGCTGTGGGGGCTGATGCGCGGCTTCCTCTCCGTGGAAGGCGACGGCAACACCATCGTCGGTATCACCTACTACGAGCACGCCGAGACGCCCGGGCTGGGGGGCGAGGTCAACAACCCGCGCTGGCAGGCCCAGTGGGAAGGCAAGGAGATCTTCGACGAGCAGGGCGAGGTCGCGCCCGCGATCAGCCTGGTCAAGGGCGGCGCCGACCAGAAGACCGAGGTCGACGCCCTCTCCGGGGCCACCCTGACCAGTCGTGGCGTGACCAACATGCTGCAGTTCTGGCTGAGCCCGGAAGGCTTCGGTAACTATCTGGCCCGGTTCCGTGAAGGGACCGACCAGGACGAGGTCCAAGGCACCGACGTCGAACTCGAGAGTGAAGGAGCCTGATCATGTCTGCTGCGAACGCAAAGAGCGTCCTGACGACGCCGATCTTCAAGAATAACCCCATCGCCCTGCAGATACTGGGTATCTGTTCGGCCCTGGCGGTAACCACCAGCATGAGCGTCTCGCTGGTCATGACGCTGGCGGTGATCTTCGTGACCGCCTTTTCCAACCTGTTCGTGTCGCTGATCCGTCACCATATCCCCTCCGCTATCCGCATCATCGTGCAGATGACCATCATCGCCTCGCTGGTCATCGTGGTGGACCAGATCCTCAAGGCCTACGCCTACGAGATGTCCAAGCAGCTCTCGGTGTTCGTCGGCCTGATCATCACCAACTGCATCGTGATGGGGCGTGCCGAAGGCTTCGCCATGACCAACACGCCGGGAATGTCCTTCCTGGACGGCATCGGCAACGGCCTCGGCTACGGCTTGATCCTGATGACGGTGGGCTTCTTCCGCGAGCTGTTCGGCTCCGGCAGCGTGTTCGGCTTCACCGTGCTGCAGCCGGTGCAGGATGGCGGCTGGTACGTGCCCAACGGCCTGCTGCTGCTGCCGCCGTCGGCGTTCTTCATCATCGGCCTGATCATCTGGGTGCTGCGTAGCGTCAACCCGGAGCAGATCGAGGAGAACGAGTTCAAGATGAAGGAAAACACCCAGCCGAAGGAGGCCGTGTAACATGGAACACTATATCAGCCTGTTCGTCGCCTCGGTCTTCGTCGAGAACATGGCCCTGGCCTTCTTCCTGGGCATGTGTACCTTCATGGCGGTGTCCAAGAAGATCTCCTCGGCCTTTGGCCTGGGCATTGCGGTTATCGTGGTGCTGGGCGTCACCGTGCCGGTCAACAACCTGGTCTACACCTTCCTGCTGCAGGAAGGGGCCCTGGCCTGGACCGGGATCAGCGGTGCCGAGAACATCGACCTGTCGTTCCTCGGCTACCTGAGCTACATCGGCGTCATCGCCGCCCTGGTGCAGATCATGGAGATGTTCCTCGACAAGTACGTGCCCACGCTCTACAACGCCCTGGGCGTGTTCCTGCCGCTGATCACCGTGAACTGCGCCATCCTGGGTGGCGTGCTGTTCATGGTCGAGCGTAACTACAACTTCGGTGAGTCCGTGGTCTATGGCGTGGGCGCCGGCACCGGCTGGGCGCTGGCCATCACCGCGCTGGCCGGCATTCGCGAGAAGCTCAAGTACAGCGATGTTCCCGACTCCCTGCAGGGGCTGGGCATCACCTTCATCACGGTGGGGCTGATGTCGCTGGGCTTCATGTCCTTCTCCGGCATCCAGCTCTGAGGCAGGTCGTGCTCTCCCGGCGGCCGTGTGCGTCGCCGGGGTCCAGGCAACGTCAAGCAATAGGAACCCGACATGGTTGATACAACAGTCATCTTGCTCGGTGTGGTCATGTTCACCGTGGTCGTCATCGGCCTGGTTCTGGTGATCCTGGCTGCCCGCAGCAAGCTCGTCAGCACCGGGGATGTGACCATCGAGGTCAATGGCGACCCCGAACACTCCCTTTCCACCCAGGCCGGCGGCAAGCTGCTCAACACCCTGGCCGCCAACGGCATCTTCCTCTCCTCCGCCTGCGGCGGCGGGGGCTCCTGCGCCCAGTGCAAGTGCCGCGTGGAGGAGGGCGGTGGCGCCATCCTGCCCACCGAGGAGTCCCACTTCACCCTGCGCGAGAAGAAGGAGGGCTGGCGCCTCTCCTGCCAGGTGCCGGTGAAGCAGGACATGAAGATCGAGGTCCCGGAAGAGGTCTTCGGCGTCAAGCAGTGGGAATGCGAGGTCATCGACAACCCCAACGTCGCCACCTTCATCAAGGAGCTCAACCTCAAGCTGCCCGAGGGCGAGGAAGTGGCCTTCCGTGCCGGCGGCTATGTGCAGCTGGTGGCACCGCCCTATGACGTCTCCTTCAAGGATTTCGACATCGAGGAGGAGTACCGGGGCGACTGGGAGAAGTTCGGCCTCTTCAATATCTCCCACAAGAGCAACGAGGAAGTCATCCGCGCCTACTCCATGGCGAACTATCCGGAAGAGAAGGGCATCCTCAAGTTCAACATCCGTATCGCCACACCGCCGCCCAACACCGACTACCCGCCGGGGCTGATGTCCACCTACGTCTTCAGCCTCAAGCCGGGTGACAAGGTCACCGTGATGGGGCCCTTCGGCGAGTTCTTCGCCAGGGACACCGACGCCGAGATGGTGTTCATCGGCGGCGGGGCCGGCATGGCGCCGATGCGCAGCCACATCTTCGACCAGCTCAAGCGGCTCAAGACCGACCGCAAGATCACCTTCTGGTACGGGGCGCGCTCCTGGCGCGAGACCTTCTACAACGAGGAGTACGACAAGCTGGCCGAGGAGTTCCCCAACTTCGAGTGGCACCTGGCGCTCTCCGACCCGCAACCCGAGGACAACTGGGATGGGCCGACCGGCTTCATTCACAATGTCCTCTATGACATGTACCTCAAGGACCATCCGGCCCCCGAGGACTGCGAGTACTACATGTGCGGACCGCCCATGATGAACGCCTCTGCGATCAAGCTGTTGACCGACATGGGCGTGGAACCCGAGAACATCCTGCTGGACGACTTCGGCGGCTGATCTCGATCGCCGCAAGGCGAACCCCGGGCCGGCCGCAAGGCCGGCCCCTTTGGTTCTGCTGCCCGACATGCCGACCGACATGCGGAGAGTGGCCTGTCGGCATCTCAGGCACCAGATCTTCCTGCACGGTGGGCACGGTGGACCTTGAGCGATCCCGTGTTGTCATACGGGCAGGACGGTTGACCCTTTTCCGTTACCGAGGAGCGACGCAATGACAATCTACCTGGTGGTATTCGCGTTCATGCTGTTGATCATGGCCGCCATGGCCGTCGGCGTGATCATGGGGCGCAAGCCCATCGCTGGCTCCTGCGGCGGCCTCAACCAGCTCGGCATGAAGGAGGGGTGCGAGATCTGTGGTGGCAAGGACGAGGTCTGCGAGGAGGAAAACCGCAAGCAGGCCAGCGCGCGCCGCCGCAGCGACGAGAGCCGCGGTGTCGATCTGGGGTATGACGCCACCCGGCGGTAACGTTCCACTCGGGGGTCCACTCTGGGGTCAGACCCTTAAGCGGCCTTTGGCATGGAATGCCAAAGGCCGCTTAAGGGTCTGACCCCGTTCTGATGATGTGGCCCCGTTCTGATATGAGCAGGTGCCGCGCCCTTGGGGTCTGACCCCGTTGCCTCTTGTTGCGCCAACTCTCTGATATTACTGAACAATCAACAACATGGGGGTCAGACCCCAAGGGCTACGCTGAGCTATCGGGCACCCACCAACAATCTTCGGCATGGCCGGGGTCTGACCCCATCTCAGACCCCGTCCTAGGCCACCCCGTCCTAGGCCTAAGTGCTACTGCCAGGTGCGGTCGTATTCTTCCCAATAGCGGCCGAGATCACGCTCTTCGGTCAGGTCGTAGAGGTTGTGGCGACGATCGAGGCGTGCGCCGCCGTCACGGGTCAGGGGGCGCCAGTCGATCCGGGCCCGGTCGCGGCTGGAGCGGGTGAACAAGGCATCGAAGGGGATCGACAGGTAGAGGCCCTTGTCGAAGCCGCCCTCGCCGAAGGCCTCGTCGGCATCGGTCCAGGTGCCCCAGGCACCCACGCGCACCCCGGAGTCGAACTCCCGCGAGAGGTCCAGGGTGGTGCCCACGTCGCCGGCCAGATAGCGGCCCACGCTGACCTGGGCCAGGATATCCTCGAGACCGGTATCCACATAGGCCGTGGCATGGCCCGTCCAGGTGTCGTAGTCGCGCAGCCCGAAGCCCTGGTCGAAGTCGCGCTGGCGCACCCAGTTGGCGTCCACGCCCAGTGCCAGCGGGCTGTTGAAGGGGCGGTAGAGCAGCTCGCCGCCGGCGCCGGCAAACATCATCTCCAGCAGGCCGCCATAGCCCATGGCATACCAGTCGTCGCCCAGCTTGGCGGTGCGGGTGTACTGCAGGTTTTCCACGCCCAGGCTGGATTCGGAGAGGTAATCGCCGATGAAGGTGCGCACGCGCGGCAGGTCGGAGTCGGCGATGTATTCGTAGTTGTCCAGGTTGTCCAGCGCCGTCCAGGCCAGCTCGCCGCTGAACCAGCCGTTGGCATCGGTACGATACTCGGCGCTGAGCACCGCCATCAGGCGATACAGATAGCCGTCCGGCCCGCCGAAGTTCTGGTCCAGGCGCGGGCCCAGCTGCCAGCTGAAGCCGCGCGGCGTGTCCTCGTAGAGCACCTCGCCCGTGGCCGATTCGGTTGCGTCCAGCCGGGCGTGGGCGTAGAGGCTATGCAGATGCTGGGATTCGTCGGCCTCCCGGGTGGCGGCGGCCACGAAGGCCTCGCGGGGATGCACGTCCTCGCGCAGCCCCATGCCGCGGTTCTCCCAGCGGAACTGGAACTGCTCCACCTGGTCATCGGCCTGGGCGTGCAGGATACGGCCCGCGCGGCCCTCGCTGGTCTGCAGGTGGCGGTACTGGACGGGTTCGGCCTGCACCTGCAGCGCCTCGCCCTCCTGGCGGATGCGGGTCACGCGCATGCCCGCATTGTCTTCCATCTCCCTGGCCGCCGCCGTCCAGCTCTCGCGCGGCGCGGCATTGATGTCGGCCGGGGCGGGGTCGCGCTTCACCTGGCTCAACCCGGCCAGGTCGATGTTGTACGTGAGGCCGGCCATGGCCGTGTTGCCGCGCTGCCAGCCGGTGCGCAGCTCGAAGTTGTCGGTCACCGCCAGGCGCGCGCCCAGGTTCACGCGGCTATCCTGTTCCTCATCGCTGCCCAGGGGTTCATTGTCGTAGTCGTTGCCCTCGACCTCCAGCTGCAGCACCAGCGGGTCCCAGGGGGTCTGGTACTCCACCCCGCCGAACAGCGCCACCGGCCCCCGGAACAGGGAATCCAGGGCGAACTCGCCGCCCTGGCTACCGCCGGTCTGATCGGGGCGGTCGTCGAAGCGCTCATCGATCCAGCCCAGCGGGGCGTCGATATCCGCGGCATTGCCCAGGTAGCCCCAGCCCAGCCCCAGCGTGACATCCAGGTCGCCCCAGCGCTTGGTCGCCGCCAGGTACTCGGCGCCGAACAGGGTGGTACCGCCGACGTCGCGGAACCCCAGCGCCACCTGCGGCCAGAGGCGGGTCTCCTCGAGCAGGCGAACCTTCATGTCGAAGCCCTTGTCGAGGTATCGATCAAATAATGCGTCGCCCTTGTCTTCCACCTCCGCATAGCGGAAGCCGCCCTCGAACCACGAAAGCGGCTGGAAGAAGACGTTATAGCGGCGATAGGGCGAGGTGCGGTTCCCGCTCACGCTCATGGTGCCCTCCGGCGCCATGCGCGCCGTGGGCGTCTGCATCAGCCCCACGCCGCCGAAATCGCTCTGCCCCGTGCCCAGCTCGCCGGCCAGGCCATCGGCGAGGGCGGGCATGGATGCCAGGAACAAGGAACAAGGCAGAAGGAACAAGGCACCCCTTGACCCCTTGATCCCTTGATCCCTTGTCACGTGCCGCTTGTCACTCATCCCTTGATCCCTTTTGGCGTTGTTGCTTGTCATGGTTTCCTTGACCCCTTGACCCCTTGACCCCTTGACCCCTTGACCCCTTGACCCTTCACTTCTCGCTGAGCGCGCACTCATCCCCCGGCAGCCGTGTGGCCAGGAAAGCCGGCAACCGCTCATTGACCCAGCCGGCTTCCTCCACGGTGCCGGGGAAGGGCATCGCGGCCCTCAGGCCCTGGTTCTCGGGAAGGCCGAGCACCACGCGGCTGCCGGCCGCCAGCGGGGTCGCGTCGCGGTTCCAGCGGGCGGCGCCGCGGGGCTCAACGTCGCCCACCGGGGTCACCACCGCGGCGCGTGAAACGCCCTGGCGGGCCGCATTCGGCAGGGCCGCCAGGGCCCCCGGCAGCGTCAGGCCCGGCTGCCAGGCCAGGCGGGTAATGCCGCGATAGTGCCATAGCTCCACCCAGCTCGGCGGCTCGCACAGGCCCCAGCGGGCCACGTCGCGCATGGCCAGGTCGCGGCGCAGGTTGGCCGCAATCCAGGGCAGGTCGTGGCGGCCCGGGGTGCGAGATCGTTCGCTATCGGCATTGGCCACGCGGGCGCGCCATGCGGCGAGCCCGTGTCCCAGCCCACCGGCACCCGACAGCCGGGCGCTGGCCACCAGGGTGTCCAGCTCGGCCTGCAGGCGCGCCTGGCGGGCGGGCAGGGCGTCCCGGGTGGCCTCTCGCAGCACCACGGCATGGCTCCAGCTCGCCGGCCCCTGGTGCTGGCGCAGGGTCGTCAGCCAGGCGTCACTGAGCGAGCCCGTTGCCTGGGCCAGGGCCGCCCCCGGCAGCAGCGCAAGTGTTACCATGGCCAGGCGCCGTATCGTCACCACCATGCGCGTGCCACCTCCCATTCCAGGGCCGGGCCGCTCGGCCAGGGCATCACCTTGGCGGCCCACAGGCGTCGGTCGTCGGGGGAGCGGTAGTAGTGGGAGACGCTCTGCGTCCCGTTGCCCCACTGCACCACTTCCCGGCAGGCCTCCAGTGCTCGCTCGCCCATCGGCAGCAGGCGCTGCGTGGCGCTGCCGCAGGTCAGCTCGGCCCGGCCCCGTGCCGTCACCATGTCACCACCGGGCAGCTGCCAGTGGCTCTCCACCCGGTAGCGCAGCGGGGTGGCCTGCCGCCAGGGCACCAGCGAGGCCGAGTCGCTGCCAGGCTCGGCCTCCAGCGGCTGGTAGCGCAGGCTCAGCAGGTCCTGGCCCAGGCCGGCCGTGGCGGCCAGCCCCTCCTGATAGAGCGCCAGGGACCCATCGTTGCCGGTGGGCCACAGGGTGGTGCCGCCGGCTTCGGCCCCCAGCACCACCAGCCCGCTGCGATCCTCGGTGCTGAGCACCAGGCTGGCATAGGGCAGGGATGCGGCGCGCTGGGCGGCCGGCGCCTCGCCGGAGAGCCCCGGCATTGCCGCCCGCAAGGAATCGCCCAGCGGCGATACGCCGCCGCCGGCACAGCCGCTCAAGAGCAGGGCGGTACCGGCGGCGAGCATGCCCAGGCGAAGGGGAGCGATCGCGCTGCCGTGCGGGGGCATGGCGAACCGCTCAGTTGGTGCCGGAGGTGGAGCTGCCGTCGGACACGGCAACCGCCACGCCGATGACCGCCACGCCGCCGATGACCCCCAGCGTGGCAGCAGAGAGGCCCGTGGCCTGCTGCAGGCCGGCCGCGAAGCCCTGGGGCTGGCTCTGCGCGGTCACATTGCCACCATTGCCCGGGCTCATGTTCTGGTTCTGGTTCTCGGGGGCGTCGCCCTGGGCCATGGCCAGCGGCGTGGTCAGCAGGCCGGCGATGGCGATCAGCGCCGTGGTCGTCTTGAGTGCGCGCATCTTCAACTCCTGATTTTGCGAGAAATGATCTGACATCATTTACGTCATCTGCATGGTAGCTTATTGCTTATCGAGGAGCGACCCTGTAGTGCCGACACCTGCCCGGAAAATGCAGGGAGCGGGCAAGCTAAGTCAACCTCGTTGATAATGTAACGCATTGATAACAAAGTAACTGTTGCGGAAGGGGCTATGGCGTACACCGTGTAAGCGATCGCCTACACGCAACCGCTCTGGCGCTCTGGGCGGCTAGGCATCCCCGGGGATTGCCGGTACACTTTTGCCACTCAATTGCACGGCATCACCCCATCACGACAACCCATCGTTGAGAAGAAAGGCCTCGAGGACTCGCCTATGACATCTCGGGGCGGTAGCGTGTCCAGACGAACCTCCTGATGAGAGACTGCATCATGTGCCAATCTAAACGGTTCCTCGCGGCCCTGGGGGTTGCCTCCCTCGGGCTATTGGGCGGTTGCTCGCTCGCGCCGGGCAGCCATATGGACTACCAGACCGAGACGGCCCCCATCGATGAACTGGTGGATATCGAGCCGGTCACGCCCGGCCTGCTGGCCAGCTGGCAGTCGCCCCAGGGCGGCCAGCCGATCAGCGCCGACCTGCAGGCGAAGCTGGAGAGCTACGAATATCGCGTCGGCCCCGGCGATGTGCTCAGCATCATCGTCTACGACCATCCCGAGCTCACCAACCCCGGCGGGACCGATCGCAGTGCCGCCGAGGTGGGTAACCTCGTGCAGGCCAACGGGACCTTCTTCTACCCCTACATCGGTCGGGTCCACGCCCAGGGCAAGACCCTGGACCAGATCCGCAGCGAACTGACCCGCCGGCTGGCCACCTATATTACCGAGCCCCAGGTGGAAGTCAGCGTGGCCGACTTCAACGCCAAGAAGGTCTACCTCAGCGGCGAGGTCAGCGAGCCCAAGACCCTGCCCATCACCAGCGTGCCACTGACCCTGGTCGACGCCATCAGCCAGGTGGGCAGCGCCAACCCCGGCGCCAACTGGCACTCCGTGTTTCTCAACCGCAAC
>NZ_JAVLBC010000067.1:0-14612 GCF_031581305.1 Halomonas sp.
CAGCGCGATTCACGTGACGTCTCCACCAGCTCGCGGTCGTTGGCCAGGTGGCGCAGCGTACCGGCAAACAGGGTGCGGCGACGTGCCAGCTGCATCACTCTCAGGGCGAGCAAGCTCCCGCTGCCCAGCAACACCAGGGCGCTGACCCCGATGGCGGCCAGACGGTGGGTTTCCCAGAAGGCGACGATCACCAGCGTGGTGAGGACGCCGATGCCCAGCAGCAGCAGGATGAGGCTCAATCCGGCCAGCATCAGCAGGCCCACCAGTCGGGCGCGTTCCTCCTCGAGCTCGAGCACGGCGAGGCGCAGGCGCGTCTCGCCGATGGCGAGCAGGCTGCCGAGCAGCCGCTTGCCCGCCCCGAACAAGCGTTGAGCCGGTCCCTGGCTCGCCGACATCAGCGCCGCCCGATGAGCATGCCGACAACCACTCCGACGGCGGCGCTGATGCCGATGCTGGTCCAGGGGTTGTCGTGGACATAGCGGTCGCAGGCGTCGGCCTGCTGGGTGACGCTATCGCGGGCTTCGCCGTAGACGCGCTCCCCGCGGGCTTCGAGGCGCTCGCGGGTATCCTTCAGGCGCTTCTCGGCGCGGTCGCGCAGCTCCTTGATGTTGCTGCGCGAGTCATCGGCGGTGGCGTTGACCAGCTCCTCGACGGTCTGGGTCAGGTGGTGCAGGTCTTCCTTGAGCTGCTGGGTGGATTCGCTGGTACGGGGGGTATGAGTGGCCATCGGGTCTTCCTCTGACGGTGAATGACAGACTCAGCATAGCAGTCGGCGGGGCGACAATGCATCCAACCTTGAGGCGGATCAGGGTGAGTGTTGAAGGGTACTGGCGGAAAAGAGCGGGTTGAGGCTGAATCCCAGACTCAGGCGGTGGTTGCGCTGGTCATAGTCGATGAGACTCTCGCCGTAACCGTAATAGTACTGCACATGGCCGCGGACGCTGTTGAACAGGGGCCAGGAGTAGTCCACTTCGGTGCCCATGTTGCCGTCGTCAGGGTTGCCCCGCAGCATCAGGCTGAGTTCGTTGTCGCCATTGAGCCGAACTGCCAGGGTGATGTCACCATAGCCTAGGTACTTGTAGATGTCGGGATTGTCGTCTTCCTCCTCGGGCTCCGGGATGCGCCAGTGGGGCGCCAGGGTCAGGGCCCAGTCGTCGTTGACGAAGGTCGACTCGAGGATCAGCCGGTTCCAGCTGCGTGACAGCGGGTCGGAGCGGCCGTTGGACTGGTGGTTGAATGCCAGGCGATTGTTGATGTTGGTCCAGCCCAGCCGTGACCAGCGGTTCTCGAAGTCGATGAAGACTTCTGGCTCGTAGTTGGTCTCGCGAAAGGGTGAGGAGGCATCCGTATTGAAGGCCTGCCACCAGCTGCGCTGGGTGTAGGCGAAGTGCAGGTCACCGCCATAGTCGCCGAACAGGTCATCCACCAGGTTGAACTTGGCGCTGAACTGGAACTTCATCTCCGCCCGGTCAGGCGCGCTGCGATCGCTGATGTCGCGAAAGGTTTCGTCGTTCGGACTGGCGTTGTAGCTTATCGGGAACCAGTAGTTGCGTCGGTGGGTGGTGATGGCAAAAGGGTTCTGGGCGGACTCGCGTTCGAGCTGGTCTCGCTCGTCCACCGCCTCCTCGATCTCCTGGTCGGCGGCCTGTTCGACGAGGGCAGTGGCCTGGGTGGGCCGCTCTTCGGTGTCGGTCAGTTGCTGACGCAACTCCCCCATCTCCTCCTGCAGGGCGGCAATGCGGGCCTTGATGACCTCGCGCTCGGCTTCGCTCAGCGGTTGGGCGGCCATGACGGTAGCGTTCAGGCCTGCCAGCGTCAGTGCGGCGGCGAGCAGGGGAAATCGGGCAGACATCATGGTTAGGTACCTGGTAAAGGGGCAAAAGGCCGTTCTATCACGCCAGTGCAGCAAGTCAACTGTGTCGCTGGGGCGACAGGCAGCATTGATATGCCGGCCCGGCGGGTCGAGAATCATGCACGGATCCATTATAACCGAGACTGCTTCTTGACTGTCCTTGATACCCACTGTCGCCGCGGTGTTGCCTTCCGACGCGCTCTGATGTTCACGCTTGTGTGCTGGTTGGGGTGGCTGGCGATCGCTACGCCGACGCTGGCCCAGGACCTCGCTTCCCGGGAGGTGTCACCCCGCGAATTGCCCTCGCGTGAAGAGATCGAGACCCGGCTGAAAGAACGCCAGCCGGCCGAGGGCGAGATGGCAAGCGAAGGCGCGAAGCGTGACATCGAGGCACTGAATGCGGCCCTCGAGGCACTTCAGCGCCTTGAGGCGGTCCAGGAGCAGCTATCCCATCTCGAGACGCGTGTCCAGGAAGCACCCGAGGAGCTCAAGCGGCTGCAGCGGGAGCTGCGCGAGCTGGAGCAGACGGACCAGGAGGAGACCTTCGACGAACTGGAGGCCCTCTCCCTCGAGGCGCTGGAAAAGCGCCGCCAGGAAGCTGAAGAGGCCCTGGCGAGCTTCCAGGACCGTCTTGCCGAGGTCTCGTCCAGGTTACTGAGTGCCCGGACCCTGCCGGAGCGGGCCCAGCAGGCCATCGGTGAGGCGATGCAGCAGGCTGACGAGAGTCGACGCCGGCTGGAGGAACTGGACGGTGGCCAGGTGGCCGCGGATGACCCGCGGCGCTGGCAGCTGCGCATCGAACATGAGCTGGCCCAGCAGACCCTGCAGCTTCACCAGCGTGAACTGGCCACCAACACCCGCCTGCGGGGGCTGGACCAACAGTACCGCGACCTGCTCGAGCGGCAGGTGGCCAGCCAGGAGGCCCGGCTGGCCATGCTCCAGGGCATCATCGACCGGCGCCGTCGCAAGGAGTCCGAGCAGGCCATCACCGAAGCGGTCAGCGACGAGGACGAGGGCATCATCGGACACCCGGTGGTGCGCCAGGCACGGGAGATCAACCGCACCATGAGCCTGGAGCTGCTGCGTGCCACCGACCGGGCCAACCGCCTGGTCCGGGAAGGCCTCGAGGTGCGCCGCCAGTTCGACCGGGTGCGCCAGCTGCAGCGTAGCCTCAACGAGCAGATCGATGCCATCCGCGGCAGCATACTGCTGGCACGGATCCTGCGCGAGCAACGCCAGACGCTGCCCCGGGTGGAGGAGCGGCGCGGCTTGCAGGACGAGATCGCCGATCTTCGACTCAAGCAGTTCGAGCTCGGCCGGCAGCGTGACCAGCTGCGCGAGGGCGAGCAACTGGCGCGCCAGCGGATTCAGGAGGCCGACGCCGAGGCCTCGCCGGCCCTGGTCGATTCACTGCTCGCGCTCTACCAGGCTCGTCGCGAGCTGGTCGACCAGTTGGAACGGGCCTATGGCGAGATGCTCAGCGCAGCCATCGACCTCCAGCTCAACCAGCAGCAGCTGCTGGCCACCAGCCAGGAGCTGCGTGCCACCATCGACGAGCAGCTTTTCTGGATTCCCAATACCCGCCCCCTGGGGGTGACCTGGCTGGGCAATCTTCCGGAGAACCTTGCCAGGGAGTGGCGCGAGGGAGAGTGGCGCGCGGCACTGCCGGTGAATTGGCAGCTACCGGATGCCCGGGCCCTGCTTGGCCTGCCGGTGCTGCTGGTAGCGCTGGGGCTGGTCGTCGCTCGGCGGCGGATCCGCGCCCGCCTCGCCCGTCTGCATCAGGAGGTCGGCCATCTGAAGCATGATTCCCAGGGGCATACCCCTCAGGCGGTGGCCCTTAATGCGCTGCTGGCCCTGGTCGGCCCGCTGTGCGTGCTGGCCGGTGGCCTGGCGTTGCTGACGGGCAGCGAGGGAGTGGCTCGGGGGACCGGACACGCGCTGCTCCACTTGGCGCTGGCCTGGGCCGTGATCGCCTGGGCGCGCAATCTGTTGTTTCTGGGAGGGGTGGCCACTCGCCACTTCTACTGGCCTCCCGACTATGCGGCGACCCTGCGCGGGTGGCTGCTGTGGCTGGGAGTGGCCCTGGTGCCGGTGCTGCTGATCGGCCCCCTGGCCCGCGATGCTGGGGTCGACCTGAACCAGCGACCGCTGGCCCTGGGCCTGTTGCTGAGCGGCCTGCTGGCCATGAGCCTGGTGCTGACCAAGCTGATCCTGGCCCACGTGCCCTTCTTCGGGGTCAAACTGTTCCGCCTGGTGCTCGGCCTGGCCATCGCGCTGGTGCCGCTGGTGCTGGCCGGGCTGATCGTCTACGGCTTCGAGTACACGGCGCTCAGCCTGCTGGGGCGTTTCGTGATCACCCTTTACCTGCTGGGGTTGTGGATCCTGGTGGAAGCCACGGTGATCCGTGGCCTGGCCGTGGCGGCCCGTCGCCTGGCCTATCGCCGGGCCCTGGCGCGGCGTGTCCAGGCTCAGGAGGGCGCCGAGGGCAGCCTGGAGGTGGTCGAAGAGCCTCCCCTGGACATGGAGCAGGTCAACCAGCAGTCGTTGCGGCTCTCCAAGCTGATCCTGTTGATCGGCTTCATCCTGGTGCTCTACCTGGTGTGGTCCGATCTGCTCTCGGTCTTCAGCTACCTGGAACAGGTCACCCTGATCGACCCGGGGGAGGGCGAGGCAGCCGAGGCGGTGGCGAGCATGGTCTCCGTGGCCGATATCATCACGGCACTGCTGGTGGTGGTGCTGACCCTGATGATGGCGCGCAACTTGCCGGGCCTGCTCGAGGTGAGCGTGCTTTCCCGCCTGGAGCTCAAGCAGGGCAGCGCCTATGCCATCAGCTCGCTGCTTGCCTACGCCATCGTCGGCGGGGGGGTGGTGACAGCACTGGGTACCCTGGGGGTTTCCTGGAGCAAGCTGCAGTGGCTGGTCGCGGCGCTGGGTGTGGGGCTGGGGTTCGGCCTGCAGGAGATCTTCGCCAACTTCGTCTCGGGGCTGATCATCCTCTTCGAGCGGCCGGTTCGCATCGGCGACACCATCACCCTGGGCAACCTCACGGGGACGGTAAGCAAGATTCGTATTCGTGCCACCACAGTGACCGATTTCGACCGCAAGGAGATCATCATCCCCAACAAGACCTTCATCACCGATCAGTTGATCAACTGGTCGCTCTCCGACACGGTCACGCGGGTCGTGCTCAGCTATGGGATCGCCTACGGCTCGGATCATCGCCTGGTGCATCGCCTGCTGAGAGAGGCCGCCGACGAGAATCCACGGGTGCTGACGGACCCCGAGCCCCAGGTATTCTTCATGAGCTACGGCGAGAGCACCCTGGACTTCGAGCTGCGCATCTTCGTCAACAGCCTCGGCGACCGGCTCTTTGCCACCGACGAGATCAACTGCCGGGTGGGTGAGCTGTTTGCCGAGTACGACATCGAGATCGCCTTCAATCAGCTTGATATCTGGTTGCATCGGCCCGACGGGGCGGCCAGGCAGGTACAGCGGACTGCGCCCGCCCGGGTCAATGATCCGGCGTTCCCGCCACCCGGGGCCAAGGGCGATCCGGGCGATTTCGACGGTGGGGACGATGCCGGGCGTTAAGCGGCAGGCCGAACATTCGAAGTGAGGCGTTGTCGTCAGCGCCTTACGGCGTGGAGCAGGAACTCTCGGTTGCCGTCACCGCCGAGCAGGGGGCTCGGTTGCCAGTGCAGCACCTCGAAGCCGAGCCCGGCGCAGCCGTCGCGCATTCGCCCCTCCACCTCGGCGTAGCGGCTGGGGTCGGTTACCAGGCCGCGGGGGTTGACGCCGCCCGGTCCCAGCTCGAACTGCGGCTTGACCAGGCTCAGCAGCTCGCCACCTGCCGGCAACAGGTCGGCGAGCTCGGGCAGGATCAGCGTCTGGGAGATGAAGGAGACATCCATCACGACCAGGTCAGGGCCCGGCGCCGCCAGGGCATCGAAGGCCGCCCGCAACCGCGGTTCGGTGGCCATGGCGCGCGCGTTGAGCCCTTCCAGGCAAGTCACATGGGGATCGTTGCGCAGCGTGGGATCGAGCTGGTCATGCCCGACCTCCACGCCGATCACGTGGCGGGCACCAAAGCGCAGGGCGCAGTCGGTGAAGCCGCCGGTAGACTGGCCCACGTCAAGCACCAGCTTGCCTCTGAGGTCCAGGTTCAGCGCCTCGACCAGCGCTTCCAGCTTGAGCCCTGCCCGGGAGACATAGCGCTCCTCGGGATCTTCCTCGACGATCAGCCGGGTTTCGTCGGGCAGCTTCTCGCCGGGTTTCTTCAGTGGCGTGCCGTCTGCCAGCTGTACCCGGCCATGGCGGACCAGCCGCTGAGCGCGGGTACGGGAACGGGCCAGGCCCTGGATGACGAGCAATTGGTCGAGGCGCTGCATGGGGTAACAGAGGGGCCTTACGGCCCCTTGTCAGCCTGCAGCTCGGTCGGGGGAATCCGGTCGGCACCCCAGCTGCGGTGGATGTAGCCGGTCACCCGGTCGAGCTCCTCCTGGCTGATCCTGGCCAGCTCGCCCCGCTCCAGCGGATCATAGTGGAAGATGTAGAGGCGCGAGGCGAACTGCTCGAAGGGCAGCGAAGACTCGCCGAAGCGCTCGCCGTTGCCGGCGGTGCTGACCTCGATGCCGTCGCCCCAGTCCTGACCGCTGTCGTTGTTGGGGTTGTAGAAGTAGACCCGCATGGTATCGCTGGGGTCGAGCGTGACGCGCAGCAGCGTGATGGCGTGCCAGCCGATGAACCGGGCCGCGCTGTCGGTCACGGCAATACCGGCCGGCTGGGGGTGAATCAGCGGCTGGTTGCCGTTGTAGTAGGGGTGATAGCTGGCATAGAAGTGGCGCAGAAAGTCGTCCAGTTCATGCAGCTGGCCGGTGGCCACGTCGACATTGATGCGAAAGCCACGGCCCGACCACCAGCCGTGGAACTCCGGGTTGACCCAACGGTGCGGGTCACCCTCGCGCCCCAGGCAACGCCTCCCCATCTCGGCATAGATGCGGTCCAGGTGCGGCACGACCAACAGTGAGACCGGGTCCAGGTCCAGCGGCAGCTCCTTGGCCACTCCCGAGAGGCTGGCCATGGAAGAGAGAGGCATGCCCTCGAAGTGCATGATGATCTCGTCGTCGCGTGCCGCCCAGGTGACCATCTGCAGCAGGTAGTCCGGGTCATTGTAGGCCCACATGGACAGTGCGCGAGCGGACTGGCAGGTGGGGTTGTTGCCCTGCCCGACGCCCAGTGGCAGGCCGAGCATGCACAGCACCCCTTCCAGCAGGCGGGCACGCGGCGAAGCGCTGTCACCGAAGGCCAGGTTGAGCCTCGCCTCGGACCAGTCCGACAGCCTCAGCCCCAGCTGGCGCCACATGGCCGGGGCCACCGGTGGCTGGTAGAGAATGCCGCGCTCGAGCATCAGAGCCAGCCCGTAGACCGCCTGGGGCGTGGTCGGGTAGACCGCGCCGCGTATCAGCGCGTGAACCAACTCGCGATAGCAGAGCAGGCAGTCCCTCCCGGTGGACGACAGCCCCAGGGACTCGGCGAGGAGGTGGTCGCTGTGGTCGAGCAGGTAGCGCAGCAATACGGCGTGGTAGGGCGACACCAGGCTGGTGTCGTGCATGGCCCTGGCGAACCCGGTGGCCTCGTACTGCAGGGCACCGCTGTCCATGCTCGACAGGCGCTCGCGGTAGGTCTCGATGCCGGGGTCCTCGCGACAGGCATGCGTGGGACCGAACAGCGAACTGACCAGGCGGTCGGCGCCCTGACCGCTGGATCCCAGGTCGATCTCCGGATTGGCCTGGCAGATGGCGATCTGGGTGATCATCTGCTTGATGGTGTCCACCTGGATCGGCCGCTGCTGCAGGATCCGCCAGATCTCGGCGATCAGCCGGTCGATCACGTGCTCATAGCCGATGCGCTCGGCCAGGTGGTGGAACAGGTGGCGGGGAATCTGTGCCAGACGCCCCTGGGTCTCCCGCTCGGCCTCGGTGGGCGCGCCGAACAGCAGCCAGAGATTGAGCGCCATCACCTGGGTCAGATAATGGTGAGCCTGCTCATCGGAAAGCAGGGGGTGGAGGTACTCCCCCTTGGCTACCGCGAGTATGCGTAGCTCGCTGATTGCCTCGATCACCACGACGTTGGGATCAGCACTCTTCAGCGCATGGGTGGTGAGAGATGGCACCAGGAAGTGGGGGGTCTCCCAGTCGGAACCGAGGAAGACCCCCGCCTCCTCGAGAAACCGGGTCCGGTGCTCGATGGCCTCGCAGCCGCCTTCCTGCAGCATGACCCGTCGGGCGGTGTCGAGGACCCTGGGCAGCTTGCCCGGCTTGGCAAACTCGCGTGACTCGGCCAGCAGGGCGATGGCCTCGTCGAGTTTCTTGAGCAGGCCGGCGAGTTTGTCGCTGGCCGGGGGCGGCGTACTGGCGTCTTGCATAGTTCGGGGCGTGGTCACGCCGACTCCTTGTCGTCAGGCTGTCACACTTTCCATGACGCCTGTATCAGACATAGAAATCAAGCTCTTCCATGTTCTTGAGCAGTTCCTTCATGCGTGCTGCTTCGTCGCCCTTGAAGTAGACCAGGCCCCAGTGAGTACCGAAGGCGGTACGTTTGGTGACGGTTTCCTCCATGGGCGGTGTCAGCTCGTGGGACTCGAAGTAGGGATCGTCTTCGACCTCCTCGGGAATCTCCAGCTTGCTGACCACGCGACGGCGCGGATAGACCCCGAAGCAGCCGGCATAGCCGTCGGCATCCACCACCTCTTTCGGGAAGAAGGCCTTGACTTCCTCCTCGGTGGACTTGGGGTCGAACACCAGCATCGAGGCCTGGTAGGCATTGAAGCCGTAGACGCGTTCAAGCAGCTCGAAGACCTTGAAGCCCGGCGGACGGTAGGCCACCTCGCCGAAATACATCTCGCCGTCATTGGTGACGAAGTATTCGGGGTGAATCAGCCCGAATTCGATGTCGAAGGCCTTGATCAGCTTCTCGATCTGCGCAGTGATCTGGGGACGGTACTTCTCGAGCTCCGGCGAGGCCGGCACGAACACCGAGTAACCCAGGGTCACGTATTCGGAGATATTGAGGAAGACGATCTTGCCCTTGTGGATCCAGGCCTCCACGGCGAATTCCCAGCCGTCCAGGTGCGATTCCATCAGCACCGGGAACTCCTCTTCGGGGATGGTATCGACCTCGTCAGGGGTGCGGATCACCCGGTGCCCCAGGCAGCCGGCCTTGTCGAACGCCTTGAGGTGGATGGGGTCGTTGGGGTCGCCATCGAGCTTGAGCAGGGTCTGGTTGACCCGCTTGAGGAAACGCACGACGTCTTCCTTGTCGTGGGCTTCCTCGAAGATGCCCACGCGGATGCCGCCGAGCTGGGCACGACGCTTCATCAGTGCCTTGTCGCGCAGCAGCAGCGACTGGCCATAGAGGCGCGGATGGTCGAGCAGCACTGAGTTGACGGCGCCGGCCCACTCCACGGTCTCCTCGAACAGCGGGATGGCCACGTCGACACCCATCTCCTGCAGGGTGTGGGCGATCTCCATCGAGCGGTCGTTGAGACGCTCGAAGTTCCAGGGCACATAGGGGATGTCGTGCTTCTGGCAGTATTCCTCAGCCCAGTCAGGGGCGACCACGACATAGCGTCGGTCGAAGTTCTCGGCGGCCTCGATAGCATTCAGGCTCCAGCCCAGCAGGGCGATATAGCCCTTGTTCGGATCCTTCTTCATGGTGCGCCTCCGTGATGAGCATTGGACGTCAATGGTTCATTTACCATACACGAGGAAAGTGAGTTCCTCATCATTGTGGCACTGCTCAGCCGCGCTGAACGCTTCGGCCCTTGTGGCCGGAGCTGGGCATTGATATAGTGCGCCCCGCTCGATGCCGACGCGAATCGATGTCGAGCGAGCGATGCCTTTGGCATCCTGCTGTGGTGGCCCCGTCGGTCCTCCCGCAACGCTAAACCGCAAACCCCGCCAGGCCCGGAAGGGAGCAACGGTAGTGGTGGACGTGTGTGCCGGGATGTGGCTGTCGGGGCCGCCTCCATTTCTGGCATATGATTGCTTCCAAGGCTCTTTTCACCACAGGGTTCGTCAAGAACACCCTCCGGTGGCCGAAGATGTCTGGCAACCTCCCCCCCCCCTGTGTCATTCGAACCCGTCAGGGTCTATTCCAACTCGGTATCATCCGTCCCGCCTGCCCTCCCTTGGCTCACGGCGTGTTGACCGATGCCTTCCCTGTCGCGTTGGCGGTCAGACCCGTCGCTCATCGCGCTTCAACGCGATTCGATCAGCTTCTTCCTGCCTCGTGACGCAGGGTGCTAATCTCGTTTCCCTGAACGTATAGCGGCACCCCTATGGGGCCATTCCTGCCTGTCATCGGTAGCGAACCACCATGAACGCGAGCCGTATCCTCGAACAGATCATGAATCAGGCCGGCGGGAGCCGGCAGGGCAGTGGCCAGTCGGGAGGCGGCCTGGATGTCCAGGGGATGATCGACAGCCTCTCCTCGCAGCTTGGCGGAGGCCGGGGGGCACCGGGGAGCGGGGTCGACGTGAAGAGCCTGCTCGGCGGTGGTGCCCTGGGCCTGCTGGTCGGCTCGAAGCGTGGCCGCAAGCTGGGCGGCGCGCTGGGGCTGGACGACGGCATGAGGCAGGAGCTGGAGCGACAGGTGCTGGGGGCCTGAGTCGGGCCGACAGAACGTCGTGGCCGCCTTCGACATCAAGGATAAAGGGTGGGGCGCTCTCGTGGAGGCGGATCTGCTCACGCTCCCTGAACGGGCACGACGTGAGCGGATGGACGACGATCCCCTGCCGCCGGGACAGGGATCTCCTCAGGCCTGTGCGCCCAGGTGCTTGCGCAGGAAGTGCTGGGTGCGCTCCTGGTCGGGATGGCTGAACAGGTGGTCGGGGGTGTTGGCCTCGACCACCACGCCGCCATCCATGAACATCGTCCAGTCGGAGACGTCTCGCGCGAAGGCCATTTCGTGGGTGACGATCAGCATGGTCATGTGCTCCTCCGCCAGTCCTTTCATCACCTGGTTCACCTCCTCCACCAGTTCCGGGTCGAGTGCCGAGGTGGCCTCGTCGAAAAGCATGACCTTGGGTCGCATGGCCAGCGCCCGGGCGATGGCCACCCGCTGTTTTTGCCCCCCGGAGAGCGAACTGGGATAGGCTGAGGCCTTGTCCGCCAGGCCCACCCGTTCGAGCAGCTCCATGCCCAGTCCCCGGGCGTCTTTCGCCTCCATGCCCTTCAGCTTCCTGGGTGCCAGCGTCACGTTGTCCAGCGTCGACATATGAGGGAAGAGATTGAAGTGCTGGAATACCATGCCCATGTTCTGGCGGATATGGTTGATGTGTCTCTCGAAGGCCAGTCCCTTGAGGTCGGGCCGATTCACCTGCACGCCATCCAGCAGGATCTGTCCCTCGTCGATCACCTCCAGGTTGTTGATGGAGCGCAGCAGGGTACTCTTTCCCGAGCCCGAGGGTCCGATGATGGAGATGATCTTGCCTCGGTCGACTCTGAGGTCGATGCCCTTTAGCACTTCCAGATCACCGAAGCGCTTCTTGACCCCCTTGAGCTCGACCATCGGAGTATCTGTCGTCTGTGTCATGCGAGAACCTCGTCAGTGGTGCAGGTTAGCGGCGATAGGCGGCGCGGCGTTCGATCCATGACTGGCCGGCTTCCATCATCAGGTTGATCAGGTAGTAGATGACCGCGATGGTGATGTAGAACTCGAAGGGGCGGAAGGTCACGCTGATGGCGTACTGAGAGACATAGACCATCTCCCCGATGCCGATGGCCGACAACACCGAGATATCCTTCACCATGATGATCATGTTGTTGCTCAGCTGCGGCAGGGCGCGATAGAAGGCCTGAGGCAGGATGATGTAGAAGAGCGTTCTCAGATGGCCGAAACCCAGAGACCGTGATGCCTCGTACTGGCCGCTCGAGACCGACCGGATGGTGGCAATGAAGATGTCGGCGTTGTAGGCCATGTAATGGAAGCCCAGGCCCAGAATCCCTACCACGATGGCCGGTATCAGGATCAGCTCACCGAGGCCGAAATAGAGGAAGTAGAGCTGGAGCAGCAGCGGGGTGGTCATGAACAGCCAGATGAAGAAGCGCAGCGGCCAGCTGACGATCTTGCGGGTATACAGCGAGATCACCGCCACGATCTGGCCACCGAGGATCGACATGACGGCGACGGCCAGGCCGATCAGCAGGGTGACGCCGACGCCCTGGAGTAGCGTGGGCAGAAAGTCGATGACGGGACTGAAGTCGAATTCCATGGGGCTATCCTGATAGTTGTGAGCCGGCAAGGGGCCCGGCAGGCGTTACAGGAAGGTGTAGCGCGTGGCCCGGCGGTAGAGGAACTCCACGATGCCCATGACCGCATAGATGATGACGATGTACATCAGCGCGCTGAGCGTGAAGACTTCCAGGGGCTTGTAGGTGGAACCGATCAGCCGCTGGGCCTGGTAGGTGAGCTCTACCACCGAGATGATCGAGACCAGCGAGGAGTTCTTGACCAGAATGATGGCCAGCACCCCGACCGACCGGATCATCAGGCCGGCCGCCTGGGGCAGGATGATGTACTGCAGCGTGGCGAGGCGGCCGAAGCCCAGGGAGCGCGACGCCTCGTTCTGGCCACTCTCCACCGATTCGATGGCGCCTCGCATGGCCTCGCTCATGTAGGCCCCGATATTGAACGCACCCACCACCACCCCGCAGGTGAAGGGGTCGAGGCGCAGCCCGATGGCCGGTCCGCCATAGAAGACCAGCAGCAGCTGCACGAAATAGGGCGTGCCACGCACCACGCTGATATAGGCGCGAGCCAGCCAGCGCAGCGGCGGCAGGCGTGC
This sequence comes from Halomonas sp., assembly GCF_031581305.1. Classification (GTDB taxonomy): domain Bacteria; phylum Pseudomonadota; class Gammaproteobacteria; order Pseudomonadales; family Halomonadaceae; genus Halomonas. Next base: position 12,702 of record NZ_JAVLBC010000067.1, read on the forward strand.
GGTCCTGAGGGCTACCAGCGCCGAGGCAATGAAGAAGCCGACAAACAGGGCGCGGGCCGAAATGTCCAGGGTGACCCAGGCCGCCTTTACCAGCAGCGGCGTGATGTCGATCATCAGGTTGATGTCCATGGTCGTCTTGACCCTGTCGTTGTGATGAGCGTGGTGATGTAAAGCGGGCAGGAGCCAGCAGGGCTTGCGCCCTGCTGTGCCGATCCATCAGTTGAACTCGATGCCTTCGCCGATCCAGGTATTGACGATCGCCTGGTAGGTGCCGTCCTCCCGGATCTCGGCCAGCGCCGTGTTGAGCGCCTTGCGGAGTTCCGGGGAGCCCTTCTGGACGGCGATGGCGGCCGGGAAGCGCGGCAGCTCGCCCACGTCGACCTGCTTGATGGGGAGGTCCTTCTCGTTGAGGGCGACATAGACGGGGATGTCATCGGCCACCATGACATCGATGCGCCCGGTGGTGAGGGCATTGAGCATGTCCGGCAGCCCCTGGAAGGTCTGGTTGTGCCACCGGCCTTCGGCCTTCTCGGTGGCCCACTGGTTGCCCGTCTCGCCGAGAGTCGAACCGACTCGCTTGCCTTCGAAGTCATCGATGCTGGCGACGTCGTCGGTTTCCTCCCGCACCCAGATCGAGAGACCGGATCTGTAGTAGGGGTCGGTGAAGTCAACGGCCTTCTGTCGCTCTTCGGTGGCGCTCATGCTGCAGATGCAGGCATCGAAGCGACCGCCGGCCAGGGCGGCGACGATGCCGTTCCAGGGCGAGGTCTGGATGTTGACCTCGACGCCCATCCGTTCGGCCAGGGCCTCGGCGATGTCCACGTCGAAGCCGATGAGGTTGCCGGCCGTGTCCACGAAGCTGAAGGGCGGATAGGCGCCGGAATTGGCGACCTGGAAGACATCCTCCTGGATCTCGGGAAGATCTCGGGCCTGGGCCGGGAGGGTGGCGAGGGTGACGGCGCCCAGCAGCGCCAGGGTGCCGATGAGGGGGCGAACAAAGGGTTTCTTGTGCATTGTCATGTCAGTACCTGCTTATTGTTGGTGATGGTGGTATGTCGTTGGTGTCGTGCTGACCGAAACTGGCGCGAGGGCCTCTCCGTTCGGTCTTGACGCCGGAGCGTCAGGGAGCGCATTGCGCGGCTTGCAGGGAATGTCACCTCCTGTTGGTCTACCAGAATATTCGAAACTGGCAGGCACCAGTGGCGCCTGTCAGACACGCTCGAGGATCACGGCGATACCCTGGCCGCCGCCGATGCAGGCCGCCGCACAGCCGTAGCGCTTGCCTTCGGTTCGCAGGATGCGGGCCAGGGTGCCGGCCAGCCGGATGCCGGTGGCACCCAGCGGATGACCCAGCGCCAGGGCGCCGCCCCAGACGTTGACCCGCTCGGGATCCAGCGCCAGCTTACCCATGGCGTGAAGCGGCACCGCGGCAAAGGCCTCGTTGATCTCCCAGATGTCGATATCATCGACGTGGAGGCCGGTCTGAACCAGCACGCGGCGAATGGCGGCCGCCGCCCCGGCCCCCATCCGCTCCGGGGCGACCCCGCAATCGGCCACGCCCACCACCCGGGCCAAGGGCGTGGCGCCATGGCGCGCCAGGGCGTGCTCGGACATCAGCAGGGCGGCAGCGGCCCCGGAGGTGAGCGGCGAGCTGTTGCCGGCGGTCACGCGGCCGCCCTCCAGGAACACCGGATCGAGGCCAGCCAGCCGCTCGGCACTGGTGTCGGCGCGGATATTGGTGTCCTTGGCAACCCGCTCGCCGGCGGCGTTGGCCAGCGCCAGTCGCTCGCCGTCGAAGCGTCCCGCGGCATCGGCCGCGGCGGCCCGTCGGTGGGAGGCCAGCGCGAAGGCGTCCATGGTCTCGCGATCGATGTCCGCCAGCAGTTCTTCGGCGATGGGCGCAAGGCGGGC
>NZ_JAVLBC010000068.1:0-14585 GCF_031581305.1 Halomonas sp.
CGAGCCGCCATGAGGTGACGCTCTTCGAGGCCGACGAGCGGCTCGGTGGACATACCGCCACCGTCGACGTAGAGCTGGAGGGTCGCCACTACGCCATCGATACCGGCTTCATCGTCTTCAACGACTGGACCTATCCGCACTTTCAGCGCCTGATGGCCCGGCTGGGGGTGGCCAGCCAACCCACGGAGATGAGCTTCTCGGTACATGAGACGGCTCGCGATTTCGAATACAACGGCCATACCCTGGGGAGCCTCTTCGCCCAGCGCCGCAACCTGCTGCGCCCCAGCTTCCACCGCCTGCTCCGCGACATTCTGCGCTTCAACCGCGAGGCAACCCGGGCGCTGGAAGACGGCCGGCTCGACTCCGCCATGACCCTGGGCACCTGGCTGGATGCCAACGGCTTCGGCGACGACTTCCAGCACCACTACCTGCTGCCCATGGGGGCGGCGATCTGGTCGGCCAGCATCCGTGACCTGCGCGACTTCCCGCTGCTGTTCTTCGTGCGTTTCTTCCGCCACCACGGCCTGCTGTCGGTCAACGACCGGCCCCAGTGGCACACCCTGGTGGGCGGCTCGCGCAGCTACATCCCGGCACTGACCGCGCCCTGCGTCGGCCGTATCCACCTGGCCACCCCGGTGCGCGGCATCCGCCGCCATGCCGACTGGGTCGAGGTGCGCACCGCGGGCGGCGTCCAGGCCTTCGACCAGGTGGTGCTGGCCTGCCACGCCGACCAGGCGCTGGCGATGCTCGACGACCCGAGCGCCGCCGAGCGCGAGATCCTCGGCGCCCTGCCCTACGCCGACAACGAGGTGGTGCTGCACACCGACACCCGGCTGCTGCCGCGCCGCCGGCGCGCCTGGGCGAGCTGGAACTACCGGCTGGATGGCCGCGGCGACGACGCCCGGGTCTCGGTGACCTACGACATGAACATCCTGCAGCGCATCAGCGCCCCGCATACCTTCTGCGTGACCCTCAACGACAGCGCCGCCATCGACCCCGCCAGGGTGCTGGGCCGCTATACCTATGCCCATCCCCAGTTCACCCTGGCCGGCCAGGCAGCCCAGGCCCGCCACGGCGAGATCTCCGGCCCCGAGCAGCGCACCCACTACTGCGGCGCCTACTGGCGCAACGGCTTCCACGAGGACGGGGTCTGGAGTGCGCTGCGTGTGGCCCGGGCCCTGGGTTGCGACGAGGACGACCGCCGCGAGGGTCCGTCGCCCATGGCGGCCCCGGCCGCCGAGGAGCAGGTGGCATGATTCGCTCGCCGCGCTCGCGCATCTACCGGGGGACCCTGCGCCATCGCCGCTTTCTGCCGCGGCCCCACGCCTTCGAGTATGGGCTCTGGATGGCCTGGATCGACCTCGACGAGCTCCCGGAGCTTTTCGACGGCGTGCCCGGCTTCAGCGCCCGGCGCCCGGCCCTGGCGCGCTTTCGCCGCGAGGACTACCTGGCCCCCCACGACCGCCCCCTGAAGCAGGCGGTGCGCGAGGAGCTGGAGCGCCAGCTGGGCAGCGCCCCGGACGGGCGAATCTGCGTGCTGACCCAGCTGCGCACCCTGGGGCTGGGCTTCAACCCGGTATCGCTCTACTACGCCTATGATGCCCGCGGCGAGCTGCGCGCGGTGCTCGGCGAGGTGAGCAACACGCCCTGGGAGGAGCGCACCCGCTATGCCTGTGCCGTGTCGCCTCGCCGCCATGGCCATGTCGCCGAGTTCGACAAGGTCATGCATGTCTCGCCCTTCAACCCCATGGACATGACCTACCGCTGGCGCTTCGACACCCCGGGCGACGCCCTGTCGATGCACATGGAGAACTGGAAGGATGGCGAGCGCCACTTCGACGCCACCCTGACCCTGCAGGCCCGACCGGCGAGACGCGGCGTGCTGCTGGCCACCCTGGCCCGCCAGCCGTGGATGAGCCTGAAGACCCTCGCCGGCATCCACTTCGAGGCGCTGCGGCTCTGGCTCAAGCGCATTCCCGTCCATGACCATCCCGGCCAGGACCACCCTTCCCGTGAGGAGAGCTCGTCGTGAACACCCTTCGCTCCGCCACTGCCCGCCCCCTGGCGCCCGAGGGCGACCGTCTCACCCGCTGGCTCAAGCCCCGGGTGCTGGCCCAGCTCGACCGCCTGGAGGGCGGCAACATCACCCTGATCGATGGCCACCAGCGCCACCAGCTGGGCCAGGGAGGGCCGCTGCGGGTCACCCTGGTGGTGTGCCACCACCGCGCCTGGAAGCGCCTGGCCCTGGGCGGCACCGTGGGGGCCGCCGAGTCCTACATGGAGGGGGACTGGGATGCCGACGACCCGGTGGCCCTGGTGCGGCTGTTCGCCGCCAACCTGGAGCGGGTCAACGGCGAGATCGAGAACGGCCCGGCGCGCCTCGGGCGCTGGCTGCTCGGGGCCCTCTACGGCCTGCAGCGCAACAGCCTGCGCGGGTCGAAGCGCAACATCGCCGCCCACTACGACATCGGCAATGCGCTGTTCGCCACCTTCCTCGACCAGGATCACCGCATGTACTCCAGCGCGGTCTTCCCGCACCCCGAGGCGAGCCTGGAAGAGGCCTCGACCCACAAGCTCGACCTGATGCTCGATAAGCTCGATGTCCAGCCCCATCACCACCTGCTGGAGATCGGCACCGGCTGGGGCGGGCTGGCCATCCATGCGGCGAAGACCCGCGGCTGCCGGGTAACCACCACCACCATCTCCGCGGAGCAGCACGCCTACACGGCACGGCGCATCGAGGAGGAGGGGCTGGGGGAGCGCATCACCCTGCTCCAGCAGGACTACCGTGAGCTCGAGGGCCAGTACGACCGGCTGATCTCGGTGGAGATGATCGAGGCGGTGGGCCACCAGTACCTGGGCACCTACCTGGCGACCCTGGACCGGCTGCTCACCGATGACGGCCAGGCCATGCTGCAGGCGATCACCATCCGCGACCAGCGCTACGAGGCGGCCAAGCGCGAGATGGACTTCATCAAGCGCTACATCTTCCCGGGGGGCTTCCTGCCGTCGCACCGCGCCATCCTCGACGGCCTGACGCGCCACACCTCGCTCAACGTCATCGACCTGGACGAGATCGGCCTGCACTACGCCCGCACCCTGCGCGAGTGGCGCCACCGCTTCGAGGCCAGCCTGGAGACGGTGCGCCGGCTGGGCTACGACGAGCGCTTCATCCGCATGTGGCGCTACTACCTCTGCTACTGCGAGGGCGGCTTCCTGGAGCGCACCATCGGCACCTGCCATCTGCTGCTGGCCAAGCCCGGTGCCCGGCCGGCCCCGCTCACCGGGGCGGTGTGACCCGCGATGGCCGCCCTGCCCGACGTTCCCGTGAAGCTGCTGGCCAACCTGGCCGCCTTCCAGGCCGGGTGGTTCGCCTGCGTGCTGGGCGGCTCGCGGGTCGGCCTGCTGGCGGTCGCGCTGATCCTCACCCTGCACCTGGCCTGGCTGGCCCGCCCCGGGGAGTGGCGCTGGCTGGCGGGCTTCGCCGCGCTGGGGCTGGTGGTGGACGGCGGCTTGACGCTGGCCGGCGGCTTCGCCTTCGCCGAGGGGACGCCCCTGCTCGGGGGCATGCCGCCCTGGCTGTGGCTGCTCTGGCCCCTCTTCGCCACCCTGGTCCACCACTCGCTGGCCTGGCTATGGCAATACCCCTGGCTGGCCGCGCTCGGTGGCGCCACCAGCGGCCCGCTCTCCTACTATGCCGGCGCCCGCCTCGCCGGGGTGGAACTGGCCCCCTGGCTGTTGCCCGTCGAGGCACTGGCCTGGGCGCTGATCTGCGTGACGCTAAGCCGGCGCCTCGGCAACCCACTTGCCCTGAGCAGAGAAGCCCGCTGAGGTCTGCTCCCGCCACTGAGCCTCCAGGTATCCCGCTGGCTGAGGCCTGGCATAGAAAAAGCCCTGAACCTGCGCGCAGCCTTGGGCAAGCAGAAAATCACGCTGTGCCTCGGTCTCGACCCCTTCTGCGATCACCTCCAGCTCGAGCCCCCGGGCCATGGCCAGGACGGCACAAACAATCGCCGCATCGGCCCGGTCATCAGGCAAGGCGTGAATGAAGGCACGATCAAGCTTGAGCTTGTCCACCGGCAGGTGTTTGAGGTAACCCAGCGATGAATAACCCGTGCCAAAATCGTCGATGGCGATGCCATGCCCCTGCCGTCGCAGCTTTTCCAGTCGCGGCGCGATATCGCCGGCACGCTCATCGAGCAGCACGGACTCCGTCAGCTCCAGCCCCAGCAGCCGGGCCGGCACACGATGACGCGCGAGGCCAGACGCCAGCGCCGTTTCCAGGTCGCCCTGAAACAATTGCATGGCCGAGATATTGATCCACACAGTGGCCTCCGGCATGTTCATCCGTTGCCAGTGCGCCATCTGAGCCAGGGCCTGATCGATGACCCAGTCTCCGAGCGTCGCCATCAGCCCGTGTCGCTCGGCCAAGGGAATGAAGTCGCCAGGAGAGATCATGCCATCACGGGGATGCCGCCAGCGCAGCAGGGCCTCCAGCCCGGCCAGGCGGTCATCTTCCAGGCGATACTGGGGCTGATAGTACAGCTCCAGCTGACCGCCGACGGCCAGCGCATTGCGAAGGTCATTGAGCAGACCAAGCTGCGGGCTATCCTGGACATCGAGTGCTGGCCGAAAACGCTGACTGTGGTTGCGACCGTTGCGTTTGGCGCTGTAAAGGGCCGATTCCAGGCGCTGAAAGAGCACACTGGACTCGCGACCGTCCTCGGGTGAACGACAGCTGCCGATGGTCACCCCCAGTCGCAGGCTGTGCCGGTCGATCTCGAAGGGTTGCCCCAGATGGCTCTGCAGCCCCTTGATCCAGTTGTCGTGATCGCTGCGAGTGGTGGTACGAATCACCATGAACTCGTCACCCCCCAGCCTGCCGACCACTCCGCCAGCAGCGTACCCGGCCAACCGCTGCCCGAAGTCCGCAAGCAGCCGATCACCGAGCTCAACCCCGATGCCGTCATTGATCTCCTTGAAGCCATCGATGTCGATCAACGCCATGTCCAGGCTCTCTCCCGCCCGCAAATGCCTTAGGCGGGAGGCCAACAGATCGTGCAGTCGCCGACGGTTGGGCAGGCCGGTAATCGGGTCCTCGAAACCGATCCTCTGCAGATCACGCTCACGGGCCTTGTGAACGGAGATATCGGTAAACAGACAGACATGGTGGGCAATACGTCCTGACTCGTCCGAAACGACGCGAACACGGAGCCATTCGGGATACTCGTCCCCCTGCTTGCGCCGATTCCAGATTTCCCCCTCCCAGCGGCCAGTGGCACGCAGGGTCTGCCAGTAATTCTCGAAGAACGCCTTGTCATGGCGCGGCGCCGAAAGCGAGCTGGCATTGAGGCCGCGGACCTCGTCCAGGGTATAGCCGGTGATGCGTGTGAAGGCAGGATTGACGGCCTGGATGCGATTCGCGGCATTGGTAATGATGATACCCTCTTCCGAGAGCGAGAGAGCCGCTTCGCCGAGGCGTGCCCGTTGGTGCTCCAGCCGCACTTGGCGCCAGGCATCCAGAAGGCCGAGGGCTACCATAACCGCAGCAGCCAGGCGCAGGGGGATCCCGGGCAGCCAGATACTGGCCGAGAAGGCCGAGAGCGCCATCCAGAGCATGGGTCGGTTGAGAGAGAAAGCTGGCCACATGGGAACTGGCGCTCGATGGGTGGATGGTGTCATGCCTCGGCATGATCAGAGTCATTAACGATCTATCGGCAGCCATGCAGGAAGCTGAACCCCTGCCTGGGCAACCCCCCTCGGCAGATGACTCAGCCACCCCGCACGGCAACGCCAACATGCTCAACGCGTTTCTGCTGAACGAGGGCCGCTGGTGCGCTGGGGCGCCGTCAAGGGACTGCCGCCCGTGGCGATACCCCAGTTCCGGTTGGCGTGCATTCGTCGTGTGTGGACAGTAGACTAGGCACAGCCGCCCGGCGGCCCCAGGCCGCTTTCGGCAGACAATGATCTCGACTCTCGGAACGATTCAGTGACCAAGCAACACTCCTTTGATCGCGAAGAACTGCTGGCCTGCTCACGCGGCGAGCTGTTCGGTCCGGGCAATGCGCAATTGCCGGCCCCCAACATGCTGATGCTCGATCGCATCATGCACATTCACGAGGAAGGTGGGGATCACGGCAAGGGCGAGCTGATCGCCGAGCTGGACATCCACCCCGACCTATGGTTCTTCGACTGCCACTTCCCCGGGGATCCGGTGATGCCTGGCTGCCTCGGCCTGGATGCCATGTGGCAACTGGTGGGGTTCTACCTGGGCTGGCTCGGCCACCCCGGCCGGGGTCGCGCCCTGGGTTGTGGCGAGGTCAAGTTCAGTGGCCAGATCCTGCCCGATGCCAACAAGGTCACCTATCGCATCAACATCAAGCGCATCATCACCCGGCGCCTGATCTTGGGCATGGCCGACGGCACCGTCTCCGTCGACGGCCGCGACATCTACCAGGCCAACGACCTGCGCGTCGGCCTGTTCACCTCCACCGCGAACTTCTGAACAGGAGGCTCCCATGCGACGAGTGGTAGTCACCGGCCTGGGCATCGTGTCCTGCCTGGGCAATGACGCAAAACAGGTTCTGGAGGCGCTCAGGAGCGGGCGCTCGGGTATTCGCTTCAAGGAAGACTACGCCGAACGAGGCTTTCGCAGCCAAGTGGCCGGCAGCGTCGACATCGACCTGGACGCCCTGATCGACCGCAAGCTGCGCCGCTTCATGGGTGACGCCGCCGCTTACGCCTATGTCTCCATGGCCCAGGCCATCGAGGACTCGGGGCTGGCACCGGAGATGGTCTCCAGTGAGCGTACCGGATTGATCGCCGGCTCGGGGGGTGCCTCCAGCGCCAACCAGGTGGAGGCCGCCGACCTGTTGCGCGAGAAGGGCCTGCGCCGCGTGGGCCCCTACCGGGTCACCCGCACCATGGGCAGCACCGTCTCTGCCTGCCTGGCGACCCCGTTCCGGATCAAGGGCGTCAACTACTCCATCTCTTCGGCCTGCGCCACCTCGGCCCACTGCATCGGCAGCGCCATGGAGCAGATCCAGATGGGCAAGCAGGACGTGGTCTTCGCCGGTGGCGGCGAGGAGGAACACTGGACCCTCTCCTGCCTGTTCGATGCCATGGGGGCGCTCTCGACCCACTACAATGACACCCCCGACAAGGCTTCCCGGCCCTATGACCAGGCCCGCGACGGCTTCGTCATCGCCGGCGGCGGTGGCATGCTGGTGCTCGAGGAGCTGGAGCACGCCCGGGCGCGCGGCGCGAAGATCTATGCCGAAGTGACCGGCTACGGCGCCACCTCCGACGGCCACGACATGGTCGCGCCCTCCGGCGAAGGGGCGGTGCGCTGCATGCGCCAGGCCATGGCCAGCATCGACGGCAAGATCGACTACATCAACACCCACGGCACCTCGACGCCGGTGGGCGACGTGGCCGAACTGAAAGCGATCCGCGAGGTCTTCGGCAACGCCACGCCGGCGATGAGCTCGACCAAGTCGCTGACCGGCCACTCCCTGGGCGCTACCGGCGTGCAGGAGGCGATCTACTCGCTGCTGATGATGGAGAACAACTTCGTCGCCGCCTCCGCCAACATCGAGCACCTGGACGAGCAGGCGGCCGGCTTCGATATCGTCACTGAGCGTCGCGACGACGCCGAGGTCAGGCGCGTGCTGTCCAACAGCTTCGGCTTCGGCGGCACCAATGCCTGCCTGGTGCTGGAGAAGTTCAGCGGCTGACGCCTGTCGTGTCAGGCTCGGGCCATCAGTCCATGCAAGAAGGCGCCCCGCGGGGCGCCTTCTTGCATGGTGCATGGCGCGTGGTCGTCGTCGGGACGATCAGGCCGGGGGCTTCGCCGCCTCGGCGGGCACCTCGGGCCGCGGCACCTCCGAGATCTCCGCCAGGCGCGACTCGATCCACGCCTCCACCTCGACCAGCACCGCCTCGGAGGTGCGGCCAGCGGTCTCGATGGGCTCGCCCACCTCCATCGACAGACGTCCCGGGCGCTTGACCCAGTGACGTCCCGGCCAGCGCTCCCCGGCATTGTGGGCCACCGGCACCACCGGCACCCCGGCGCGGCAGGCGATCACCACACCGCTCTTGCTGTAGCGCCGCCGGCTTCCCGGCGCCACCCGGGTACCCTCGGGGAAGATCAGCACCGAGAGTCCCTCGTCGAGCCGGGTCTTGCCCTGGGTGAGCACCTGCTTCATGGCTCGGGCGGGCCTGCTGCGGTCCAGGGCGATGGGATGCAGCAGGCGCAGCCCCCAGCCGAAGATCGGAATGTTCAGCAGTTCCCGCTTGAGTACCGTGCAGACCGGCGGATGCAGCAACTGCAGGTAGACGGTCTCCCACTCGGACTGGTGGTTGGCGAGGATGACGCAGGGGCCGTCGGGCAACCGCTCCAGACCGCGGAAGTCATAGCGCACCCCGCAGATCAGGCGGAACCAGGCGATGATGAAGTGGTTGTAGAGGTTGAGCAGGCGATAGCGGGAGCGCAGCGGCAGGAAGGGCGCCGGCGGCAGGAAGAGCACGCCGCAGACCAGCATGGCCAGAAAGTAGCCGGCATAGAAGACCAGGCTGCGGATCACGTTCATCGTGGCATCGACTCCTCTCCCGCCTTGTCGTCGTCCCTGGCCAGGCACCAGGTATCCAGCATGCGCCCGACCTCCAGCCGCCAGGGCTTCTGGTGGACGCCGAACACATCCAGTACCCGCCGGCAGTTCAGCACGCGCCGCAGCGGCTGGTCGTGATGGTGGTTCAACGCCTTGACGCCACCCAACGCGACCCGCTCGCCACGCCCCTCGAGCCGTGTGGCGAGCTGGGTGCGCACCATGGAGACGAAGGTATAGGCGCTCACCGGCTCGGTGCCGGCCAGGTGGTAGCTGCCCCAGGCCCCGGCCCCGCAGTGCTGCTGCTGGAGCATGCCGATCAGTGCCATGGCCACGGCATCCACCGAGGTCGGGCAGAAGATCACATCGGACTCGGCACGCACCTCGCCGCCATCCATCAGGGTGTCGAGCAGCTCGCTGAGCCAGGCCTGGCTGCCCTCCAGAGCGAACAGCGGCCCCAGGCGCACGATCAGGTGCCGAGGGCATTCGGCACGGATCCGGTCACCGGTGCGTACCAGCCGCCTCAGGCTGTCGTCGCGGGGCTCGGGGATCACGTGCTCGTCGATGGGGGCATCGAGGCCATCCTCGTAGAGCTGGTCGGAGACGCACCACACCAGCGGGATTCCGGCCTCGCGACAGGCCTCCATGCAGGCCTCCACCGCCTCGGCATGAGCCGTGACGGCAGCCGGCTCGGCACTGATCGGCCGCGACAATGGCGGGATCACCAACGCATCCGGACGCAGCTCTTCGAGCAGCGCCGGCGCAGGCGAAAGCCCCGGCTCGATGGTGAGCTCGGTGTCGCTGCGCCGATTGGCCTCGCGGGCCAGCGCCAGGCTCAGGCAGTGCCCGGCCTCCAGAATCAGCAGCTTCACGGCAACTCCTTGGCTAACCCCGACTTAGAACGGGATCTCGTCATCGAAGTCATCGAAGCTACCCGGGTCCGGAGCGCCATAGTTGCTGCCCTGCTGCGGGGGGGCCGGCTGCGGAGCCGGACGCTGGGGCTGACCACCGCCGACATTGCCGCCCTGCTGCTGACCGCTCTGCTGGGGCTGACCGCCGTACTGGCCACCCTGCTGGGACCGACCGCCCTGCTGGCCGCCGACGTCACCACCGCGGGAGTCGAGCATCTGCATGTCGTTGGCGACGATCTCGGTGCTGTACTTGTCCTGGCCGTTCTGGTCCTGCCACTTGCGAGTCTGCAGGCGGCCCTCGATATAGACCTTGCTTCCCTTCTTGAGGTACTGCTGAGCAATTTCGGCAGTCTTGTTGAACAGCACGATCCGGTGCCATTCGGTGCGCTCCTGGCGCTGGCCGCTCTGCTTGTCCATCCAGGTATCGGTGGTGGCCAGGTTGAGGTTGGCAACGGCGGTGCCGGAGGGCGTGAAGCGCACCTCCGGGTCCTGCCCCAGGTTGCCGATGAGGATGACCTTGTTGACGCCACGGGCCATGAGGGACTCCTTGCTGTCATGAAATACGTTGTAAGGATCATACGCGGCTCAGGCGCCGCTGTGGTGATTCCCGGAACCGGTCAGGTGTGCCAGGGCCCGCTCGTCGAGGCGCTGGCGATCCACTTTGAGATAGGCCAGGCGCTCCTCGGGGACGACCAGCACGTCTTCCACTCCGGCCACCTCGGCGAAACGCGCCATCAGGGTGTCCAGGGCATCATCCTGCTCATTTTGGTCCAGTGCTACCACCTCGCTGGTCAGATGGCGGGGAGGCGCCATGCCGGTCATCACCGCCAGCCATGCCAGGCCCACCAGTCCGCAACCGATAAAGACCGCGGAAAGCCCCCACTGCTGCACCAGCCCCCCCCCCAGCACCCCACCCAGGAAAGCCCCCAGGAACTGGCTGGTGGAATAGATCCCCATGGCGGTGCCCTTGGCGCCGGCCGGCGCCAGCTTGCTGAGCATCGATGGCAGGGTGGCCTCAAGCAAGTTGAAGGCGATGAAGAACAGCAGCAGCCAGCCGAACAGCGCCGGGAACCCGTCGCCAAGGCCGGCCAGCCCGAACAGGCTCAGCGTGATCCCGGTGATCGCCGACAAACACATGGCCTTCATGCGGCGGCGCTTCTCGGCGATGACCACCAGCGGCACCATGACCACGAAGGCCAGCAGCATGATGCCCAGGTAGGTGAGGCCATGGCGCTCGACGGCGATGCCCGCCTCGAGCAGCCGGAAGGGGACGGCGACGAAGATCGCCATCAGCACCAGGTGCAGGGCAAAGATCGAGATATCCAGGCGCCACAGGTCGCCGTGCGTAAGGATACCGCGCAGCTGGCCCCGGTCCATGCCCACGTCGCGGTGGCGAACTCTGCGTGGCGCCGGCGGCACCAGTTTCCACAGCACCGCCAGGCCCAGGGCCGCGAGCCCCGCGGTGAACCAGAAGACGCCAGCCAGGCCGAAGCCCGCGGCGAACCAGGGGCCCAGCACCATGGCGACGGCGAAGGCCACGCCGATGGAGAGCCCGATGGTGGCCATGGCGGCGGTACGCACCTGTTCACGTGTCTGGTCGGCGAGCAGCGCCATGATGGCGGCCGCCACGGCGCCGCTGCCCTGCAGGCAGCGCCCCAGGATCACCCCGCCGATAGAGTCGGCGCTGGCGGCCACCACGCTGCCGACCAGGAACAGGACCAGCCCCGCGGCGATCACCGGCTTGCGCCCCAGGCGGTCGGAGAGCAGACCGAAGGGGATCTGCAGCACTGCCTGGGTGAGGCCATAGATCCCCAGCGCCAGGCCGACCAGCAGCGGCGTCGCTCCCCTCAGCTCATCGGCATACAGGGCCAGCACCGGCAGCACCATGAACAGGCCCAGCATGCGTGTGGCATAGAGCCCCGCCAGCCCGGTGATGGCGCGACGCTCGGTGGCTAACAGCAGTCCTGAGACCTTTCGCATGGCGGTTCGAACTTCCGTGGACGGACCCTCGGGCCCGGAGGTGGACCACATATTCTAGCGGCTCGCCACCCTGCAGGGAAAGCCGATGGCGGCCCGCGCTTTGCCGCCGGTGCGGCCCGCCCCGTATAATCGAGCTTTTGCCGCGTCCGGCGAGGTGGGAATGGACACAATTCTGGTCAGGGGTGCCCGCACCCACAACCTGAAGAACATCGACGTCGAACTGCCCCGCGACAAGCTGATCGTGGTCACCGGGCTCTCCGGCTCGGGCAAGTCGTCGCTGGCCTTCGACACCCTCTACGCCGAGGGCCAACGACGCTACGTGGAGTCGCTCTCCACCTACGCGCGCCAATTCCTGTCGATGATGGAGAAACCCGACGTCGACCATATCGAGGGGCTCTCCCCGGCGATCTCCATCGAGCAGAAGTCCACCTCCCACAACCCGCGCTCCACCGTGGGCACCATCACCGAGATCTACGACTACCTGCGCCTGCTGTTCGCTCGTGCCGGCACCCCACGCTGTCCGGAGCACGGCGAGGATCTCGAGGCCCAGACCGTCTCGCAGATGGTCGACCAGGTACTGACCCTTCCCGAGGGCAGCAAGCTGATGCTGATGGCCCCGGTGGTCAAGGGGCGCAAGGGTGAGCACCTGCAACTGCTCGCCGAGCTGCGCGCCCAGGGCTTCGTGCGTGCCATGGTCGACGGCCAGGTGCTCGAGCTTGACGACATCGCCCCGCTGGACAAGAACAAGAAGCACGACATCAGCGTGGTGGTCGACCGCCTCAAGGTGCGCGAGGGGCTACAGCAGCGACTGGCGGAGTCCTTCGAGACGGCCCTCAACCTGGCCGATGGCACCGCCGTGATCCATTTCATGGACGGCGAGTACGAGGACATCGCCTTCTCGGCACGCTTTGCCTGCCCGGTGTGCGGCTATTCCATCGCCGAGCTCGAGCCGCGAATGTTCTCCTTCAACAACCCGGCCGGCGCCTGCCCGACCTGCGACGGCCTGGGCGTACAGCAGTTCTTCGACCCTGACAAGCTGATCAGCCATCCGGAGCTATCACTGGCCGAGGGGGTGATCAAGGGCTGGGACCGGCGCAGCGTCTACTACTTCAACCAGCTACAGGCCGTGGCCGACCACTACCGCTTCACCCTGGAGACCCCCTGGCAGGACCTGGCTCGCCACGAGCGGGATATCATCCTCCACGGCAGCGGCAGCGACGTCATCGCTTTCCACTATGTCAACGACCGCGGCCGCAAGGTGACACGCGAGCATCCCTTCGAGGGCGTGCTGCCCAACATGCAACGCCGCTATCGCGAGACCGAATCCAGCATGGTGCGCGAGGACCTGGCGCGCCATATCGCCGTCCAGCCCTGCCCCACCTGCCACGGCTCGCGGTTGCGCCGAGAGGCGCGCCACGTCTACATCGACGACCGCACCCTGCCGCAGCTGGTCCACCTGCCCATCGGCGAGGCGCTGGCCTACTTCGGCGAACTCAGCCTGCCGGGACGCAAGGGCGAGATCGCCGTCAAGATCGTCAACGAGATCCAGGCCCGCCTGGAGTTCCTGGTCAACGTGGGACTCGACTACCTGAACCTGGAACGCAGCGCCGAGACCCTCTCTGGCGGCGAGGCCCAGCGCATCCGCCTGGCCAGCCAGATCGGTGCCGGCCTGGTGGGGGTGATGTACATCCTCGATGAACCCTCCATCGGCCTGCACCAGCGCGACAATGATCGCCTGCTGCAGACCCTGGAGCGACTGCGCGATCTGGGCAACACCGTGATCGTGGTCGAGCACGACGAGGAGGCCATCCGCGCCGCCGACCACGTGCTCGACATCGGCCCCGGTGCTGGCGTCCATGGAGGGCGCGTCGTCGCCCAGGGCACCCCGCAGGAGATCATCGCCACGCCGACGTCGCTCACCGGCCAGTACCTCGCCGGCACTCGGTCCATCGCGGTCCCGCCCTGGCGCATCCCCGGCAACCCGGAGAAGGTGGTACGCCTGATCGGCGCCCGCGGCAATAACCTCCAGGACGTCACCCTCGAGCTGCCGCTGGGCTTGTTCGTGTGCATCACCGGCGTCTCGGGCTCCGGCAAGTCGACGCTGATCAACGCCACCCTGATGCCCATCGCTGCCCGCGAGCTCAACCGCGCCACGAGCCTGACGCCGGATGCCCACGAACGTATCGAGGGGCTCGATCACCTCGACAAGGTGATCGACATCGACCAGAGCCCCATCGGGCGCACCCCACGCTCCAACCCGGCCACCTACACCGGGATCTTCACGCCGATCCGCGAGCTGTTCGCCGGCACCCAGGAAGCCCGCTCGCGGGGCTACAAGCCGGGGCGCTTCTCCTTCAACGTCAAGGGGGGCCGCTGCGAGGCGTGTCAGGGCGAGGGCATGATCAAGGTCGAGATGCACTTCCTGCCGGACATCTACGTCCCCTGCGACGTCTGCAAGGGCAAGCGCTACAACCGCGAGACCCTGGAGATCGCCTACAAGGGAAAGAGCATCCACGAGGTCCTCGAGATGACCGTGGAGGAAGCGCTGGAATTCTTCTCACCGGTGCCGGCCATTGCCCGGCGACTTCAGACCCTGCTTGACGTTGGGCTCTCCTACATCCGCCTGGGGCAGAGCGCCACCACCCTCTCCGGCGGCGAGGCCCAGCGGGTCAAGCTGGCCCGGGAGCTGGCCAAGCGCGATACCGGCAAGACCCTCTACATCCTCGACGAGCCGACCACCGGCCTGCACTTCGAGGACATTCGCCAGCTGCTCACCGTGCTGCACCGCCTGCGCGACCACGGCAACACCATCGTGGTGATCGAGCACAACCTCGACGTGATCAAGACCGCCGACTGGCTGATCGACCTGGGCCCGGAGGGCGGCTCCGGTGGCGGACGCATCATCGCCGAGGGCACCCCCGAACAGGTCGCGCGCATGGAAGCGTCGCACACCGGCCGCTTCCTCAGGCCGCTGCTGGAGCGCGCCAAGGCCAGCAAGGCGGAGCCGGAGACCACCGCCTGACAGCGAGCTGGAAGCTGCCAAGCTGCCAAGCTGCCAAGCTGCCAAGCTGCCAAGCTGCCAAGCTGC
>NZ_JAVLBC010000288.1:0-2767 GCF_031581305.1 Halomonas sp.
CCGACGGTGTTGCCCTCATCATCGATATCGATCCGCGTGGCCGCCGGCGAGGCGTTGAGTCCCGGCATCGTACGGATATCCCCGGCCAGCGCGTAGACGAAGCCGGCGCCGGCGGAGAGGCGCACCTCGCGGACTGGCAGTCGCCAGCCTGTGGGGGCGCCGAGCCGCCCCGGGTCGGATGACAGCGACATATGCGTCTTGGCGATGCACACCGGCAACTCGCCGTATCCCTGATGCTCCCAGGCTTCCAGCTGTTCACGGACCCGGGGGGCGAAGTCGACTCCATCGGCTCCATAGAGACGCGTGGCGATGCGCTCGATCTTGGCTGTCAGGGGCAGTTCGGCGGGGTAAAGGTATTGAAAGTTGCCGCCGGCCTCGGCCGCTTCGGCGACGGCCTCCGCCAGTGCCAGGGCACCTTCGCCGCCGTGGCACACATGGCTCGAGACCTCGGCGCGCACCCCCACCGATGCCGCCAGTTCGCGGATGGCGTCCACCTCGCCGGGATGGTCGCCGGGGAAGGCGTTGATCGCCACGACCGGCGTGAGGCCGTGGGCGCGGACGTTGTCGATCTGCTTGAGCAGGTTGGCGCCGCCTTCCCGTACCTCATCAGGGGATTCCGACAGCAGCGAGGCGGGCATCGGCTGACCGGGTACCACCCGGTGGCGGCCGCTGTGGTACTTCATGGCACGTACCGTCACCACCAGCACTGCGGCATCCGGAACGAGGCCGGACGTGCGGCACTTGATATTGAAGAAGCGCTCGGCGCCCATGTCGGCACCGAATCCCGCCTCGGTGACCACGAAGTCGCCGGCATGCAGGCCGATGCGGTCGGCGACGATCGAGGAGTTGCCGTGGGCGATGTTGCCGAAGGGGCCGGCATGGATCAGCGCCGGGGCGTGCTCGAGGGTCTGCAGCAGGTTGGGCTTGAACGCCTCCTTGAGCAGCACCGTCATGGCGCCAGCGGCGCCGATCTGCTCGGCGGTGACCGGCGCGCCGTCGCGGTCCAGTCCCACGATCAGCCGGCCCAGGCGTCGGCGCAGGTCGGCCAGGGAGTCGGCCAGCGCCAGCACCGCCATCACCTCGGAAGCGGCGGTGATCTCGAAGCCCCCCTGGCGGGCGATGCCATCGCCCCGTCCGCCGAGGCCCATGACCAGGTGCCGCAGGGCGCGGTCATTGAGGTCGATGACGCGCTGCCATCGCACCTCGCGAGTATCCAACTCGGGTTCCAGGCGGTGATGCAGGTGATTGTCGACCATGGCCGCCAGCAGGTTGTGGGCCGCCGCCACCGCGTGGATGTCGCCGGTGAGGTGCAGGTTGATGCGTTCCATGGGCAGCACCTGGCTGTAGCCGCCGCCGGTGGCGCCGCCCTTGAGCCCCAGGGTCGGGCCCATGGAGGGCTGGCGCAGGGCCACGGTGGCGGTGTGACCGAGGCGCTGCAGCCCCTGTACCAGGCCGATGGCGGTGGTGGTCTTGCCTTCCCCCGGGGGTGTCGGGGTCATGGACGTCACCACCACGTAGCGTCCTCGTGGCCGCTCGGCCAGGCTCGTCATGGCCGCCAGGTCAAGCTTGGCAATGCCGCGGCCATAGGGCTCCACTGCCTCGCCGGGCAGGCCCAGGCGATGGGCGATCTCCTCGATGGGCCAGAGGCGCACCGCGCGGGCGATGCTCAGGTTGTCGATGGGCCGGGACAAGGCCTGTTCGGTCGCTTGGGGTGCCATCAGCGTCTCTCCTCTGGACGTTGGGCGGTCATGCGTCAGGTTCAGTATCGCGCGCTTCGCGAGCCGGTCTTGCCTGGCGGCGTCGGTGGCCTTGGGCGCAGCGACACGCGGGGCAGCATTTCCGCCCTTGCCGACAGTGGAAGGGATGGGCTATCCCTGAGGCAAGGTCGCCGCGGCCGTGCGTCGGCGAGAGGGAAGGAAGGGTAATGCAGACTCCCATACCCGCCAAGGACCATCATGATATCGGCTTTCTGTTGCTGCCGGGGTTCTCTCAGCTCGCCTTCTCCTCGGCGCTTGAGCCCCTGCGCATGGCCAACCATCTGGCCGGTCGCAACCTCTATACCTGGCACCTGGTGAGCCGTGACGGTACAGCGGTGACGGCCAGCAGCGGCCTGGACACGGCGGTGGACCAGGCACTGGAGCCGATGCCGGAACTGGACCTGCTCCTGGTGTGTAGTGGGGTGGACGTGCAGGCGCACTGCGATCGCGCGACGCTCGCCTGGCTCAGGCGCCTGGCCGAGCGGCGGATTCCTCTGGGGGCGGTGTGCACCGGGGGTTATGCGTTGGCCAGTGCGGGGCTGCTCGACGGTTATCGCTGCACCCTGCACTGGGAGCATATCGGCAGCCTCCACGAGGCGCGGCGCTTTCCCGAGGTGACGTTCACCTCACAGCTCTTCGTCATGGATCGCGATCGCTACACCTGCTCGGGCGGTATCGCGCCTCTGGACATGATGCTCACCCTGGTCAGCCGCCAGCAGGGCCTGGCCCTGGCCGAGGCGATCGCCGAGGAGTTCATCCACGAGCGCATTCGCGGCGTGGGCGACCGCCAGCGCAGCCCGCTGCGGGTGCGCCTGGGGCACAGTCATCCCAAGCTGGAGGAGGTGGCCACACTGATGGAAGCCAATCTTCAGGAGCCGCTGGCGCTGAACGAGTTGGCCGATTACGCTGGTCTGTCGCGCCGCCAGCTGGAGCGCCTCTTCCAGCGTTACGTGAGCTGCTCCCCGCTCAAGTACTACCTTGAGCTGCGCCTGGCTCGCGCGCGGTTGCTG
>NZ_JAVLBC010000069.1:0-14507 GCF_031581305.1 Halomonas sp.
CCTCCCAGAGCAGTTCGACGCCGGTGGCGTTGCCCACGGTCAGGCGGAACGGCGGTTCGCCTTCGACGCGTGCCGTGGTGCCGGGTTCCTGGAGGCCGACGAAGACGCGCTCATCGCTGGCGTCGAAGATCTCGGTCCAGGACTGCTCGTTGAAGGTCAGTTCCAGCACCTGCGTATCGCCGACCGGTCCCTCGTCGGGGTTCTCGGCCTCTGGGGCGGCGTCGACGACTGCGTCGGGCTCGGCCTCCACGGCTGTTTCGGCGTCGCTGGCGGCCGTGCTGTCGGCTGCACCCTCGTCCTCGGTCGGTGCCAGCGTTTCAGCGGCGGCATCGCCGTCGGCCGGCACCTGCGGCTCGACATCGCCTGGTGCGTCCACGGCGGGGGCGTCCTCGACCAGGCCGAGGTTGCTCTCCTCCTCGGGCAGCGGCGGCAGGGAGGCGTCACCGCTACCGCCGTTCTCGGTGATGGCGGTGCTGCCATCCAGGCTGTCTACCGACACCGGCCCGCTATCGCCGGGGGAGGGCGGCTGGCTGCCGCCCCGGCTCTGCCACCACATCAGCGTCAGGCCGATCAGGCCGGCGATGACAAGCAGGGTGACCAGGCGAAACAGCCAGGCACCCAGGCGTGAGGGCGGCCGGGTGACCTGGACCGGCGTGATGCGGTGTTCGGCCTCCTGGCTGCCGAAGCGTGTCCGGTAAGCATCGAGCACGGGGCGGTCGTCGATGCCGAGCAGGTTAGCGTAGCTGCGGAGGTAACCGCGGCGATAGGCGGCAACGGGAACCTCCTCGTAGCTGTCGCTCTCCAGCCCCTGGATCACTGCCGGGCGCAGGTTCAGGGCGGCGGCGACTTCCTCGCGATCCAGGCCTTGGGCCTCGCGCTCGCGACGCAGTAGTTCGCCTGGGGAGGCCTGGCGTGGCGCGGTCTCGCCGGCATCATCGGTGTGAATGTCGCTCATGGCTGAGCATCCTTCGTCAGAAAACGGTGGTCAGGGCCTGCCACGGGATCACTCCAGCTGGTCGGCATAGAAGCTGGCGGTGGCCGTGTCGCCGCGATCCCGGGCAATGTCGCGGGCCAGGCGCAGGGCTTCGGCCTGCGGGCCGGCCAGGCGCATGTAGGTCTCGAGCTGCTGCTCGGCGCGCCCGAGGTTGCCCTGGGCGTACTCGAGTTCGGCCAGCAGCAGGTAGCTGCGCGGGCGGCGCGGGGCGATGGCCTGGGCCCGGGTCAGGCTATCGCGGGCGGCTTCGGCGTCGCCCACCTCGAGCCGACACTGGCCGAGGTTGGCAAAAAGCTGCGCCCGATTGTCGTATTGGGTATCGCGGGAAGCTTGCTCGAGCTGCTCGCAGGCCTCGTCGAGGCGGCCACGATCATACAGGAACGCGGCGTAGTTGTTGCGTGCCCGAGTGAACGAGGGGTCCGCCTCGACGGCGCGCCGAAAGGTCTCGTCGGCCAGCTTGGCCTCGCCTTGGCGCTGATGGACCATGGCCATGGCCTGAAGGGCCTCGGCATCACGGGAATCGATCTTCAGGGCACGGTCCAGGGCGTTCATGGCGCGCGGCAGGTTGTTGCGTTCGAGGTAGGCGATGCCGAGACGGGTATAGGCCTCGGCAGCCTCGTTGTCGTTGCCCCCGGGCAGGTTGGTCTGGGTGGCGCAACCGGCCAGCCACAACGTGCCCAGCAGCATGGTGGCGGTGGGTATCTGCCTCAGGCCGATCATGCGGGGGCGACGAGTCATGGCATCCTCTTCGGGTGGGCACGGTACCGACGGCCGCGGCGGTCTCGACTCGCAGCCGGTGGTGAAAAAAGGCCCGTCCATCAAAGCGCCGCGCCCGGTTGAAGTCAAGGCGACCCCGGTCAGTCGGCGTCGATCTGGATGGACTGGATATAGCGCTCGTGACGCTTGGTGCGGTCCTTGACACGGCCCACCAGCTGACCGCAGGCGGCATCGATGTCGTCGCCGCGGGTGGTGCGGATCGGTGCCGTGTAGCCCAGCTCATAGAGCCATTGCTGAAAGCGCATCAACTGGTTGCGCGACGGCTTCTCGTAGCCCGAGTGCGGGAAGGGGTTGAACGGGATCAGGTTGATCTTGCACGGCAGCTCCTCGAGCAGGGTGGCGAGCTGCTCGGCGTGCTCCTGCTGGTCATTGACGTCCTTGATCACCGTGTACTCGATGGTCACCATCCGCGTATCGTGGCACTTGGCCAGGTAGCGGTGGCAGGCGTCGAGCAAGGCACGGATGTTGTACTTGCGGTTGAGTGGTACCAGCTCGTTGCGCAGCTCGTCGTTGGCGGCATGCAGCGAGATGGCCAGGCTCACGTCGAGCTCGTCACCGAGCTTGTCGAGCATCGGCACCACGCCGGAGGTGGAGAGCGTGACGCGGCGCTTGGAGAGGCCGTAGCCGTCATCGTCGAGCATCAACTTCATCGCCGGCACGACGTTGTCATAGTTCAGCAGTGGCTCGCCCATACCCATCATCACCACGTTGGTCACGGGGCGGTTGGTGGTGTCGCGTCGCGGCCCCACGCTGCGCTGGGCCACCCACACCTGGCCGATGATCTCGGCGGCGGTGAGGTTGCGCTGGAATCCCTGCTTGCCGGTGGAGCAGAAGCTGCAGTCCAGCGAGCAGCCGACCTGGGAGGAAACGCACAGGGTGCGGCGCTTGCCGTTGTCGGCGGGGATCAGCACCGTCTCCACGTAGCTGCCGTCCTCCACCTCGAGCACCCACTTGCGGGTGCCGTCGCTGGAGCTGCCCTCGTAGACCACGCCCGGGCCGCGGATCTCGGCGACCTCGGCCAGGCGCGTGCGCAGCGCCTTGGAGAGGTTGGTCATGGCGGCGAAGTCATCGCAACCCTCGATGTGGATCCACTTCAGCACCTGGGCGGCACGGAACTTCTTCTCGCCGATGGAGAGGAAGAAGGCTTCCATCTCCTCGCGGGTCATGCCGAGCAGGTTGGTGAGACGGGGAGCAGCGGTGGCGGTCATGGCGGTCAGCGAGTCGTTGGAGCAGGGCGGGGGTGGAGCCACCCCCGCGGGAGAGGCGTGATCAGCCGCGCGGGCAGATCTCGTCCGCCTCGAAGAAGTAGGCAATCTCGCGCTCGGCGGATTCCGGAGAATCGGAGCCATGCACGGCATTGGCGTCGATGGTCTCGGCGAAGTCGGCACGGATGGTACCCGGGGCCGCTTCCTTGGGGTTGGTGGCACCCATCAGGTCACGGTTGGTGGCGACGGCGTCCTCGCCCTCGAGGACCTGCACGATCACCGGCCCGGAGGTCATGAAGCCGACCAGATCCTTGAAGAAGGGGCGCTCCTTGTGCTCGGCGTAGAAGCCACCGGCCTTCTCTTCGGAGAGCTGGAGCATCTTGGCGGCCACGATCTTCAGGCCGGCCTTTTCGAAGCGGCTCTCGATCTCGCCGATCACGTTCTGGGCGACGGCATCGGGCTTGATGATGGACAGGGTGCGCTGGTTGGCCATGCGGGTATGTCTCCGGTTGGTTGGATGATGTGGTGATGGATAGCGCCGCGCCGCCCCTGGCTCCGCGGAGGAGAGGGCGGCGCGGCGAATCGGATGAAACGGTCCGGCGGCGTGCGTCGGCTGGTCGGGGAGTATAACGCCCCGGGACGGCGTTGAACAATCGTTCAGACGCTGAAGCTCTCGCCGCAGCCGCACTCATCCTTGACGTTGGGATTGTTGAAGCGGAAGAAGCGATTGAGCCCCTCGGAGACATAGTCGACCTCGCTGCCATCGAGCATCTCCAGGGCCTCAGGGGCGACGAAGACCGTCACGCCGTGCTCTTTGAATGTCACGTCGTCGTTGGCCGCCTCGTCGGCGAAATTGAGCACGTAGCTGTAGCCGGAGCAGCCACTGGGCTTGACCGAGACCCGCAGGCCCAGGCCGTGGCCTCGCTCATCGAGCACCCGATGGATCTGCTCGGCGGCGGCAGTGGTGATCGAAAGGTGCGCCATGGTCTCTCTCCTGAACGTGGTAGGGTCAGACCGCCCGACGACGCAGCCCGTCCAGGGCGTGTCGCAGGGCATTCAGTGTGCGATCGATATCGGCTTCGGTGGTGAAGCGGCCGAAGCTGAAGCGCAGCGAAGCCAGCGCCAGGGGGCGCGGCAGGCCGATGCCCTTCAGTACATAAGAGGGTTCGACGCTCGCCGAGTTGCAGGCCGAGCCGGTGGAGAGCGCGATGTCGCGCAGCGCCATCAGCAGCGACTCGCCTTCCACCCCCTCGAAGGCGAGGTTGAGGATGTTGGGGATTGCCGCCTCGACCGCCGTGTTGTGGTGGATGCCGCCGGTATCGGCAAGACCCTCGAGCAGACGGTCGCGCAGCGCGGTGATGCGAGCCTGTTCGGCCTCACCTTCGGCCGCAGCGATGGCGAAGGCCTCGCCCATGCCGGCGATCTGATGGGTGGCCAGGGTGCCCGAGCGCATGCCGCGCTCGTGGCCGCCCCCGTGGATCAGCGCTTCCAGCCGAATATCGGGGCTGCGCCGCACATAGAGGGCGCCGATGCCCTTGGGGCCGTAGGCCTTGTGGCCGGAGAGCGACATCAGGTCGATGCCGAGCCGGCCGACATCCAGCGGGAGGCGGCCCACCGCCTGGGCGGCGTCCACATGGAAGGTGGCACCAGCGTCATGGACCACCTTCGCCAGCGCCGAGAGGTCATGGATGACGCCCAGCTCGTTGTTCACGGCCATCAGCGAGACCAGCACGGTATCGTCCCGCATTGCCTCACGCAGCTGCGTCGGGCTGATCCGACCATCACGGCCTGGCGTCAGCCAGGTTACCTCGAAGCCTTCCTGCTCCAGCGCCGTGGCGGTGTCCACCACCGCCTTGTGCTCGACGAGGGAGGTCACGAGGTGGCGTCCACGGGCGCGATTGGCGCGCATGAAGCCGGTCAGCGCCAGGTTGTCGGCCTCGGTGGCGCCGCTGGTCCAGACGATTTCCCGGGGGTCGGCAGCAATCAGGTCGGCGACCTGGCGGCGGGCACTCTCCACGGCCTGCTCCGCCTGCCAGCCGAGCATGTGGCTGCGCGAGGCGGGGTTGGCGAAGATGCCATCCAGGGTCAGGTAGTGGCTCATGACCTCCGCGACCCGTGGGTCGACTGGGGTGGTGGCGGCATAATCGAGGTAGACGGGTGCGCTCATGGGTTCGCTGTTTCGGCTGTGGGATTAGGGCTGTGGGAGCGGGTCTCTCGGGCGGCGCTTCAGGTGGTGGAGGCCAGGATGCCATCGTCCCACCGGCCGCGCTGGCGACTGGCGATGGCCTGGATCTCCCCGCGGCCGGCCAGCTGGGCCAGGGTGACGTCCTGGAGGAAGTCGTTGATGTGCTCGGAGAGCTCGCACCACAGGTGGTGGGTCAGGCAGGTATCGCCCTGCTGGCAGTCCGAGAGGCCGCCGCAGCGGGTGGTGTCCACGGACTCGTTCACCGCCTCGATGACCTGAGCCACGGTGATGCCTTCCGCTGCCTGTGCCAGCAGGTAACCGCCGCCTGGACCCCGAACGCTGTCCACCAGCCGGGCGCGCCGCAGCCGCGCGAACAGCTGCTCCAGATAGGAGAGCGAGATCTCCTGGCGCCTCGAGATGTCGGCGAGGCTGATGGGGCCGGTGTCGGCATTCATCACCAGGTCGAGCATGGCGGTAACGGCGTAGCGTCCCTTGGTGGTCAGGCGCATGAGGAACTCACCTCGGCACCGACACGCGGGTCGGCAGTCAATGAACGTGATCCGCCATTATGGTAAAGACCGAGTATCGCGGTCAACCATTGTGCCGTCGAGGGGCGGCCTCCCGGTCGCCCTGTGGCGCCTCGTCCGCGCTCCGCTCGTCCGGTTCTTCGCGGGGCGGGCAGCAGCTGTCCACGTCGGCGAGGATGTCGGCGAAGTCCTCGTCGCGCAGCTCCGGCAGGCGGCCGTCGCGGTAACTGGCGTCGACCTTGCGCAGGGTCGTGCACATGCGCTCGATGCGCTCGTCTACGGCGTGCATGTGGTCGAGCATCGCCTGGATGGAGCGGGCCACCGGGTCGGGCATGTCCTGGCTGACGCCGTAGGCGTCGAAGCCGAACTTGCGGCGCATCGCCTCGCGACGCGCGGGATCCACTTCCAGCTCCTCGGCCCGGTCCGGGTCGACGCGCTGCACGACCTTGCCGGGGATGCCGACCACGGTGGCGCCAGCGGGCACCTCCTTGGTGACCACGGCGTTGGAGCCGATCTTGGCGCCGGCGCCCACGCTGAAGGGGCCCAGTATCTTGGCGCCGGCACCGACGATCACGCCATCCTCCAGGGTCGGATGGCGCTTGCCCTTGTTCCAGCTGGTTCCACCCAGAGTCACGCCCTGGTAAAGGGTGACGTCGTCGCCGACCTCGGCGGTCTCGCCGATCACCACGCCCATGCCGTGGTCGATGAAGAAGCGCCGGCCGATGGTCGCCCCGGGGTGGATCTCGATGCCGGTCAGCACGCGAAACAGCTGCGACAGGGTGCGCGCCAGCCACTTCAGGTTCTTCTGCCACAGCCAGTGACTCAGCCGGTGGGCCAGCAAGGCATGCAGGCCCGGATAGTTGGTCAGCACTTCCAGGAAGTTGCGAGCCGCCGGGTCACGGGCGAATACGCTGTTGATGTCCTCGCGCAGACGTTCAAGCATGCAGCGGTCCTTGGATGGCAGGGCGATGGGAGAGATGGCTTCATAGTGGGGGCGTGGTGAGCCGGCTTCAAGCCGCATCCGCCATCTACTCGCGGTGCTCGGCCTGCTGCTCGGTCGCGGTGAGAATGCCGCGCAGTATGTTGAGCTCCATGCGCTCGGGGCGGGCCCGCAGGGTGAAGCGGCGTAGTCGGGCCATCAGCTGACGCGGGGTAGCCGGGTCATGGAAGCCGATGGCGATCAGGGTGCGCTCCAGGTGCTCGAAGTAGTGCTCGAGCTCCTGGTGGCTGGCCAGCAGCGGGGGCGAGGGCGCCTCGGTCGGGCCGGTTGTTTCCTGTTGTCCCAGCCAGGCCTGCCGGCACTCGTAGGCCAATACCTGAACCGCGGCGGCCAGGTTCAGGGAGCTGAAGTCGGGGTTGGTGGGGATATGCACATGGGCATGGCAGCGCTGCAGCTCGGCATTGGTGAGGCCGCTGTCCTCGCGGCCGAAGACCAGCGCCACGCGGGCCTCCTGGGCGGCCAGTTCCGCGGGGAGCCGGTCGCCCAGCCCCCGTGGGGTGATCATCGGCCAGGGCAGGGTGCGCGAGCGGGCGCTGGCCCCGACCACCAGGGTGCAGTCGGTCACCGCCTGCTCGAGGGTCTCGACCGTGCGGGCCCCGTGGACGATATGATCGGCCCCGGACGCGCGCGAGACGGTATCGGCGGTGAGTGGCTCGCAGCGCGGCGCTACTATGGCCAGATCGGACAGGCCCATGTTGTGCATGGCGCGGGCGGTGCCGCCGATATTGCCGGGGTGACTGGTGCCGATCAGGACGATGCGGATGCGCTCGAGCATGGTGGGCCTGTAGATCCTGGGTGGAGGCGGATGATTCTATCACGCCGGTCGGGTGCGTCGAATGGCGCATCCGGCGCGGGTCTGCTAGGATGCGCGCCGACCCGTTCTTTAACACCACTGACTCCCCAAGGCCCGATCATGCATCCGATGGTCCAATTCGCGCTGCGTGCCACACGCAGCGCCGGCGAACAGTTCCTGCGCATCCGCGAGCGAATCGAGAACTCCCACCAGGAGCACAACCTCGACCGCCTGCTCGAGGATGCCGCCCGCAATGCCGAGACGCTGATCGTCCGTCAGCTCGCGCGCGGCTACCCCCAGCACGGCGTCCAAGGCCGCTTCACGCCTCACCGCGCCGGTGAAGGCGAGGGTGCCGACACCCTATGGAAGATCGAACCCTTCCATGGCTATTCCAACCTCAGCGTCGCCGCCCCCGGCTTCGCGCTGTCGGTGGTCTGTCTCGTCAAGGGCCGTCCGGAGCATGCAGTGGTGATCTGTCCCTTCAGCGATGACGAATACCTGGCCAGCCGTGGGCGCGGTGCCCAGCTCAACGGCAAGCGCCTGCGCGTCTCGAAGAGCACCGCTGTGGCGGGCACTCGCATCGCCATGAGCCTGCCCGAGACCTGGCTGCGCTCGCGCTTCCTGCCCTCCTACCTGACCCTGGTGCAGCAGCTCGGCCCGCAGATCGAGCTGCAGCGCGCCTCCGGCAGCGGCCTGCTCGACCTCGCCGACCTTGCCGCGGGGCGTGCGGATGCCGCCTTCGTGCTGGGCCTGGAGGAGCAGGACCTGCACGCCGGTTCGCTGTTGCTCAAGGAGAGTGGTGCCCTGATGGGCACTCCCGACGGCCAGCCCAGCGTCGTAGCCGAGGGGCGCCTGATGGCCGCGGGGCCGCGCCTCTACAAGGCTCTGGTGCAGCAGCTCAAGCCGCACTTCTAAGCTGCAAGGCACAAGCTACAAGCCACAAGAAACCCCCGCCGGGACGACCCGCGGGGGTTTCTTGTTTCTACCTTGAGTCAAAGACTCTTGATTGCAGCTTCCAGCTTCCAGCTTCCAGCTTCCAGCTTCCAGCTTCCAGCTTGCAGCTGTGGCTAGGGCAGCTCCTCGGCCTCGGGGTCCTCCTTCTTCGCCGGGATCAGGTCCTCGCGATCCAGCTTCACCGCCAGCAGCAGGGCCGCGGCCACGTAGATGGAAGAGAAGGTGCCGACCACCACGCCGGCGATCAGGGCCATGGAGAAGAAGTGGATCATGTCGCCACCCAGGAAGAAGAGCGCGAAGAGTACCAGCAGGGTGGTGCCGGAGGTCGCCAGGGTGCGCGACAGGGTCATGTTGATCGCTTCGTTGAAGATCGTCGGCATGTCATCGATGCGTGACTTGCGGATGGTCTCGCGGATGCGGTCATAGACCACGATGGTGTCGTTGAGCGAATAGCCGATCACCGCCAGCAGGGCGGCGAGCACGGTGAGGTCGAACTCCCACTGGAACAGTGAGAAGAGGCCGACGACGATGATCACGTCGTGCATCAGTGCCAGCAGGGCGCCGATGGCGAACTTGTACTGGAAGCGTGCCGCCACGTAGAGCATCACGATGCCCAGCGCCACCAGCAGGCCCATGCCGCTCTGGTCGCGCAGCTGATCTCCCACCTGGGCGCCGACGAACTCGGCGCGCACCAGCTCCACTTCGTCGCCGGCGTCACGCAGCAGGTTCACCACCTGCTCGCCGACATCGGGGTCGAAGGCCTGCTGCAGGCGGATCAGCACCTCGGTGGAAGCGCCGAAGGTCTGGACTGAGACGTCACGGAACCCGGTGTTCTCCAGGACCTGGCGAACGGCGTCCAGGGAGGGTGCCACGGCGTAGCGGACCTCCACCAGGGTGCCGCCGGTGAAGTCCAGCCCAAGGCTGAGCTGCTGGAAGAGCAGCGAGGCGATCGACACCAGCAGCATCAGGCCTGATACCGCGAAGGCGATCCGACGCTTGCCCATGAAGTCGAGCTGTCGATTGACGAGGGATTTCATTGCCACCTCTTATATCCAGAGCTTCTTGACCGGCTTGCCGCCGTAGGTCAGGTTGACCATCGCCCGCGTCACCATCAGGGCGGTGAACAGCGAGGTGATGATCCCCAGCGATAGCGTCACGGCGAAGCCCTTGACCGGCCCGGTGCCGATGGAGAACAGGATCACCGCCACCAGCAGGGTGGTGATGTTGGCATCGATGATCGAGGTGAAGGCGCGCTCGTAGCCGGCCGTGATGGCCTGCTGCACCGATAGCCCCGTGCGTAGCTCCTCGCGTATGCGCTCGAAGATCAGTACGTTGGCGTCCACCGCCATGCCCAGCGTCAGCACGATGCCGGCGATGCCGGGCAGTGTCAGGGTGGCGCCGAGCAGCGACATGGCCGCCACCAGCAGGGTCAGGTTGAGCGCCAGGGCGACGTTGGCAAAGACGCCGAACACCTTGTAGCGCACCAGCATGAACAGCACCACCAGCAGCAGGCCGATCTGCACCGACATCACGCCACGCTCGATGTTCTCGGCGCCCAGGCTCGGCCCGATGGTGCGCTCCTGCACGAAGTAGATGGGTGCGGCCAGGGAGCCGGAACGCAGCAGCAGGGCGAGCTCTGCCGCCTCGGTGGGCGAGTCGAGCCCGGTGATGCGAAAGCTGTTGCCCAGCGCACTCTGGATGGTGGCCAGGCTGATGATGCCACGCTCGGTGTAGGGCTCTCGCTCCACGACCTCCTCGCCGTCCACCGTCACGGTGGTCTCGCGGGTCTTGTGCTCGATGAACAGCACCGCCATGTTGCGGCCGATGTTGGTCCGGGTGGCCCGGTTCATCAGGGTGCCGCCGGTACCGTCCAGGTCGATGTTGACCTGGGGGCGGCCGTTCTCGTCGAAGCTGTGGTTGGCGTTCGAGACGCTGTCGCCGGTGATGATCACGTCGCGCATCAGGTCGGCGCGGCGCGACTCCTGGTTGCGGAACGGGAAGGACTCCGTTTCGTTGTCCGGCGTGTCGGGGCGCGCCTCGAGACGGAACTCGAGGTTGGCGGTGGCCCCCACGATGCGCTTGGCGGCCACGGTATCCTGGACGCCGGGCAGCTCGACCACGATGCGATCCGGGCCCTGGCGCTGCACCAGTGGCTCGGCCACGCCCAGCTCATTGACCCGGTTGCGCAGGGTCGTGAGGTTCTGGTTGATGGCGTAGTCCTGAAGCTCATTCACCGCTTGGTCGGTCATGGTCATGACCAAGCGCGCACCGCGGTCATCGCCTTCGCTGCGGTAGTCGAAGTCAGGGAACTCGCGGGCGATCAGGCGTCGCGCCTCGTCGCGATCCTCGGCGTTGGCGAAGGCCATGGAGATGGTGCGCTCCTCGATCTCGGTATCGCGGTAGCGGATCCGTTCGCCGCGCAGCTGCTCGCGGATGGCGCTGGCGTTGACCTCGAGGCGCTGCTCCAGGGCGGCGTCCATGTCGACTTCCAGCAGGAAGTGCACGCCACCGCGCAGGTCCAGGCCCAGGGTCATGGGGGAGGCGGAGAGCGACTGCAGCCAGGCCGGCGTGGACTCGGCCAGGTTCAGCGCCACCACGTACTCGTCTCCCAGCATGTCGCTGATGCGGTCGCGGGCCCTGATCTGGTCGTCGGCATCGGCGAGGCGGATCAGTGCGCTGCTGGTTTCCACTTCCACTGTCTGGATGTCGATGCCGGCCTCACCGAGCGAGGTGCGGATGCGTTCCAGCTGGCGCTCGTTGATGGTGGCGTCGCCCCGCTCGCTGCTGATCTGGACCGCCGGGTCCTCGGGGAAGAGGTTGGGGAGGGAGTAGACCAGGCCGGTGAGGAGGACGACGAGTATCAGAAGATACTTCCACAGGGGGTAACGGTTGAGCATGGGGCCCTGCCCTCAGGTTGCGGACGTTGGAGGCTGACGAGGCGACCGGTGGGGGCGGGAGCCGGTCGCGCGGCTCCTGCCGCACCGGACGCAGGGCAACCCCGTCACGACCCGGAGAGGAGCCGCGGCGGGGCGAAAAGACGCCCGGTCAGATGGACTTGAGCGTGCCCTTGGGCAGTACGGCGGCCACGGCGTTCTTCTGCACGCTGACCTCGGTGCCCTCGGCGATCTCCATGCTCAGGAACTCGCTGTCGTCGCTCACCTTGGTGATGCGGCCCAGCATACCGCCGCCGATGACGATCTCGTCACCCTTGGCGAGATTGCCGATCAGCTGCTTGTGCTGCTTGGCACGCTTGGCCTGGGGGCGCCACAGCAGGAAGTAGAAGATGGCCACGAAGCCGACCAGCATGACGATCTGGGCGATGCCGCCACCGGCAGCGCCGGCGTCCTGGGCCATGGCCGGGGAAATGAAGAAGTCCAGCATGTACGACGATCTCCTGAGTGATGAAAGCGGGATATTCTACGGCCGGCCTTGCGGGCCGGCCGTAAGTCAATTCGGTGCGGGAGGAACCGGCAGGCCGCGCTGCGCATAGAACCCTTCCACGAAGTTCGCCAATGTACCCGCTTCGATGGCACCGCGCAAACCACTCATCAGGCGCTGGTAATGACGCAGATTGTGGATGGTGTTGAGCATCGAGCCGAGCATCTCTCCGCAGCGATCGAGATGGTGCAGGTAGGCACGGGAGAAGTGCCGGCAGGTGTAGCAGTCACAGCCCTCCTCGAGCGGCCGGGTGTCATGGCGGTGCTTGGCATTGCGGATCTTCACCGTGCCCTCGGCGGTGAAGAGGTGGCCGTTACGGCCGTTGCGGGTGGGCATCACGCAGTCGAACATGTCGACCCCGCGGCGCACGCCCTCCACCAGGTCCTCGGGCTTGCCCACGCCCATCAGGTAGCGCGGGGTATCGTCGGGCATCCAGGTCGGCAGGGTGTCGAGTACCCGGATCATCTCCTCCTTGGGCTCGCCCACCGAGAGGCCGCCGATGGCCAGCCCGTCGAAGCCGATCTCCAGCAGACCCTCGAGGGAGCGCTCGCGCAGTTCGGGGTACATGCCGCCCTGGATGATGCGGAACAGTGCCGAGGGGGAGTCGCCGTGGGCCTCCCGGGAGCGCTGCGCCCAGCGCAGCGAGCGCTGCATGGAGAGCTCGGCCTCTTTCTCGGTGGCGGGGTAGGGGGTGCACTCGTCGAAGATCATCACCACGTCGGAGCCGAGCGAGCGCTGCACCGCCATGGACTCCTCGGGCCCCATGAACACCTTGGCGCCATCCACCGGCGAGCGGAAATGCACGCCCTGCTCGGTGATCTTGCGCATGGCGCCCAGCGAGAAGACCTGGAAGCCACCCGAGTCGGTGAGGATCGGCTTTTCCCACTGGGCGAAATCGTGGAGGTCGCCATGGGCCTCGATCACCTCCATGCCCGGTCGTAGCCACAGATGGAAGGTGTTGCCGAGGATGATCTCGGCGCCGATCTCCTCGACCGACTGGGGCGTCATGCCCTTCACGGTGCCGTAGGTGCCGACCGGCATGAAGGCGGGGGTCTCTACCGTTCCGCGGGGGAAGGTGAGGCGGCCGCGGCGCGCCCGGCCATCGCTGGCCAGGCACTCGAATGTCATGAAGCTGTCTTTACGCATGGGGACTCTCGTGGCGCATCGGGGCTGGGCCGGGGCGTCGGCGTATCAGGGCTCGGGTGTCAGGGCTTGCGCGTCAGGAACATGGCATCGCCATAACTGAAGAAGGCGTAGCGCTCGGCCACCGCCTCGCGATAGGCCGCCAGGGTGGTGTCATGGCCGGCGAAGGAGGCCACCAGCATCAGCAGGGTCGACTCCGGCAGGTGGAAGTTGGTCACCAGCGCATCGACGCAGCGCCATTCGTAGCCGGGGTAGATGAAGATGTCGGTCTCGCCGCTGTAGGGAGCGATCTCGCCATTCGCGCTCTTCAGGCAGGCCGACTCCAGGCAGCGCACGCTGGTGGTGCCGACGGCCACCACCCGGTTGCCCCGGGCGCGGGCGGCGCGCACCTGCTCGCAGGCGGCCTCGGTGACCTCGATCCACTCGCTGTGCATCTGGTGCTCGCGGATGTCGTCGGCGCGCACCGGCTGGAAGGTGCCGGCGCCCACGTGCAGGGTGACGTAGGCGCTTTCAACGCCCTTGGCGGCCAGGGCCTCGAGCAGCGGCTCGTCGAAGTGCAGCCCGGCGGTGGGGGCGGCCACGGCCCCGTCGCGGCGCGCGTAGACGGTCTGGTAGCGCTCGCGGTCGGCCAGCTCGTCCTCGCGGGTGATGTAGGGCGGCAGCGGCATGTGGCCGTGCCGCTCCAGCAGCGTGATCAGTGGCGTCTCGCCCAGGAAGCGCAGCTCGAACAGCGCCTCGCGGCGCCCCTCCACCATGGCGCGGATGCCCCCCTCGAAGACCAGCTCGGTGCCGGGCTTCGGCGACTTGCTGCTGCGCAGGTGGGCGAGGCCACGATGCGCGTCCAGCGGTCGCTCGAGCAGCATCTCCACCCTGCCGCCGCTGGTCTTGTGGCCATGCAGTCGGGCGGGAATCACCCGGGTGTCGTTGAACACCAGCAGATCACCGGGGGCGAGCAGCTCGAGCAGGTCGGGGAAGCGGCGGTGGGCGAGTGCGCCGGTGGCACCATCGACGCTCAGCAGGCGGCAGTCGCTGCGCTGCTCGGAGGGGTAGCGGGCAATCAGCTCCTCGGGGAGCTCGTAGTGAAAGTCGGCGCGCTGCATGGTGGGTTTCGGTCCGGCTCGGGGGCGTGTCGGGCGGCTTGGCCAGCCGCGCAAAGCTCGACAGGATACCGTTTCGAGGCAGGGAAGTCAGCCGGCCGATTGACGTGCTCGGGTGCCCACGTATAATGCCTTCGCGTTGCCGGCGTGGCGGAATTGGTAGACGCAGCGGATTCAAAATCCGCCGGGTGCAAGCCCTTGTCGGTTCGAGTCCGACCGCCGGTACCAAGTAACCTACGAGCCCAGAAGCCATGCGGGTTCAAGGGGTTACAGGCTTAGATCAGACCCTAAGGTGTGACACTTCGGTGATCCACTCCTGAGGTCTGACATGCCCTACGGAACCTACCTGACGCGTAGCCGTCACCGCACCAACTGGTATGCACGGATCGTCATT
>NZ_JAVLBC010000289.1:0-2749 GCF_031581305.1 Halomonas sp.
GCTCGCCGCCGGCAACGACGAGGGCATCTATCTCCTCGGCCCCGACGCCGGCGCCGAGCCGGGCCAGCGGGTGCGCTGAGTCGCCAACGTGACGGAGACCGACGCCCGCTCCCGGACCGCGCTGATCGAGGCCATCGATGCCGAGCTGCCCCAGACCCAGTGTGGCAAGTGCGGCCAGCCCGGCTGTCGCCCCTATGCCGAGGCCATCGTCGACGGCGAGGCCATCAATCGCTGTCCGCCCGGCGGAGAGGCTACCGTGGCCCGGCTGGCGGCGCTGACCGGTCGTGCGCCGCTGCCGCTGGCCGAGCCCGCCCAGTCGCCGCTGGTAGCGTCGATCCGCGAGGCCGAGTGCATCGGCTGCACCAAGTGCATCCAGGCCTGCCCGGTGGATGCCATCCTCGGGGCGTCCAAGCGCATGCACACGGTCATCGTCGATGAGTGCACCGGCTGCGAGCTGTGCGTGGCGCCCTGCCCCGTGGACTGCATCGACCTGCTGCCTCACCCCGCCTGGGAAGCCGCCGAGAGCGATGAGGCGCGCGAGGCCTACCTGGCCCGCCGCGCCGAGCAAGGTCGCCGTCGTCATCACGCCCGCCAGCAGCGCCTGGCCCGGGAGGCTCGGGAGAGGCGCATGGAGCGCCAGAAGCGGCTGATTCAGCAGCGTCAGCGGTCGGGGCCGGGCAGCGCTGTCGGCCCCGGGCCGCAGCGCCAGCGTCAGATGGCCGTCAATGCCGCCGAACAGGCCCTGCGTCGAGCCAGGCAGCAGCTGGCCCACGCCGAGCGCCAGGGCGAGGCCAACGCGATCGAGGCGGCCCGGGGACAGGTCGACAGCGCCAGCCGGCTGCTCGATGACGCACGGGCCGCCCTCTATCACGTCTCCTCTCCATGAGCCGAGCATGAACGCCCAGAAACGCTACGAGATCTTCGCGCGGCTGCGCGACCACAACCCCGAGCCAACCACCGAACTGCACTGGACCACCCCCTTCGAGCTGCTCGCCGCGGTGCTGCTCTCGGCCCAGGCCACCGACGTGGGGGTGAACAAGGCCACCGCCCGGCTCTTCCCGGTGGCCAACACGCCCCAGGCAATCCTCGAGCTGGGCCTCGACGGCCTCAAGGCGCACATCCGGACCATCGGCCTCTACAACACCAAGGCCGAGAACCTGATGAAGACCTGCCGGATCCTGGTCGAGCAGCACGGCGGCGAGGTACCCCGCACCCGCAAGGCCCTCGAGGCCCTGCCGGGCGTCGGCCGCAAGACCGCCAACGTCATCTTGAACACCGCCTTCGGTGAACCCACGATCGCCGTGGATACTCATATCTTCCGCGTGGCCAACCGCACCGGGATCGCCAAGGGCAAGGACGTGGTCGAGGTCGAAAGGAAGCTGCTGCGGCATGTGCCCAGAGAGTTTCGCCAGGATGCTCACCACTGGCTGATCCTCCACGGGCGCTACACCTGTCTGGCCCGCAAACCCCGCTGCGGCAGTTGCGTCATTGAGGACCTTTGCGAGTACCAGGAGAAGACCCAGCTGTGACAGGCGCCCACGCTGGCCTGCTGCGGCGCCTATCGCTGAGCGTAAATGCGATAGCCCTGGGGTCCTAGGTGGCACAAGTGCCCGCCAGCTGGTTCACTGGCAGCATGCTCACCAAGGAAACCGCCCATGGAAGCGCTGAAGTATCTCCTGCTGCCTCCCATGATCAATGTCCTGCTGATCCTTGCCGGCCTGGTCCTGGGCGCTCGCCGGCTGGTCGGCGGCCTGCTGGTCACCTTGGGACTGGCCAGCCTGCTGGCCCTCTCCACCCCGCTGGCAAGCCACGTCCTGCGCCAGGGGCTCGAGCCTGCCGTCCTGGCCAGTGCGGGCCAACTGAGCCAGGCCCAGGCCATCGTGATCCTCGGTGGCGGACGCGACTACGCCTCACCGGAATTCGGCTGGGGGGATACCCCGTCCAATGCCAGCTGGCGTCGGCTGGCCTATGGCGCTCATCTGCACCGCAAGACCCGGCTGCCGATCCTGGTCAGTGGCGGCCGCGCACACGACGAGCACAGCGCCGAGGCGAGCCTGATGGCAGCGGCGTTGCGCGAAGTATTCGAGGTGCCCGTTCGCTGGATGGAAGGGCGCAGCCGCAGCACCGCCGAGAATGCCCGCTACACCGCCGAGATGCTGGGGGGCGAGGGTATCGAGCATGTCGCGCTGGTCTCCCAGGCCTGGCATCTGCCAAGGGCAGTAGCAGAGTTCGAGCGGGTCGGCCTGTCCGTCACGGCCGCGCCGACCGAGTTCGCAAGCACCGCACCGACGGGCATTCACGCCGTGATCCCGCGCGCCTACCACCTTCACCAGAGCACCCGCGCCCTGCATGAGTGGCTGGGACGGGCCGAACTGGCACTACGCAACCAGTTGCTGCGCCGCTGAGACTGACCCCAAAGTCGAAGCGCCACACCTCCCGGGAGACGCTAGGCTGGCCACTTCATCCCGTCCCATCGACACAAGGCTCGACATGCTGGACCTGCTGATCCCCCTCTCCCTGACCACCGCCTTCGGCGCTCTCATCGGCACACTCTGCCGGCTGACGCGCTGGCCCGGCCGTGAGCGCCCCCTGCTCTTCCCAGTGGTGGGCTTCGTTGCCGGCATCACGGCCTTCTTCATCCATCTGGTGCTCAACTGGGTGACCGGCGCGCCGGCGTGGTGGCTGCCGGTACTGGTCATCATTCAGGTCTGGCTGTGGCTGGGGCCGCTGGGCCCCGGGCGCAGACTCG
>NZ_JAVLBC010000290.1:0-2748 GCF_031581305.1 Halomonas sp.
CGGCAAGCCCGGGATGCGCCTCGGCCCAGGGAAGCCGGCGATACTGGAACGGCAGGGGACGCCACAGCGGCTGCCACTCGGCCAGCAGTGCGGTCAGTCGCGCGAAGCGGTCGGCATGGGAGAGGGTATCGGGCATGGCGGATCGGTCTCGGAACAGGGTCGCATTGTAGGGGCTTCGCGGCCGGCTTGCATGGCCGGACGCCAGGCGACAGAGTGCGGAGGTGCACTCTCCGGGCCCCCGGGGCACCGGACTTCGACCTTCCCTCTGCCTGGAGCCTCGCCGATGCCCGTCTCTCCCGATGCCTCACCCCGCAGCGTGCTGGTCACCGGCTGCTCCAGCGGTATCGGCCACGCCGCCGCCCACGCCCTGGAACGCCGCGGCTGGCGCGTGTTCGCCACCGCCCGACGCGAGGAGGACCTGGCCGGGCTGCGGGATGCGGGCCTGGAAGCCGTGTCGCTGGAACTGGACGACAGCGCCTCGATCGAGGCCTGCGTCGCGACCGTGCTGGAGGCGACCGGCGGGCGACTCGATGCGCTGTTCAACAATGCCGCCTATGGCCAGCCCGGCGCCGTGGAAGACCTCGGCCGCGAGGTGCTGCGTGCCCAGCTGGAGACCAACCTGCTCGGCACCCATGAGCTCACCTGCCGGGCACTCCCGGCGATGCGCCGCCAGGGCCACGGGCGCATCGTGCAGAACAGCTCGGTGCTGGGCCTGGCTGCCCTGCCCTACCGTGGCGCCTATGTCTGCTCCAAGTTCGCCCTGGAGGGACTGACCGACACCCTGCGCCTGGAGCTCAACGGCACCGGCATCCATGTCAGCCTGATCGAGCCGGGGCCCATCACCAGCCGCTTTCGCGAGAACGCCTACCGTGCCTTCAAGGCACATATCGACACCGCCCACAGCGCCCATGCCGATACCTACCGGGCCGTCGAGGCCCGACTGGCCGGCGACGACGGCGGCGGACGCTTCACCCTGGGCGCCGCGGCCGTGGTCGACAAACTGGTGCACGCCCTGGAGAGCCCGCGCCCGAAGGCGCGCTACTACGTGACCGTGCCGACCCACCTGTTCGGCACCCTCAAGCGCCTGCTCGGTACCCGGGCCCTGGACCGGGTGCTGCTGCGCTCGACCCGCGGTGAGCGCCAGCCCTGATTGAGGAAGCAGCTCCGAGGGCCGGGAACACCGTCAGATGGTATTGCGCAGCCCCAGCTCGTAGGGGTGCGGGTCCAGGTAGGTCTGCTCGCGGATATAATCCGAGCCGTGACGCTTCACGTAGTGGTTGAGCAGGCGGATCGGCACCACCAGGTGCACGCGCCCCAGGCGATAGTCCTCGATGGCCGCCAGCAGGTCCTGTCGGGTCTCGCCATCCACGGCTTCCTTGAGATAGCCCAGCACGTGCATCAGCGCGTTGGTGTGGGTCTTGCGGGTCGCCGGACGGCTCAGCGCGGCCATGAAACGCTGCAGGTAGTGGGCCATGGATTCCTCCAGCGCTACCTTGCTCGACTCGGCCAGGTAACGCCCCAGTTCACGGTAGGCCTCCACGTGATGTGCCATCAGCAGATACTTCTGCCGGCTGTGGAACTGCAGCAGGGCGTGATAGCTGGGGGCAGCCTCCACCCGGCGTTTCCAGTCGTCGAAGGCATAGACCCGGGTAATGAAGTTCTCGCGCAGCACCGGGTCGTTCATGCGCGCCTCCTCTTCCAGCGGCAGCTCCGGGAAGTGGCGTCGCAGGGTGCGCACGAAGACACCCGAGTCGGCATGGCTGGGCATGCCGTTGGGATGATAGACCTTGACCCGCTCCAGTCCGCAGCTCGGCGACCCCTTCATCAGGATGAAGCCGCGCAGGTGACGGTGGCGGGCGGCAAAGTCTGCGCTGACCTCGGCCAGCCGCTCGGTGACGTCGAGGCTCGGATCCCGGGTGCCCTGCACGCGGGGCTCCTCGCCCTGCAGCCCGACCAGACGGATGGGGTCACGGGGCACGCCGAGGCCGGCCTCGAGCTCGGGGCAGAAGGGCTCGAAGGCGAAACGGTCCTGGAGGACCTCCAGGCAGTAGCGGGAGCGCTTGTGCCCGCCGTTGTAGCGCACCTGCTCGCCCATCAGGCAGGCGCTGATGCCCACCGGAATCCCTGCGCTGCTTGCCGCCTGTTCCGTCATTATCGCGCTCCTCCGCTCACCGTGCGTCGCTTGCCGGGCACCTCCTCCCGGCACGCCCTTCGGGCAGCGTCATTGTGGCACAGCCATACCGTGCTGCCAGTCCCGGCAGCTAGCGTTCCAGTCCCAGGCGCCGGTGCCACTCGGCGAGGCTCTCCTCGGGGTAGCCGGCGAAGCACCGGTCGCTGTCGCGAGCCTCGATCTCCACCCATGAGGCCTTGCTGTCGAGCAGCAGGTGGACCCGCTCGGGCGGGACCGGCAGCTCGCTGTCGATGGCCGAGGCGAAGGGATGCACCAGCTCGGGCCAGCCGGGGTCGAAGACCCACAGCGCGCTGGCACAGCGGCCGCAGAAGTGACGCTCGCCCGAGCTCTCCTCGCCGTCGATCACGGCATGGTAGACCCGCTTGTGCTCCGCGCCCTCCACCGCGAGGGTCTCGGCACGGGCCCCCAGGTTGATGGCATAGCCGCCACCGCCGGCGGTCTTGCGACAGATCGAGCAGTAGCAGCGCTGATAGGGATAGGGATGGGGGGAGTCGACGCGAAAGTGCACCGCGCCACAGTGGCAGGAACCTTCGAGCAGCATGACGATACCTCGCTGG
>NZ_JAVLBC010000070.1:0-2022 GCF_031581305.1 Halomonas sp.
CCGGCGATACCAAGCCCGAGGGTGAGCAGCAGGGGGTAAAGAAGGGACTTCCTGGTCATGGGGATCACTCGCTTGTACCGAAGAGTTGTTCGTCGATCAGGTCACACAGGCAGTGGATCGCTAGCAGGTGGACTTCCTGAATGCGTGCCGTGGATGTCGCCGGCACGCGGATCTCGCAGTCGTCCTGACCCAGCAGGGAGGCCATATCGCCGCCGTCCCGTCCGGTCAGGGCCACTACCGTCATGTCACGGTCGTGGGCGGCCTGGATGGCCTGGATGACGTTGGCGGAATTGCCACTGGTGGAGATCGCCAGCAGGATGTCGCCAGGCTGACCCAGGGCGCGAATCTGCTTGGAGAAGACCT
This sequence comes from Halomonas sp., assembly GCF_031581305.1. Lineage (GTDB taxonomy): Bacteria > Pseudomonadota > Gammaproteobacteria > Pseudomonadales > Halomonadaceae > Halomonas. The sequence goes on from NZ_JAVLBC010000070.1 coordinate 364, forward strand.
CGTTGTAGCTGTAGTCGTTGGCGATCGAGGTCAGGGTCGAGGTGTCGGTAGTCAGGGCCAGGGCCGGCAGGCTGGGGCGTTCCCGCTCGAAGCGGTTGAGCAGTTCCGAGGAGAAGTGCTGGCTGTCCCCGGCGCTGCCGCCGTTGCCGCAAGCCAGGATCTTGCCCTCATTGACCAGGCACTGGACCATCATCTGGCTGGCGACCTCGATGAAGGGCGGTAGCACCTCGCTGGCGTAGGTCTTGGTATCGATGCTGGCATTGAAATGGCCGAGAATGCGCTGCTGGAAATCCATGCGAGGTTCCTGGTCCTTTTCGCAGTTGGGCTTGACCGGTCAAAACGCTTCGAAGGCATTCGTCACCCACTCGACCTCGAGGTCGGGCAGGGTGCCGGTGACGGCCAGCACATCGAAGCGGCAGGGACATGATAGCCCGTTGCGCTGGAGATAAAAACGCGCCGCCCGGATCAGGCGGCGCTGCTTGGTGGCGGTGATGGTTTCCAGCGGATGCCCATGGCGGCTATCGGCACGGTGGCGGACCTCGACGAACACCAGCACTTCACCATCGCGCATCACGAGGTCGATCTCGCCGCCCTTGGCATGCTGGTTGCTGGCCTCCAGGGCAAGCCCGTGTGCCGTCAGCCAACGTGCCGCGTGCTGCTCGATGGCGCCACCGCGGGCGCGGGCGTCACGGGGCCCGGTCATCACTGAACACGCCAGGTATCAGCACGGGCTGGGGCACGCCATTGACGAAGCGTGCCCAGGGCAGGCGGCGCTGGATCCGGCCATCGTCGTCGGGACTCAGGGTACCGGTGGCGCCGAACAGCTCGCTGCCGCTGATGGCCTGCAGCTGCGGCAAGCGCCGGGCCAGCTCGTAGGCATCCACGCCCATGGCCATCAGCCGGAACATGGCAGGGTCGGACTCCTCGCGTAGCCGGCGATAGCTGTCGAGGTAGGGCAGGGCCTCGACGCCGCCCACGGCCGCATCGGGAATCTGCCAGGGGATATCGGCGAACAGCACGTCATCCAGGTCGTGATCCAGGCGGGGCTGCAGGCGGCCCTCGAAGAGATGGGAGGTGGCGTAGATCGGCAGGTCGCCGCTGTCATAGTAGTCCAGGGTGGGCGGAACCTGGCGGGCGTAGTCCGGCAGGGCCAGCAGGAACAGCATGTCCGGCTGGGGGTTGGTCACGGCTCGCCGTGCACTCTCGGTGGCCGAGGTCTCGGGGTTGTAGCGGACCGCATTGGCAACCTCGCCCCCCCGGTCGCGCCAGCCGTTCCAGAAGGCCTCGCCGACGCGGCGTCCCCAGTCGTTGTCCGGGACCAGCAGCGAAGCCAAGCGGTGGCCATCGACCCAGGCACGTTGGGCGGCCTGGCGGGCCTCATCTTCGGCGGACAGGCCGTATTGGAAGAGCCCCAGGGCCCGGTTGCGCTCACCGCGGCCATAGTTGAGTGCCAGGGTCGGCAGCGGCACCCGTTCACGCTGCTCGAGCCTGCTGACCGCATCCTTGTCCAGCGGGCCGATCACCACCTGGGCGCCGCGCTGGGTGGCCTCTCGGTAGAGCGCCTCCAGGTTACCGTGACTGCTGTCGAGAAAGGTCAGGCGGGCACCGTTGTTGACGCCCTCGAGGTGGTGGGTGCGGATTCCCTCGCGGATTGCCTCC
>NZ_JAVLBC010000070.1:2032-5113 GCF_031581305.1 Halomonas sp.
CGGTCCGGACTCGGGGAGGAATACGGCGATATGGCTGACTTTCTGGCCGCGCAACTCTCCCAGGGCAGTGATCTCGCCGGGCAGTCGTCGGGCCGCCGGATGACCGCGGTGGCGCTCGCGCCACTCGTCCAGGCGTGCGAATAGCCGCTGGATGTCGCCGCCGCTGGAGCGCACCAGCTCGGTCAGGGTCACCCATCCCCGGGTCAGGTCGCCTCCCTCCTCGCGCAGGCTGGCCAGTGAGCCGCCGTCCAGCCGCGAGAGCTGGTCCCAGACCGGGTCGTTGAGGTCCTCGCGCTGGGTCTCGGCCTGGACGCGAATCAGGGCGCGGGCGGCGGCGCGGGGCTCGTCGACCTCGGCCAGAGCCATCCCCAAGCGTTCGCGCAGGGTCAGGGAGGCGTCGCGGGGCAGGTTGATCTCATCGAGCAGCTGCGCTGCCTGGATCACCGCCCAAGGGTCTCCCTCGGTCTCGCCCAGTTCCGAGAGCAGCAGGGCCCAGCGTGTCCTCGCCTGGCGCTCCAGTCGGCTGTCGTCGATCTCCTTGGCGACCTCCAGTGCCTGGGTGCGGCTTCCCTGGCGTGCTAGGATGTCGGCCGCTTCCAGGCGAGACAGGGCGGCCTGGCCGGGTTGCTGCTGTTCAGCTTGCAGCAGCAGGCGCTGTGGATCACTGTCAGGCTGTCGCTCGACAATGCCGGGCTGGAAGCTGCAGCCCGCAAGCAGCAGCGCGGTAAGCGCGGCGGCCAGCGGGCCGCGAAACGAGATCTTCATGAATCCTTCCTAGTCCCCAAGTTCGAGAGCATCCCAGGGAGCCGAGATGTCCGATACGCTTGCCGGTTCATTGTACGTCGTCGCCACGCCCATTGGGAATCTGGACGACCTGAGCCTCCGGGCCGCCCGGGTCCTGGGGGAGGTCGCACTGATCGCCGCCGAGGATACTCGCCACACTGGCCGTCTGCTGCGTCATCTGGGCCTGTCGCGGCCGATGCTCTCACTGCACGAGTATAATGAGGCCGCGCGGGTCGACGCCCTGGATGCCCGCCTCGTCGCCGGAGAGGACATCGCCCTGGTGTCCGATGCCGGCACGCCGCTGATCAGTGATCCCGGCTTCGTGCTGGTGCGCGAGCTGCGTGTCCGCGGCCGTCGCATCGTGCCGATCCCGGGGCCCTGTGCCCTGGTGGCGGCCCTGTCGGCGGCGGGGCTGCCCACCGACCGCTTCCTCTTCCAGGGCTTTCTCGCGGCAAAGGGTGGCGCCCGTCGAGGGCGGCTGGAGTCACTGGCGACCCGCGAGGAGACCCTGGTGTTCTACGAATCCCCCCATCGCATTCGCGATACCCTGGCGGACCTTGCTGCCACTCTGGGGGAGCGTCGGGTAGTGCTGGCCCGAGAACTGACCAAGGCCTTCGAGACCTTCCTGGACGGCAGTGCCGCCGAGCTGCTTGAGTGCATGGACGGGAATCCCGACCAGGCGCGTGGTGAATTCGTGGTGATGGTGGCCGGGGCAGGCCCGCGCGGCGACGTAAACGCCTCGACGGTGGAGGCCGATGCACTGCTTTCGGCCCTGCTCGACGAGGGGGTGGGGGTCAAGCAGGCGGCCGCCGTGGCGGCACGGATGCTGGGCGGTGCCAAGAAGGTCTGGTATGGCCGGCTCCAGGCGCTCAAGGACGGGCATTGAGGCAGGAGGAGGGCACTGGTATCCTTGTCTCGGGAGTTGGCCAGACAGTCGCCGCCGCTCTGGCCTTCGGGCCGAGGCAGGGGAGGAAAGTCCGGGCTCCACAGGGCAGAGTGCCAGGTAATGCCTGGGCGGCGTGAGCCGACGGAAAGTGCAGCAGAGAGCAGACCGCCTACGTCTCCTGCGGGAGGCCGGCAAGGGTGAAAGGGTGCGGTAAGAGCGCACCGCGCGCCTGGCAACAGTGCGTGGCAAGGTAAACCCCACTCGGAGCAAGACCAAATAGGAACCCCATGACGTGGCCCGCGTCGGGTTCGGGTAGGTTGCTTGAGGGCCCTGGTGACACGGCCCCTAGAGGAATGACTGTCCACGACAGAACCCGGCTTATCGGCCGACTCCCTTTATTCGAACACTGCCGTTGCGTACGGCCCCTCAGCCCCTCGATCGAGAGTCACATGCCGTCATCCGCCTCTGAACAGCCCGCCCGCGGCTTTCGCCATGCCAGCGTGCTGCTCGATGGCGCTGTGGAGGTGCTGGTCCACGACCCCGAGGGCGCGTATCTGGACGGTACCTTCGGCCGCGGTGGCCATTCGCGCGCCATCCTTGCACGGCTGGCCCCGCAGGGCCGCCTGCTGGCCATCGATCGCGACCCCCAGGCCGTCGCCGAGGCCTCGTCCATCGACGACCCGCGCTTCACCATCGAACAGGGCGAGTTCGCCCGACTCGGGGAGATCGCCGATCACCACGGCCTGCATGGCCGGCTGGCCGGTGTTCTGCTCGACGTGGGGGTGTCGTCACCCCAGCTTGACGATCCCGATCGGGGGTTCAGCTTCCTGCGCGACGGCCCCCTGGACATGCGTATGGACCCCTCGCGAGGCGAGAGTGCCGCGGGCTTTTTGTCGCGGGCCAGCGAGGGGGAGATCGGCGGTGTCTTCAAGGCCTATGGCGAAGAGCGCTTTGCCAGGCGACTGGCGCGGGCCATTGTGGCGCGTCGCGTCGAGCGGCCCTTCGAGCGGACCGCCGATCTCGCCGAGGTGGTCAAGGCCGCCCACCCCGCCTGGGAGAAGGGAAAACACCCGGCGACCCGGGTCTTCCAGGCGCTTCGCATCCAGGTCAATGGCGAGCTGGAACAGCTCGGTGCCGCTCTCGAGGCTGCCCTGGAGGCCCTCGCTCCGGGGGGGCACCTGGTGGTGATCAGCTTCCACTCGCTGGAGGATCGTCGGGTCAAGCGCTTCATTCGCGATCACGTGCGCGGTGACACCGACCTGCCGCGCGGCATGCCGATCCGCGATGACCAGCTGAAGCGGCGCTTGGAGTCGCTGGGCAAGGCGCGTCGCCCCACCGCCGAGGAGGTCGAGGCGGCCGAGCAGGCCCTGGCCCACGAGAAAATCGAAGTGGTGTGGGACACGGTCGTAACG
>NZ_JAVLBC010000070.1:5123-13688 GCF_031581305.1 Halomonas sp.
CCCTTCGCCCAGTGGCATCGCCGTGGCTGCTGCTGGTCGCCCTGCTGCTGGCGGCCTGTCTGGGCTCTGCCCTGGCGGTGATCACCGTTAGCCACCTGACCCGTGATCAGTATGCCCAGCTGCAGCAGCTCGAGCGTGAGCAGCAGCAGCTGCAGACCGAATGGGGGCAGCTGCTGCTCGAAGAGAGCGCCTGGTCCTCCCCCGCCCGCATCGAGCGCCTGGCCCAGGAGCGCCTGGAGATGCGCCTGCCCGACATTGACGAGGTCGAGGTCATTCGACCATGAGTCCCGACGACCGCAGCGGCGTGACGCCGCGTCGGCCACCGCCCATGGCACCCATGGGCGGACTGCGCTACGGGGTGATGATCACTCTGGTGCTGGTGGGGCTCGCGCTGCTGACCGGTCGTATCGTCGACCTGCATGTCTTCGACCACCCCTTCCTGCAGGGGCAGGGTGATGCCCGTACCCTGCGTACCGACACCATCCCCGCGCATCGTGGGATGATCACCGACCGCCACGGCGAGCCGCTGGCCATTTCCACCCCGGTGGTCACCCTCTGGGCCAACCCCCAGGACCTGCCGGTCGACGACATTCAGCGCCTGATGCTGGCCAGGGCTCTGGGCCAGGAGCTCGATGCCCTCAACGAGCGCATCGCGCGCTACGCCGAGCGCGAGTTCATGTACCTTCGGCGCCGCATGGCGCCGGAGGCGGCCCAGGCGGTGCTCGACCTACACATTCCCGGCGTCCACGCCCGGGAAGAGTACAAGCGCTACTATCCGGCGGGGGAGGTGACCGCGCAGCTGCTGGGAGTGACCAACATCGACGACATCGGCCAGGAGGGCCTGGAACTGGCCTACCAGCCGCATCTTGCCGGGGTGCCCGGCAAGCGGCGGGTGCTCAAGGATCGACGAGGCCGCCTGGTGCGCGATCTGGCGCTTCTGCAGGAGGCCCAGCCGGGCGGGGACCTGACCCTGGCGCTGGACCAGCGTCTGCAGTACATGGCCTATCGCGAGCTCAAATCGGCGGTGACCGAGCACGATGCCGATGGCGGCATCGTGGTCATGCTGGATGCCCGCAATGGGGAGGTGTTGGCCATGGCCAACCAGCCTTCCTACAACCCCAACAACCGCGCCGGACTCGATCCCCAGGGGCTGCGTAACCGGGCCATCGTCGACGCCTTCGAGCCGGGGTCGGTGGTCAAGCCGCTGGCCATGGCGGCGATCATGGAGAGTGGCCAGTTCGACAAGGATATCGTGGTCGATACCTCGCCGGGCTGGATGGTCATCGATCGTTTTACCATCAAGGACATCCGCAACTACGGCAAGTTGACCCTGTCCGGTATCCTCGAGAAGTCCTCGAACATCGGCATGTCCAAGCTTGCGCTCCAGCTCGACGAGCCGCTGGTTCCTGAGACCTATCGCCGGCTGGGCTTCGACCAGGCGCCGGGCACCGGCTTCCCTGGCGAGTCCGCGGGCAGCTTGCCGGCGCCCGTACGCTGGTCGAGCAGCCAGTGGGCGGCCCTCTCCTACGGCTACGGCCTGTCGGTCTCGGCGCTGCAACTGGCCAGTGCCTTCACGGCCATTGCCAACGACGGTCGACGCCTGCCGCCCTCGCTGCTCAAACTCGGCCAGTCGCCGGCCGGTGAGCCGGCCATCGACCCGGGCGTGGCCGGGCAGATACTGGGGATGATGGATCAGGTCGTTGAGCCCGGCACCGGCGCCCGTCGGGCATTGGTACCGGGCTACCGGGTCGCTGGCAAGACAGGGACCGTGCGCAAGATCGATGCCGGCGGGTATCAGGAGAAGGCCTACCGAAGCCTGTTTGTCGGGATCGCCCCGGTCTCGGACCCGCGCATCGTGACAGTGGTGATGATCGATCACCCGCGGGGCGACAGCTACTATGGCGGTGCAGTGGCGGCGCCGGTCTTCTCGCGGGTGGCCGGCAATGCTCTGCGCCTGTTGGATGTGCCCCCGGATGCCCGCGAGCCACAATCATGAGCGCAAGCCCTGGAGAAGAAACGCGATGCAGCTGACAGCCGAGCGACTCGAGACAGGCCTGATCGAGCTCTGGCCCGACTGTCGTCGTGCCCTGACGGCCCTCACCCTGCCGAACGCCGTCCAACTGGTGCTCGACAGCCGTCGTCTGGTCGCGGGCGACGTCTTCGTGGCGGTGCCGGGCGTGGCGGCGGATGGCCGCGACTTCATTCCGTCGGCCCTCGAGGCCGGGGTCTCGCTGGTACTGGCCCATGATGACGGGGCGCCCGGGCCCGACGACCCTCGGGTGCTGTGGCTGCCGGGGCTGCGCGAGGCCCAGGGCGAGCTGGGCCGGGTCCTGTTTGCCGTGCCCCGGGAGCTGGAACTGGTCGGGGTCACCGGCACCAACGGCAAGAGTTCGGTGACCCACTACCTGGCCGAGTTGAGCATTGCCCTCGGAGTGGACGCCGGGCTGATCGGCACCCTGGGGCACGGCCGGCCGGGGCGCCTGGCGGCCGGCCAGCTGACCACGCCGGGTCCCCTGGCCCTGCAGGCGGCGCTCGGCGAGCTGGCTGCCGACGGCGTGCGGCGGGTGGCCATGGAGGTCTCCTCCCACGCCCTGGAGCAGGGGCGTCTCGACGGCTGCAGCCTGCAGGCGGCGGTGTTTACCAACCTGAGTCGCGACCACCTGGACTACCACGGCAGCATGGCGGCCTATGCCGCCGCCAAGGCGCGACTGTTCCGTCGCCATGAGCTCGAGCTCGCCGTGGTCAACGGAGACGACCCCCTGGCGCGCCTGATGCTCGCCGGCGTTCACCGCGGCGTACGTGTCCTGGCCGTCGGCGCGGACGAGGCGGTGACCCTGCGCGTCATCGACTGGATGCCCCACGCCGAGGGGCAGCGGGCGCTGATCGCCACGCCGGACGGGGAGCGCGAGCTCGAGCTCGGCCTGATGGGCCGTTTCACCCTGGACAACGTACTGCTGGCCATCGCCACTCTCCATGGCCTGGGGCATCCCCTGGCGGCGCTCTTCGAGGCAGCCGCCGACCTTGCCCCGGTGCCCGGGCGCATGGAGCGGCTGTCGCGTCCCGGCGCGCCCACGGTGGTCATCGACTATGCCCATACCCCGGATGCCCTGGACAATGCCCTGGTGGCGCTGCGGGCGCACCTTCCGGGCGGCGGACGGCTGTGGTGCCTGTTCGGCTGCGGCGGCGACCGCGACAGCGGCAAGCGCCCCCTGATGGCCGAGGCCGCGGCGCGCCACGCCGACGTGCTGGTGGTGACCGACGACAATCCGCGCGGCGAGCCCCCCGAGACGATCCGCGCCCAGGTCCTGGAGGGCCTGGACGACGCGCCGCCCCGCGAGGTCATCGAGGTGGCCGGTCGCCGCGACGCCATCGCCCGGGTGCTGGCCGAGGCCGCTCCGGACGACGTGGTACTGATCGCCGGCAAGGGTCATGAGGACTATCAGGAGGTGGCGGGGGTGCGCCATGCCTTCTCGGATCTCGCCGAGACCGAGCGCGGCCTGACCGCTCGTGCCAGGAAAGGGTACGGGGTGGGCGCTCGATGAGCGCTGTCGGCCTGCAAACCCTCGCCGAGGCCGCTCTAGCCCTGGGCCTGCCGGCACCGGCCGAGGACTTGCCCATCGGCGCGATCGTCACCGATACCCGGCGGCTCGCTCCCGGGGCGCTGTTCGTGGCGCTCAAGGGAGAGCGCTTCGATGCCCACGACTTCCTGGTCCAGGCGCGGGAGGCCGGGGCGGTGGCGGCCGTGGTCGAGGGAACGGCGGAGCAGCCGGTGGACGACCCGCTCCCCCAGCTGGTGGTGCCCGACACCCGTCTCGCCTTGGGGCTGCTGGCGCGTGCCCGGCGGCGCGCCTGGGGCGGACCTGTGGTCGCCGTCACCGGCAACAGCGGCAAGACCACGGTCAAGCAGATCCTGGCGAGCCTGCTGGAACGGAGCGGGGCGACGCTGGCCACCCGGGGTAACCTGAACAACGACATTGGCGCCCCTCTCACTCTGCTGGCGCTGGACCCCGAGCACCGCCATGCCGTCGTGGAGCTGGGTGCCAACCATCTCGGCGAGATCGCCTGGACCACAGCCCTGGCCGAACCCCGGGTGGCGGTGATCACCAATGTCACCGGGGCCCACGTGGGCGAATTCGGTGGCATGGGCCAGATCGCCCAGGCCAAGGCGGAGATCCTGGCCGGCCTGCCGGCCGACGGCGTGGCGGTGCTCAACCGCGACGATGCCTTCTTTGCCACTTGGGCGTGCCTGGCGGCGCCTCGCGAGGTGATCGACTTCGGCCTGGACTCTCGGGCACGCCTGCGTGGCGAGGCGCTGGCCTGTGACGCTATCGGACGCTATGCTTTCACGCTTGTTCGGGACGGGCGCGAGATCGGACGTGTCCGGCTGGCCTTGCTGGGGCGCCACAACGTGGCCAATGCCCTGGCGGCCTCGGCCGCAGCACTGGCCATGGGGCTCGCGGAGAGCGAGGTGCTGGCCGGGCTCGAGGCGGTGGCGCCGCTCCCGGGCCGGCTGAGCGTCGTGGAGGGCCTCAACGCCTCGCGACTGCTGGATGATACCTATAATGCCAACCCCGGCGCGGTGAAGGCGGCGCTCGATGTCCTGGTGACGCTGCCCGGGCCGCACTGGTGCCTGCTGGGTGCCATGGGAGAACTGGGGGGCGAGTCCGACCGGCTGCATGCCGAGCTCGGGCACTATGCGCGGGAACGGGGAATCGATTTCCTGGGTACCCTCGGCGAGCTGGCGAGGCCGGCGAGCCGGGCCTTCGGCGAAGGCGGGGTCCATTTCGACGATCGGGAGGCGCTGATGCGCCACGTCCTCCACTATCTACCGTCCGGGGCCAGCGTGCTGGTCAAGGGCTCGCGCAGTGCCGGCATGGAACGAGTCGTGGCGGTCCTGCGTGCGGATGCTTCAAGGTGAACGCGATACATGCTGCTCTTTCTGGCTGATTTCCTGGCGCAATTCCAGAGTGCCTTCAATGTCTTCAACTATTTGACCCTGCGCATGATCCTGGGGACCCTGACCGCCCTGGTGCTCTGCCTGTGGCTTGGGCCGGTGATGATCCGCCGCTTGGTGGAGCGACAGATCGGCCAGGCAGTGCGCGACGATGGCCCTCAGTCCCACCTCTCCAAGGCCGGCACGCCCACCATGGGTGGTGCCATGATCCTGATGGCCATCGCCGTCAGCACCCTGCTGTGGGGAGATCTCACCAACCACTATGTCTGGCTGGTGCTGGCGGTGACGCTGGGCTTCGGCGCCATCGGCTGGGTAGATGACTACCGCAAGGTGGTGGAAAAGAACCCCCGTGGCTTGCCGGCGCGCTGGAAGTATTTCTGGCAGTCCTTGATCGGGGTGGCGGCCGCGGTGCTGCTCTACGTCACGGCCGCCTCGCCGGTGGAGACCAGCCTGATCGTCCCGCTGTTCAAGGAGTTCGTGCTGCCGCTGGGGGTGTTCTATATGGTGCTCACCTACCTGGTGATCGTCGGCAGCTCCAATGCGGTCAACCTCACTGACGGCCTCGATGGCCTGGCAATCATGCCCACGGTGCTGGTGGCCATGGGTCTGGCGGTGTTCGCCTATGCCACCGGCAACACGGTGTTCGCCGATTATCTGCAGATTCCCTTCATTCCCGGCGCGGGCGAGCTGGCCGTGTTCTGTGCCACCATCGCCGGCGCCGGCCTGGGCTTCCTGTGGTTCAATACCTATCCGGCCCAAGTATTCATGGGCGACGTGGGAGCCCTGGCACTGGGTGCGGCGCTGGGCGTGGTGGCGGTGATCGTGCGCCAGGAGATCGTGCTGTTCATCATGGGGGGTATCTTCGTCATGGAGACCGTCTCGGTGATTCTGCAGGTGGGCTCCTACAAGCTTACCGGGCGACGCATCTTCCGCATGGCACCGCTGCACCACCACTATGAGCTCAAGGGCTGGCCGGAGCCGCGGGTCATCGTGCGCTTCTGGATCATCACCGTGGTGCTGGTGTTGATCGGCCTGGCCACCCTCAAGGTCCGCTGAACGCCAGGCGCCGATTCAACATCCGTAAGGAGCTCAACATGGTCAAGGTCCCGAAGGGAACGACGCTGGTGGTCGGGCTCGGTGTCTCCGGGCGGGCCATCTGCCGCCACTTCGGCCGGCTCGACGTGCCTTATATGGTCGCCGATACTCGCGAGGTGCCGCCCGGCCTGGACGATTTCCGCGTTGCCCATCCCGACATCTCCGTTCACCTGGGGCCCCTCACCGAGCTGGATCTCTCCGAGGTGGAAGAGGTGGTGGTCAGTCCCGGCGTCGCCCCGCACACTCCGGGCCTCGAGGCGCTGGCCGGGCGCACCCGCGAGGCCACCGGTGAGCCGCTGCTGGTCGGCGAAATGGCGCTGTTCGTGCGCGCGGCCCGAGCGCCCATCGCTGCCATCACCGGCTCCAATGCCAAGTCCACCGTGACCAGCCTGCTGGGAGAGATGGCCCGCGAGGCCGGCCGCCGGGTCGCCGTGGGCGGTAATCTGGGGACGCCGGCCCTGGACCTGCTGGCCGACGTCCCCGATGCCGAGCTCTTCGTGCTGGAACTCTCCAGCTTCCAGCTCGAGACCACTCCTCGCCTGGGGGCCGAGACGGCCGCCTTCCTCAACTTCTCCGAGGACCACCTGGACCGCCATGGCGACATGGCGGGCTATCGGGCCGCGAAGCTCGGCATTTTCCGCGGTGCCCGGCACGGTGTGGTCAATGCCGAGGACCCGCTGACCTGGCCGGAGGTGCCGCTGCCGGCCCTGGACCGCTTCACCACCCGAGTTCCCGAGGATAATGACTGGGGCATCGCACGGCGCGGTGGCCGGGACTGGCTGGTGCACGGGGACGAGCCACTACTGCCGGCCGCCGAGGTGTGCCTGCTGGGCCGCCACAACCAGGTCAACGCCCTGGCGGCGCTGGCCATGGGTCATCGCCTGAATCTTCCGCTCACGGCCATGGTCGAGGTGCTGAGGCGATTTCCCGGGCTGCCCCACCGTGGTGAACTGGTGGCGGAGGTCGAGGGCGTCCGCTGGATCAATGACTCCAAGGGCACCAACGTTGGCGCGACCCTGGCCGCCATCGAGGGGCTGGGGCCGACCCTCGAGGGGCGTCTGATCCTGCTGGCCGGCGGAGTGGGCAAGGGAGCCGACTTCCACCCCCTGGCGGCCCCCCTGGCGCGTTACGGCCGCGAGGCGATTCTCTTTGGCCGGGATGCGGGGCGCCTGGAGTACGCCCTGCGTGGCCGGCTGCCGGCGACCCGGGTCGAGGACCTGCAGGCCGCCCTGGAACGCGCGATAGAGATCGCCGCACCCGGGGACTGCGTGCTGCTGTCACCGGCCTGTGCCAGCCTTGACCAGTTCATCGACTACCAGGCGCGTGGCGACGCCTTTCGCCAGGCGGTCAAGCGCCTGGCAGGGGAGGCGGCATGAGCCGACTATCCCGCCTCTGCCAGCGGATGAGTACCGCTGACCACGCCTTCGATGGCTGGCTGGTGCTGGCCGCCTTCTCGCTGCTGCTGATCGGCTGGGTGATGGTGACCTCGGCGTCCAGCGAGGTGGCGTCGAGCCTTACCGGGAATGCCTGGTACTTCAGCCTGCGCCACGGCATCTTCCTGCTGGTAGCGCTCTCCGCCGGGATGCTGGCCTTTCGGGTACCGCTGGCCTGGTGGAAGGCCAACGGACCGCTGCTGCTGCTGGCGGGGCTGGTCCTGCTCCTGCTGGTGCTGCTGGTGGGGCGCGAGGTCAACGGCAGCCGTCGCTGGCTCTCCGTACCGGGGCTGCCCTTCAACGTGCAGGCGTCCGAGGTCGCCAAGTTCTGCTTGATCGTTTATCTGGCCGGCTATCTGGAGCGCTTCCTGCCGCAGGTGCGTCGCCAATGGGGGGCCTTCCTGCGTCCTCTGGTGGTGATGGCAGTAATTGCTGGGCTGCTGATCCTCGAGCCCGATTATGGGGCTGTGGTGGTGATGACCGGCGCCGTGATGGGCATGCTGCTGATGGCTGGCGCCCCCTGGGGACGCTTCCTGGTGTTGCTGCTGCTGGTGGTCACCCTCGGGGGCCTGGCCGCCGTGGCCGAACCCTATCGGATGGCGCGTCTGACCAGCTTCGCTGACCCCTGGGCCGACCAGTTTGCCAGCGGCTACCAGCTGACCCAGGCGCTGATCGCTTTCGGGCGCGGGCAATGGCTGGGCATGGGGCTCGGCAACAGCGTGCAGAAGCTTTTCTATCTGCCGGAGGCCCACACTGACTTCGTCTTCGCGGTGTTGGCCGAGGAGCTCGGCCTGCTGGGCGCCATCGCCGTTATCGGGCTTTTCGCCCTGCTGATATGGCGTGCCATGGCGGTGGGTCGTCGGGCTGAACTGGTCGGCCTGGCCTTCGGGGCCTATCTGGGCTATGGCTTCGCCCTCGTCATCGGGGCCCAGGCCTTCATCAACATTGCCGTCAGTACGGGGATGCTGCCTACCAAGGGGCTGACGCTGCCGCTGCTCAGCTATGGCGGCTCGAGTCTGGTGGTGAGCTGCGTGATGATCGCGCTGTTGCTGCGTGCCGATGTCGAGACGCGTCAGTCTCGGC
>NZ_JAVLBC010000070.1:13698-14414 GCF_031581305.1 Halomonas sp.
GGCGCCGGGCCCAGCCGACAGCTTCCCGGGCGCCAACGCCCGGCAGGATACAAGGACGCGTACCATGAGTCGAGGCAAGGGACATCGTGTATTGATCATGGCAGGTGGCACCGGCGGTCACGTCATTCCGGCCCTGTCGCTGGCCCACGGGCTGGCGGCACAGGGCGTGCAGGTGGCCTGGCTGGGCAGCCCGCGTGGCATCGAGAACCGCCTGGTGCCGGAGGCCGGCATCCCGCTACACCGCATCGCGGTGAGCGGGCTTCGCGGCAATGGCCTTGCCGGCTGGCTGCTGGCCCCCTTCAACCTGGTCCGGGCGGTATGGCAGGCGGGGCGGGTCATCCGCGACGTCGATCCCCAACTGGTGGTGGGGCTGGGGGGGTTCGCCAGCGGGCCCGGCGGTCTGGCGGCCTGGCTGGTCCGCCGGCCGCTGATCATCCATGAGCAAAACGCCGTGGCGGGGCTCACCAACCGGGTGCTGTCCCACCTGGCGCGTCGCGTCTATGCCGCCTTTGCCCAGGCCTTCCCCGGTCGGGCCGAGGTGATCGGCAACCCGGTGCGCGACGAGATCGCCCGGCTCGGCGAGGCCCCGAGGCGGTCGGACGCGATGGCCGGACGCCCCCTGCGGCTGCTGGTGGTAGGTGGCTCGCTGGGGGCGCAGGCCCTCAACGCGCGGCTACCCGAGGCACTCGCCCGGCTGCCCGAGGGGCAACGCCCCG
>NZ_JAVLBC010000071.1:0-14411 GCF_031581305.1 Halomonas sp.
ACGGCTTACGGCTTACGGCTTACGGCTTACGGCTTACGGCTACTGAAACTCCTCCAGCGTCTCCCGATAGCCGATGAAGTCTTCGCGACGCTGCTCGATGCGGCTGGCGGCGGCGTTGTCGCTCTCGCGCTCGGCTACGTCCTTCGCTACCTCGAGCTGGCGGATGGCGCGGTCGATGCGACCGGTGAGCTGCAGTTGCTCGGCACGGGCCAGGTGGCCCCAAGCCTCGCGGCCGCTGCGGCCGGCGGCCTCGGCGAGCAGGGCGAACGCTTGGGGATCCTCGGGGCGGGTGTCGATCAGGTCGCGCAGTACGCGATACGCCTCGTCGGGATCGCGCTGCAGTAGCGCCTCGCCCAGCAGCCGGCTTGCCGGCGCGTAACCTGGCATCAATCGCAGCTGGCGACGGCTGCGCGCGATGGCCTCGTCGATACGTCCGGCCTCGAAGGCGGCCTGGGCCGCCGAGGCCGGCAGCATCGACAGGTCGGGCTGTGACCGGGCCAGGGCGTCGAGCTCGTCCAGTGCCCGGTCGGTTCGCCCGGCCCGGGCATCGATCAGCGCAGCCAGGTAGCGTCGGGCCGTCTCCGGGGCCTGGTCCTGGGCCAGGCGAGTGCTGGCTTGCTGTGGATCGCGATCGTGGATCGTCAGCAGCGCCCGTGCCCTCACCAGCTGATAGTGGAGGTCCCCGTCACGCGGGGCCGTCACGGCGAACTGGTCGGCGCGGGCCTGGACATCGCTGATGCGCGACTCGGTCACCGGATGGGTGAGCAGGAACTCCGGGGGATTGCCCCCCTGCAGGCTCACCCTGCGCTGCATGGCGTGGAACATCGCCGCCATGGCGCTTGGTTCATAGCCGGCATCAGCCATGGCCTGCAGGCCCACGCGGTCGGCCTCCTGCTCGAAGCGTCGGGAGTAGCTCAGTTGGTCCTGGATGAAGGCCGCCTGCGAGCCCATGGCGGCGGCGATGCCGGCATCGCCGCCGCCACCGGCGGCAATCAGCATGCCGGCGAGCATGGCGGCCATCGCCGGGATCTGGGTCTGCTCGGCGCGGGTCTTGCCGCGGGCATAGTGGCGCTGGGCGAGGTGGCCGAGTTCGTGGGCGATCACCGAGGCCAGCTCGGCCTCGTGTTCGGCGAAGGCGAACAGCCCGGCGTTGACGCCGATTACGCCGCCAGGTACGGCGAAGGCGTTGAGCAGGCGACTCTCCACCAGGGTGACGGCGGTGCGAGCTTCTCCCAGGCCGCTGTGGGGCAGCAGGCGGGCTACCAGCGACTCCACGTAGTCCTGGGTGATGGGATCCTGCCATTCGGGGGCGCGGGCACGGAACTGGCGCAGCCAGGCGCGGCCCAGGCGGAACTCCTCGCCGCTGATCGCCTGGCTGCCTTGGCGGGTCAGGCTGGGCAGCCCGTAGTCGCCCCCGGCCGCGACCGGGGAGCTTCGGGTCAGGCTGGGTGCCTCATAGCGACCGGGGGGCTGGGCCTGGGTAGGCAGGGCAAGCACCAGGCTCAGGGCGCAGGCGGTCAAGCAGGTTCCGGTTCGACGCAGCATGGCTGTCCTCGTCAAGTGAAGCGCCAGTAGTGGCAGGCACCCCGTTGTGACATTGATTCGGCCTGCAAAGTGCCTTTAAATCGCAGGGACTTGCGTGCTGGCCCAGGGTCGTCACGCTCCATCGCATTTTTCCGGGAGACACCATGGCGCTGCAACCCGATAACCTGCTCGATGCCCGCGGTCTTCCCTGCCCCTTGCCGCTGCTCAAGGCCAAGCAGGCGCTGGCGCGCCTTGCGCCCGGCCAGCTGCTGGAGGTAATGGCCACCGATGCGGGCTCCTGGCGCGACTTCGAGACCTTCGTGGCCCAGAGCGTACACGAGATGCCGGACAGGGAAGAACGTGGCGATGTCTACCACTACTGGATCCGCAAGGGTGGGGAGTCGGCTCCATGACCCTGAGGTCGGTCTTCAGAAGCTGGATCGAGCACTACTTCTCGGACGAGGAGGCGGTGATCCTGCTGGTGGTGCTGGTGCTGGGCTTCACCGCGGTGATTCTGTTCGGACGCATGCTGGCACCCTTCCTCATCGCCCTGGTGGTCGCCTTCCTCCTTCAGGGGCCGATGAGCTGGCTGGAGCGACGCAGGATACCGCGTCTTCTGGCAGTGTTCGTGGTGTTCCTCGCCTTCATCGGGGTGTTGCTGGCACTGGCCTTCATCCTCATGCCGCTGATCTGGAACCAGCTGGTGGGGCTGGTCCAGGAGGCGCCGCGCATGTTTGCCAGCGGCCAGCGCTTGCTGGATGACCTACAGACACGCTATCCCAACCTGGTCACCCCCGACCAGATGCAGAACTGGATCGACGTGGCCGGCCGGGAGGTAACGCAGCTCGGCCAGCGCGCCCTGACCCTGTCGCTGGCCTCACTGGGCAACGTCCTGACCCTGATCGTCTACCTGATTCTGGTGCCGATCCTGGTATTCTTCATGCTCAAGGACCGCGATCGCCTGGTGGGCTTCACCACATCGCTGTTGCCTCAGCGGCGCGAGTTGATGACCCGTATCTGGGAGGAAATGGACGACCAGATCGCCAACTATGTGCGCGGCAAGTTCATCGAGATCATCATCGTCGGTTCCGTGGCCTTCTTCACCTTCACCTACTTCGGGCTCCCTTACACGGCACTGCTGTCGGTGGTGGTGGGCCTGTCGGTGCTGGTGCCCTATATCGGGGCGGCGGTGACCACCCTGCCGGTGGCGGCGGTTGCCGGCTTCCACTTCGGTCTGACGGACGAGTTTCTCTATGTGCTGGTCGCCTATGGGGTGCTGCAGGCCCTGGACGGCAACGTCCTGTCGCCGATACTGTTCTCCGAGGCGGTCAATATCCATCCAGTATCGATCATTCTGGCGATCCTCTTCTTCGGCGGGATCTGGGGTTTCTGGGGGGTCTTCTTCGCCATTCCCCTGGCGACCCTGCTCAAGGCACTGGTGTATGCCTGGCCGCGAGGCATCAAGCAGCGCCACTTGCAGGAGTCGGCCGAGACGCCCACCAAGTCGTGAGCGTCCCGGGGCACGGATGCTCGTCCGCGCGGAGGGAGAAAGTGTTTTCAACCGGCGTTCAGGGCCTGGGCAGCCTCCAGTACTTCCTGGGCATGGCCCTTTACCTTGACGCCGCGCCACTCGCGGGCCAGCTTGCCGTCGGTATCGATCAGAAAGGTGCTGCGCTCGATCCCCAGGTGCTCCTTGCCGTAGAGCTTCTTCAGCTTGATGACGTCGAACAGATGGCAGAGCGTCTCATCCTTGTCGGAGATCAGCGCGAAGTTGAAACCCTGTTTGGCCTTGAAGTTCTCCTGGGCACGGATGCCGTCCCGGGAGACGCCGAGGATGATGGTGTTGGCGGCGTCGAAGGCCTCCTTGCGATCGCGGAAGTCGCCGCCCTCGGTGGTGCACCCGGGGGTGCTGGCCTTGGGGTAGAAGTAGACCACCACTTGCTTCCCCTTCAGCTCGGAAAGAGTGACGGTGGTGTCGCCGGTGGCAGTGGCGGTGAAGTCGGGAACGGACTCGCCGGGGCTAATGCTCAAGGTCGTGCTCCTATGATGAATGGAAGGTAGAAGGCCTGATTACACGCAAGCGCTGACGAACTGTAAAGTCGCGGCTGTACAGGCTCCCGAGGCCTGAGTACCATTTGGCCCTTGGCACCGGGCGGGTCCCGGGGCGTTGTCGAGGTCCCCGAGACCGCGAATGCAGGCGAATCGAGAGGAATGGAGAGGATGATCACTGGCAGTATCGTCGCGCTGGCGACGCCGATGAAGATCAATGGCGATATCGATTGGGATGCCCTGCGCCGCCTGGTGCACTTTCATCTCGACAATGGCACTGATGCGATCGTGGCGGCCGGCACCACCGGCGAGCCGACCACCATGTCGTTCGCCGAGCATTTCGATGTCATCCGCACCGTGGTGGAGGAGGTGAACGGGCGCATTCCGGTCATCGCCGGCACCGGCTCCAACAATACCTCCGAAGCGGTGGAGCTGGTCCGCTATGCCAGCGAGGTCGGGGCGGACTGCTGCCTGACGGTGGCGCCCTACTACAACAAGCCTACCCAGGAAGGGCTCTATCGGCACTTCAAGGCCATCGCCGAGAGCAGTGACCTGCCGGTGATCCTCTACAACGTGCCGGGGCGCACCTGCTCGGACATCTACAACGAGACCGTGCTGCGCCTGGCAGAGGTCGACAAGATCATCGGGCTCAAGGATGCCACCGGCAACCTGGAGCGTGCCGAGGACCTGATCGCGCGCCTCAAGGGCAGCGGCTTCATGCTCTACTCCGGGGATGATGCCACCGCCTGTGACTTCATGTTGATGGGCGGCCATGGCGACATCTCGGTGACGGCCAACGTAGCGCCGCGGGCCATGTACGAACTCTGCAGTGCAGCCGTGGCCGGGGATTCCGACAGGGCCCATCAGATCAACACTCGCCTGATGCCGCTGCACACGAACCTGGGTATCGAGTCCAACCCGATTCCGGTCAAGTGGGCCCTGTACCGCATGGGCCACATCGAGCCCGGCATCCGGCTGCCGCTGACCTGGCTCTCCGAGAAGTATCATTCCACCGTCAGCGAGGCTCTACAGCTGGCGGGCCTGATTGACGACTGAGCGGTGCCCGGCACCGGTACCCTGCACAACACTAGGCAAGGTGGACGCATGAACTCTGCGCTGAAATGGATGCCGCTGGTGGCGGTCATCGCCCTGGCCACGGCTGGCTGTGGCCGTGATGGCTTCTATCACGATCGCAACCTTGACTACGGCGAGGCCGAGGAGAGTGCGCCCTTGGTGCTGCCGGATAGCCGCAATGTCGATCGCTATCGGGATGCCATGCCTGTTCCCGAGGTGGGCGGCACGCGGTCTGCCGAGAATGGCGTCGTGGAGGCACCGCTCCCCCAAGCCCTTTCGCCCGGGCGCGCCAGGGAGCGGGGCTATGTCGAGCGTCGTGCGATCGGCGACGAGAACTGGCTGGTGGTGGGAGTCGAACCGGGTGCGGCCTGGACAGAGCTCGAGCGTTTCGCACGCCGTCGTGGTCTGACCGTCACCAACAGTGACTCCCGTCGTGGCATCCTGGAAACCGACCAGGCCACGCTCAGCGTTCGCCCGGCGCTGCGCAGCGGTGACAGCGAGATTCACTGCGAGCAGGGCAGAGCCACCCAGGCGGACTGTCTGACGGCGCTGGAACGGCACTTCGAGGCACGTAGCCTGTCGTCGAGTGCCGCTTCGCTGGCCGCCCAGCGGCCGGCCAGCGAACCGGGCCTGCGCCTCGAGCAGCGGGGTGAGGAGTGGCTTGTACAGATTCCCCTCGACATTAACCGTACCTGGGCCGAGCTCAGTTATCAGCTCGAACAGGTCTTCACCCTGGAGGAGCGGCGCGAGCTGCTCGAGCGCGACCCCCGCGCTCATGACTTCCTGATCAGCTATATGACAGAGTCCGAGCGCAACCGCAATCCGCTGGAGGTGGCCTTCAGTCCCGACGTACGTCAGATGTCCCAGCAGATTCGCCTGGTGCTGGAGACTCGTGGTCCTGAACAGACCCTACTGAGAGCTGTGAATGCCAGCGAGCGGGATTTTCATCCCGAGGACCAGCGCGAGCTGCTCGAGCGAGTGGCGGGCCTGCTGCGCTGATGAGCAAGATAGTGGCGGGTGGGCGCGGGCGCCTCTCCTTCGCCTCCTTGGGCAGCGGCAGCAAGGGCAACGCTACCCTGGTCAGCGACGGTGAGACGCACCTGCTGGTCGATTGCGGCTTTACCCTGCGCGAGACCGAGCGCCGCCTGGCTCGCCTGGGGCTGCATCCTCGTCAGCTCGATGCCCTGCTGGTGACCCACGAGCATGGAGACCATGTGCGGGGCATCGGCCCCCTGGCCCGCCGCCACGGGATGCCGGTCTACCTGACGCCGGGCACCTGGCTCTCGGGACGGCTCGGCGAGCTGCCTCGCCGCTACTGGATCACCCCCCAGGCCCGCTTCTCGGTCAAGGGGGTGACTATCGACCCCGTGACCGTGCCCCACGACGCCCGAGAGCCGGTGCAGTTTCGCATTGCTGCCGGCGAGCAACGCCTTGGCCTGCTCACCGATCTGGGACATCCCAGCGCGCATGTGGTCGAGGCCTTCGCCGGCTGCGACGGCCTGGTGCTGGAGTGCAACCATGATCCGCGTATGCTCGCCGAGGGCCCCTATCCGGCACGCCTGAAGCGTCGGGTCGGGGGCGACTGGGGGCACCTGGCCAATGGCCAGGCGACCTGGCTGCTGCAGCGGCTCGGGCTCGATCGCCTGCAGCGCATCGTCTGCTCCCACCTCTCCGAACACAACAACCGCCCCGAGCTGGCCCTGGAGGCCCTGGTGCCGCTGCTCGACGGCGATGAATCTCGGCTGAGAGTTGCCGCCCAGGACGACGGCCTGACGTGGCAGACCCTCGGCTGAACGACCATTCTGACTCGTATCCGCGCCTCTGGAGGCTCCCATGGAAAAGCGTCAAGAACTCTATGCCGGCAAGGCCAAGTCGGTCCATGCCACCGATGACCCCGATCGCCTGATCCTGACATTCCGCGATGACACCAGCGCCTTCGACGGCGAGCGCATGGAGTCACTGGCCCGCAAGGGCATGGTCAACAACCGCTTCAATGCCTTCATCATGGAGAAGTTGGCCGAGGCGGGTGTGCCGACCCACTTCGAGAAGCGTCTCTCCGACACCGAGAGCCTGGTCAAGAACCTCGAGATGATCCCGGTGGAGTGCGTGGTGCGCAATATCGCCGCCGGCGGCCTGGTCAAGCGCCTCGGTGTGGAGGAGGGGCAAGCGCTTGATCCGCCCACCTTCGAGCTATTTCTCAAGAACGATGCCCTCCATGACCCTATGATCAACGAGTCGCTGGCCGAGACTTTTGGCTGGGCGACTCCCGAACAGCTGGCCGAGATGAAGACGCTCACTTATCGGGTCAACGAGGTGCTCAAGCACCTCTTCGCCGAGGGCGGCCTGCTGTTGGTCGACTACAAGCTGGAGTTCGGCCTGTTCAAGGGTGGGATCGTGCTGGGCGACGAGTTCTCCCCGGACGGCTGTCGCCTTTGGGACGCCAAGACCCGTGAGAAGCTCGACAAGGACCGCTTTCGCCAGGGACTGGGCGGCGTGATTGAAGCCTACGAGGAGGTGGGCAAGCGGATCGGCATCGACTTCTCTTGAAGACGCACTGATTCATTGCTGTGCTCGACGACCCACAGGGAAGTGGGAAGTGCGTTGGCTCGTCGGGAACGAGCCTAGCGATCCTGACCGCCGGCGGCCAGCCTCTCATCGCTCGCGACATGAACCAGCACATCTTCTTGCCATTTGGGTTATTCAGGCGAGCCTGATCGATGCCAAGATGGAAATGATCGATACGGTATTCGATGAGGCCCTCTACGGAGGGCGTCGTCATATTGTGTCCTCGGTCTACATCGCCACGATCTCGACGACCTCCAGGCGCGTCTCGCCCGTGGCGTCGGTGCGGGCGTGGAAGCGCACGTCCACGTCGCGCAGGCGCACGCCGTAACGCCGCTCCTCGGCACCGCAGTGATAGGCCGGGCGGGGATCCTGAGCGAGCACCTGGCAAATCAGCGCGCGCAGGCTGTCGCCGTCGTCCCGGCGCGCCAGCATCGCCTCGGCGGCAGGGGAGAGCGTAACCGCCAGGGTTGGCGGCGCCTCGGGCGCGAAGCCGGCACGGGCGTCAGGGCAGGCTTCTGCCCAGGGCAGATAGGGCTTGATGTCGAGAATTGGGGTGCCGTCAACGAGATCGGCGCCGCGAAGCTGCAGGCATACGCCGCAGGTGGTGTCGATGTCGACCAGTTCCACCAGCGACAGACCCAGGCGGTTGGGCCGATGGGTGCTGCGGCTGGCGAAGACCCCCACCTTGGCATTGCCGCCCAGGCGCGGCGGGCGCACCAGTGGCGTCCAGCGCTCGGGGCTCTGGTGGAAGACGAAGGTCAGCCAGAGGTGGCTGAAGGCGTCGAGGCCTCTCACCGTCAGCGGATCATCGAAGGGCGGCAGCAGCACCAGGCTCGCCCGGGCCGCGCTCGCCAGTCCCGGCTGGCGCGGGATACCGAACTTGTCTGGGTAGTCACCCTCGATGATGCCGATGGGCGTCAGGTGGAAAGCCTTGGGTGGGGCGGGGTGGTCGTTCATGGCATATCCTGACAGTGTCCACCCGCAGGGCTTGGCCCGGCGTCGTGGCTTGGGTAGTCTGCTGGGTCGATTCTCATCATAGGAAGGTCTCATATGCGTCATGCCGATATCGATACCGACGCCGAGCCGGCCGTGCCGTCCAGGCGCTGCCGTGGAGCGAGAATCGTCTATCGCGCGGCCCGATCCCGCGACGCCGCCGATCAGGCCGAGGTCTTCCATCATGCCGTGATGCAGGCGGCAGCGGGGCACTATTCCCTGGCCGAGCGGGAGGCCTGGGCGATGGCCCTGCCGCGGGATGCAAATGCCTGGGCGGCGCGCCAGGCCCTCCACACGACCCTCGTCGCCGACTGCGAGGGTCGTTGTGTAGGGTTCCTGGAGCTGGATATCCTTCGGGGCCGGATCGAGACCCTCTATGTCTGGCCGTCGCTGGGTCGGCGCGGAATCGGCTCGACCCTGCTGGTGCATGCGGAGCGCCTGCTCCTGGAGCAGGGCGTGACCCGGGTCGTCATCGAAGCCAGTGCCATACTAGAGGATGGTCTCGTGCATCGCGGCTGGCAGCGACTGGGTGACGACTGGGTCGAGCGCGGCGGCGAGCAGATCTATCGCCAACGGCTCGAGAAGCGGCTGTTCGCGGTCGAGACCTGAGGGGCCGTTCAGATCTCCTGCTCGACGATACGCATCGACAGGTCGATGGCTCCGACATCCTTGGTCAAGGCGCCGCTGGAGATGCAGTCCACGCCGGTCTCGGCGATGGCGCGCAGGGTTTGCTCATCGACGTTGCCCGAGGCCTCCAGGGTGGCACGCCCGGCGTTGCGGCGCACTGCCTCGCGCATGTCGTCGAGGCTGAAGTTGTCGAGCATGATGATATCGGCTCCGGCGGTGAGTGCCAGGTCCAACTCATCGAAGGTCTCCACTTCCACCTCCACCGGCAGGTCGCGGGCGATGCGCCTTGCCTCGTCGACGGCGACCGCGATGCCGCCGCAGGCCGCGATGTGGTTCTCCTTGATCAGGAAGGCATCGTAAAGGCCGATGCGGTGGTTGTGTCCACCGCCGCAGGTCACTGCGTACTTCTGGGCGAGCCTCAGCCCGGGCAGGGTCTTGCGGGTGTCGAGCATGCGGACCCCGGTTCCCTCGAGCAAGTCCACATAGTGGCGGGTGCGGGTGGCCGTGGCGGAGAGGGTCTGCAACAGGTTGAGCGCGGCACGTTCCCCAGTGAGCAGGCTACGCGCGGGGCCCTCCAGATCGAGGAGCGGCTGGCCGGGCTCGAGACGGTCACCATCGGCGGCCTGCCAGTGCAGGGCGACCCGGGTATCGAGACGGCGGAACAGCTCGTCGACCCAGGCCACGCCGCATAGCACCGCCGTCTCTCGGGTGATCACCCGGGCTCGGGCCATCTGTTTCTCGGGCACCAGTTGGGCGGTGATGTCGCCGGGGCCGACGTCCTCGGCCAGCAGCCGGGCGGCACTGTCACGGATATCTTCGGCAAGGGCGTCCTGGTAATGCATGGCGGGTCCACTCTGTGCGGGGGAGCTTGAGATGATCATTATAGGGAAACCCATGCATCGACGTCAGGGAAATACCATGCGCATCGACGACGGCTGGCTACGAGAAGCCCGGCGGCTTCCCTCACCCAACCAGGACGCACGCCCCGCTGGGGAAGTCTCGCTATTGCTGCTGCACTCGATCAGCCTGCCGCCCGGCGCATTCGGGGGCGAGCATATCGAGCAGCTGTTCACCAACCGGCTCGACCCCCAGGCCCACCCCTTCTTCGCGGCCATTGCCGGCCTGCGCGTCTCAGCCCACCTGCTGATCCGGCGCGACGGCGAGTGCGTGCAGTTCGTGCCCTTTCAGGCTCGGGCCTGGCATGCCGGCCGCTCGAGATGGCGGGATGATGGGCAGGAGCGACGGGCGCTGAATGACTTCGCCCTGGGCATCGAGCTGGAGGGAGACGAGGTCAGCCCCTACACCAGCGCCCAGTACCGGGCTCTCGCGGCTGTCACCCTTGCCCTGCTGGCGGCCTATCCGGATCTCGACGAGACGCGCATCACCAGCCATGCCCGGGTGGCGCCGCTGCGCAAGAGCGACCCCGGGCCCGCCTTCGACTGGGCCTACTTTCGCCAGGAAGTGGAAAGAATACGTTTCTGAAGACACAAAACAAGGCTAAATCGACTAAGCCTGGATGGCACGCTTGCTTCATACGGTAGTTTAATTACAACTATCTGAGACGAGAGGGTTTCGAGGAGCCGTGTGCACCTAATCCCCTGTGTTGCGGTGCAATGTAGCGTATGTGAAAACTGTTTCCATTTTATCTTGAATTGGCAGGGCCCGGCGTTTACGGTATCTTCGCGCCAACGGCAGCGGCACAACACACACCGCCTTGTAAAACAACTACAGGCCTGATGCGTTTGGCCTGCCCCTACGAACATGAGCGCCACTCGCCCCTCTGCGGGGCTGTAGTCCCCATCGTCATTCGGAGAGACATCTATGAGTCTGGAAACAAGAGAGGATCTCGATCCGGTCGAAACCACGGAATGGCTGGATTCCCTGGAGTCGGTCCTGGATCGCGAGGGCGAGGATCGTGCCCGGTATCTGATGACGCGCCTGGCCGACCGGGTGCGTCGCGATGGTATGCAGGTGCCCTTCTCGGTGACCACCCCGCATCGCAACACCATTTCGGTGCATCGCGAGGCGCCGATGCCGGGCGATCTGTTCATGGAGCGTCGCATCCGCTCGCTGATTCGCTACAACGCCATTGCCCAGGTGATCCGCAACAACCGCGCGAACCCGGGGCTGGGTGGTCATATCGCCAGCTTCATGTCGGCGGCGACTCTCTATGACGTGGGCTTCAACCACTTCTTCCGCGCCCCGAACGGCGACTTCGAGGGCGATCTGGTGTACATCCAGGGCCATGTGGCGCCGGGCGTCTATGCGCGTGCCTACCTGGAAGGGCGCCTGACCGAGGACCAGATGGACAAGTATCGCCAGGAGGTGGATGGCGACGGTCTCTCGTCCTACCCGCACCCCTGGCTGATGCCTGATTTCTGGCAGTTCCCCACGGTGTCCATGGGCCTCGGTCCCATCCAGGCCATCTACCAGGCCCACGTGATGAAGTACCTGGATTCCCGTGAGCTCAAGGACATGCACGATCGCAAGATCTGGTGCTTCATGGGCGACGGCGAGTGCGATGAGCCGGAATCCCTGGGGGCCATCCACCTGGCCAGTCGCGAGAAGCTCGACAACCTGATCTTCGTCGTCAACTGCAACCTGCAGCGTCTTGACGGCCCGGTGCGTGGCAACTCGCGGATCATGGACGAGCTCGAGGGCGTGTTCCGCGGCGCCGGCTGGAACGTCCTCAAGGTCGTCTGGGGCCGCCTCTGGGACCCGCTCTTCGAGAAAGACAAGAAGGGCATCCTGCAGAAGCGCATGGACGAGGCGGTTGACGGCGACTACCAGAACTACAAGGCCAACGGCGGTGCCTATACCAAGGAGCATTTCTTCGGCAAGTACCCGGAGACGGCCGAGATGGTCAAGGACATGTCCGACGAGGACGTGTGGAAGCTCAACCGTGGCGGCCATGACCCCTTCAAGGTGTATGCGGCCTACCATGAGGCGACCCAGAACGCCAACGGCCGTCCCACCGTCATCCTGGCGCATACCGTCAAGGGTTACGGCATGGGTGGCGGTGACGGTGAGGCCGCCAACGAGGCTCACCAGGTCAAGACCATGGAGTACGAGGCGCTCAGACGCTTCCGCGATCGCTTCGGCATCCCGCTTTCCGACGAGCAGCTCAAGGAAGTGCCCTACTACAAGCCCGAGGATGGCTCCCCGGAGCTGAAGTACATGCATCTTCAGCGGGAGCGCCTGGGCGGCTACCTGCCGGCTCGCCGTCATGACTTCGAGGCGCTTCCGATTCCGGCGCTCGAGGACAAGACCTTCGCGTCGCAGACCGGCGGCTCCAAGGGGCGCGAGGTCTCCACCACCATGGCCTTCGTGCGCATCCTCAATGGCTTGGTCAAGGACAAGAAGATCGGCGATCGCGTGGTGCCGATCATTCCCGACGAGGCACGGACCTTTGGCATGGAGGGCATGTTCCGCCAGCTCGGCATCTATACCTCCGAGGGGCAGAAGTACGAGCCGGTGGACAAGGGACAGATCATGTTCTACCGCGAGGATCAGAAGGGTCAGATCCTCGAGGAGGGCATCACGGAGGCCGGCGCCATGTCGGCGTGGATCGCCGCCGCGACCTCCTACTCGAACAACGCCACCACGCTGCTGCCGTTCTATGTCTACTACTCGATGTTCGGCTTCCAGCGTATCGGCGACCTGGCCTGGGCGGCCGGGGACATGCAGGCCCGTGGCTTCCTGGTCGGTGGCACGGCCGGGCGCACCACCCTCAACGGCGAGGGTCTGCAACACCAGGATGGCCATAGCCACTTGCAGGCCTCGATGATTCCCAACTGCCGCAGCTACGATCCGACCTATGCCCACGAGGTGGCGGTGATCGTCCAGGACGGCCTGAAGCGCATGTTCACCGACAAGGAGAACTGCTTCTACTACCTGACGGTGATGAACGAGAATTACGAGCATCCGGCCCTCGACGAGGTGCCCGCCGATGACATCATCAAGGGCATGTACCTGCTGCGCGAGACGCAGGGTGACAAGGGCCGCGTGCAGCTGCTGGGCTCCGGCACGATCCTGCGCGAGGTCGAGGCCGCCGCCGAGATGCTCACTGAGGAGTGGGGTGTGGGCGCCGACATCTGGAGCGTGACCAGCTTCAACGAGCTGCGTCGCGAGGCCCTGGAGATCGATCGCCAGGCTTTCATCAATCCCGAGGCCGAGCCGGGCAAGCCCCATGTGACCACCTGTCTGGAAGGTCGCCAGGGGCCGGCGATCGCCTCCACCGACTACATGAAATTGTTCGCCGACCAGGTCCGCGCCTGGGTGCCGACCGACTACCATGTACTGGGGACCGACGGTTTCGGTCGCTCCGATACCCGTGAGAAGCTGCGCGCCTTCTTCGAGGTCGACCGCCGCTACGTGACCGTGGCCGCGCTCAAGGCGCTGGCCGACCGTGGTGAGCTGGATCGCAAGGTGGTCGGCGAAGCGCTCAAGAAATACGACATCGACCCGGCCAAGCCCAACCCGCTTGAGGTGTGAGGCGCCGACCGACTGATCCGGTGGCATGGCGGGCCGGACGGCCCGCCCCCGTCAAGAGTTTGAAGGAGCGCGACCTTGAGTAGCGAAATCATCAAAGTTCCGGACATCGGTGGCGATACCGATGTGGAAATCATCGAGATTGCGGTGGCCGAGGGCGATGTCATCGACCCCGAGGACACCCTGATCACGCTGGAGTCCGACAAGGCCAGCATGGATGTGCCGGCGCCGAAGGGTGGCAAGGTGCTGAAAGTGCTGGTCAAGGAGGGCGACACTGTCTCCGAGGGCGACGACATCGTCGAGATCGAGGCCGAGGGTGGTGGCGAGGCCGAGCAGGCTCCCGAGCCCGAGAAGGCCCCCGAGCCGGAGAAGGCCTCCGAGTCCGCGCCGGAGAAGCCCGCGGCCAAGAGCGGGAGCGGTGGCAAACAGACCGTCGATGTCAAGGTCCCCGACCTCGGCGGCTCCGCCGACGTGGAGATCATCGAGGTGGCGGTGGCTGCCGGCGACCAGGTCGACGCGGAAGACACCCTGATCACGCTGGAGTCCGACAAGGCCTCCATGGACGTGCCGAGCCCCCAGGCCGGCACGCTGGTTACGCTCACCGTCAAGGAGGGCGATACCGTCTCCGAGGGTGACGTCATCGGCACCATGGAAGTCGAGGGCGAGGGCGGCGGCGACGGCGAGCCCGCCGAGTCGGCGCCCACACCGGCGGCCAGTGACGCGCAGGACGAGGCTCCGGCCGAGGCGCAGGGTGCCGCCAGCGGCGAGCCCGAGCGCAAGGAGGTCCGCGTCCCGGACCTCTCCGGCTCCTCCGATGTGCCGGTCATCGAGATCGTCGCCAGCGCTGGCGACGATCTCGATGAAGAAGATCCCCTGATTACCCTGGAGTCCGACAAGGCCTCCATGGACGTGCCCAGCCCCTACAAGGGCAAGCTGGTCGAGCTGACCGTCAAGGAGGGCGATACCGTCTCCGAGGGTGACCTTATCGGCTATGTCGAGGTGGCAGGCAGCAAGCCCGCCGCCCAGCCGGCGGCGAAGCAGCCCGAGCAGAAGGCCGAAACTCAGGCCGAAGAATCCCCCTACACCGG
>NZ_JAVLBC010000291.1:0-2724 GCF_031581305.1 Halomonas sp.
GGTGTAGGGGCCACGGCGGTCTTCCCCTGGCTGGCCTACCAGGTCATGGCCGATATGCACCATACCGGCGAGCTGGTTGGCAACCCGGCCGATGCCCGCGAGAACTACCGCAAGGGCCTGCAGAAGGGTCTGTTCAAGATCCTTTCCAAGATGGGCATCTCGACCCTGGCCTCCTATCGTGGCTCTCAGCTCTTCGAGGCGGTGGGCCTCTCTTCGGAAGTGGTGGACCTTTGCTTTACCGGCATGGCCTCGCGCATCGAAGGCACCGGTTTCAGCGAGCTGCAGCTGCAGCAGGAACTACTGGGGCGCGAGGCCTGGACGCCGCGGAAGGGCATTTCCCAGGGCGGTCTGATGAAGTATGTCCATGGCCACGAGTACCACGCCTACAATCCCGATGTGGTCATGGCGCTGCAGGAGGCGGTTCAGGAGGGCGACTACGTCAAGTGGAAGACGTTTGCTCGCCTGGTCAACGAGCGGTCGCCGGCCACCCTGCGTGATCTGCTCAGGCTCAGGCCGGCCGCCGAGCCGCTGCCGCTGGAAGAGGTCGAGGCGGTCGAGGATCTGCTGCCGCGCTTCGACAGTGCCGGCATGTCGCTGGGTGCGCTGTCGCCCGAGGCCCATGAGGCCCTGGCCCAGGCCATGAACGAGGCCGGCGGACGCTCCAACTCCGGCGAGGGGGGCGAGGACCCGGCCCGTTACGGGACCATTCGCTCCTCCAAGATCAAGCAGATCGCTTCCGGGCGTTTTGGTGTGACACCGGCCTACCTGGTCAATGCCGAGGTGCTGCAGATCAAGGTGGCCCAGGGCGCCAAGCCCGGCGAGGGCGGCCAACTGCCCGGCGGCAAGGTCAACGAGCTGATCGCCCGACTGCGCTACTCGGTGCCCGGCGTGACGCTGATCTCGCCGCCGCCGCACCACGATATCTACTCCATCGAGGATCTGGCGCAGCTGATCTTCGACCTCAAGCAGGTCAATCCCGATGCCCAGGTCTCGGTGAAGCTGGTCTCCGAGCCCGGCATCGGCACTATCGCCACCGGCGTGGCCAAGGCCTATGCCGACCTGATCACTGTCTCCGGCTACGACGGCGGTACCGCGGCGAGCCCCCTGACCTCGATCAAGCACGCCGGCAGCCCCTGGGAGCTCGGCCTGCCCGAAGTGCACCAGGCGCTGCGCATCAATGGCCTGCGCGACAAGATTCGCCTGCAGACCGATGGTGGCCTGAAGACCGGCCTGGATGTGGTCAAGGCAGCGATCCTCGGCGCCGAGAGCTTCGGTTTCGGCACGGCGCCCATGGTGGCACTGGGCTGCAAGTACCTGCGCATCTGCCACCTCAACAACTGCGCCACCGGGGTGGCCACCCAGATGCAGTACCTGCGCGACGAGCACTTCCGCGGTACCGTGGACATGGTCAAGCACTACTTCCGCTTCATCGCCGAGGAGGTGCGTGAGCTGATGGCCCTGCTGGGCGTGCGCCGTCTCACCGACCTGATCGGTCGCACCGACCTGCTCGAGGTGCTGGAGGGCGCCACGGCGTCCCAGCGCAAGCTCGATCTGTCAGGCTTGCTGGGCAACGATTTCGTGCCGGCAGATGCACCGCAGTTCTGCGCGGTCAGCCGCAACGTTCCCCACGATCCGGGCGCCAAGAATCAGGAGGTGCTCGAGGCCCTCAAGGACGCCATCGAGGCGAAATCCGGAGGCGAGTTTGACTTCACCATCACCAACTGCGACCGCAGCGTCGGGGCGCTGACCTCCGGGGCCATCGCCAAGCGCTACGGCGAGGCGGGGCTCGAGGACGCGCCGGTCACCGCGCGCTTCACCGGTGTCGCCGGCCAGAGCTTCGGTGTCTGGAACGCCCGCGGCCTCAACCTCTACCTGGAGGGCGATGCCAATGACTATGTCGGCAAGGGCATGAACGGCGGCAAGCTGGTGGTCGTGCCACCGGCCGGCAGCGCCTTCGAGAGCCACCGGACCGCCATCGTCGGCAATACCTGTCTGTACGGCGCCACTGGCGGCAAGCTATTTGCTGCCGGTACCGCCGGTGAGCGCTTCGGGGTACGTAACTCAGGCGCCCATGCCATCATCGAGGGTGCCGGCGACCACTGCTGCGAATACATGACCGGTGGCCTGGTCTGCGTGCTCGGTGAGGTGGGTGTCAACTTCGGGGCGGGCATGACCGGCGGTTTCGCCTATGTGCTCGACGAGGATCGCACCTTCGTCGACAAGTACAACCATGAACTGGTGGAGATCCACCGGGTGAACACCGAGGCCATGGAGGCCTATCGGCGTCATCTGCGGGAGATCATCGAGGAGTATGTGGCCGCGACCGGCTCCGCCCGGGGCGAGGCGATCCTCGAGGACTTCAGCGACTTCGTTCGTCACTTCTGGCTGGTGAAGCCCAAGGCCGCGAGCCTGGGCAGCCTGCTTGCCCAGTCCCGGCGTCAGCCGGAATAAGGGTCGGCGTCAGCCGGAATACGTGAACGCCGAAACGACGATATCGCCACGCAGAGACCAGGAGACGAGACCATGGCCAACCGCTTGAGCAACGACTTCCAGTTTATCGACGTGGGTCGCCAGGACCCGCAGAAGAAGGACGCCCGCACCCGCGCGCGGGAGTTCGCCGAGATCTACGAGCCCTTCAAGCCCCAGGAAGCGGCCAGCCAGGCGCATCGCTGCCTGCATTGCGGCAATCCCTACTGCGAGTGGAAGTGCCCGGTGCACAACTAC
>NZ_JAVLBC010000072.1:0-14292 GCF_031581305.1 Halomonas sp.
GGCTGCTGCTCACCTACCAGCTGATCATCGGCCGCTCCCTGGTAGCGATCCGTGACGTGCAGGCCCGCGCCCTGAGCACCAGCGAACAGCGCTTCCGGTCGCTGTTTACCCAGAACCCGGATGCGGTGTTCGCCATGGACCGCCACGGGACCTATCGCAGCCTGAACCCCATGACCCAGGCCATCATCGGCATGGGGGAACGCGACTGGCGTGGCCTGAGGTTACGCGACATCATGCACGAGGAGTCGACATCTGCCGCCGACCTGCAGCGCGTGGAGGCCGGCTTCCAGACGGCCGCCAGCGGCCGGCCCGACAGCCTGACCATGCGCTACCATCGCCGGGACGCCGCGCCCCAGGACCTGGAGGTGACCTTCCTGCCGATCCTGGTCGATGGCCACGTCGACGGCGTCTTCGGGATCGCCAAGGACATCAGCGAGCGCCTTTCCGCCGCCCAGCGCCAGCGCATCCTGGAACGCAGCCTGGAGGCCAGCAACAACGCCGTTGTCATTACCGACGCCCGACAGCCGACCCACCCGGCGGTCTACGTCAATCCCGCCTTCACCCGCATCACCGGCTACCTGGCCAGGGAGGTGCTGGGCCACTCACCCCGCTTCCTGGGGGGACCGGACACCGATAGCCGGGATGTCGCGCAGATCCGGGCCGCGCTGGCCGAAGGGCGCACCCTCTCGATCACCCTGCGCGCCCATCGTCGCGACGGCTCGCCCTTCTGGAATCAGATCTTCCTCTCGCCGGTCCATGATGACGACGGCGTAGTGACTCACTTCGTCGCCATCATGAACGACATCTCCGAGCGCAAGGAGCAGGAGAACCAGCTGGCCTATCAAGCCACCCACGACGCCCTCACGGGACTTGCCAATCGCGCCCTGTTCAGCGACCACCTGAGCCACGACTTCGCCCTGGCCCGCCGGCACTCACAGATCCTGGCGGTGCTGTTCATCGATCTGGACGAGTTCAAGCCGATCAACGACACCCTGGGCCACAAGGTGGGTGACCAGTTGCTGATCAGCGTTGCCCGCCGCCTGGCCAGCGGCCTGCGTGCCAGCGACACCCTGGCCCGCTTCGGCGGCGACGAGTTCGTGCTGCTGCTGCCGGATCTCGACCATCCCGGCGAGGCCGAGGAGGTGGCCGAACGCCTGCTGCTGGAGCTGGCCCGCCCCTACAAGGTGAACGGGCATGAGCTGCATATCTCGGCGAGCATCGGCATTGCCATCAACGACGAACCCCTGGAAGACCCCGAGAAGCTCCTGCAGCATGCCGACATGGCCATGTACAAGGCCAAGCAGCAGGGGCGCAACGCCTTCCAGCGCTATACCGGCGATCTGGACAGCAAGCTCTCCCAGCGGGTGACGCTGCGCAACGAGCTGCAGGAGGCCCTCGACCATGACCAGCTGGTGCTGCACTACCAGCCGCTGCTCGATGCCACCGGCCGCGTCGACGGGCTGGAGGCGCTGGTACGCTGGCGCCACCCCACCAAGGGGTTCATCTCCCCCGCCGACTTCATCCCGCTCTCCGAGGAGACCGGTCAGATCATTCCGCTGAGCCGCTGGGTGATGGCCCGGGCCTGCCACGACGCCCGCACCCTGGTCGACCAGAGGCTGCTCGCGGGACGCATGGCGGTCAATCTCTCGCCGATGCAGTTCCACAGGCCGAGTTTCCTGGCCACCCTGAGAAGAGTGTTGGACGAGACTGGCCTGGCGGCCTCGCACCTGGAGCTGGAACTTACCGAGGGCATCCTGATGCGCAATACCGAAGGCGCCATCGACATCCTCAACGCCCTGAGCGGCATGGGCATCAGCACCGCCATCGACGATTTCGGCACCGGCTTCTCGAGCCTTGGCTACCTGCGCACACTGCCCATCGACAAGATCAAGATCGACCGGACCTTCGTCAAGGACGTCACCGTCAGCCACAAGGATGCTGCCATCTGCCAGGGGGTCATCACCCTGGCCCGGGAACTCGACCTGAGAGTGGTGGCCGAGGGGATCGAGACGCACGATCAGCATGACTACCTGAGGCATCACGGCTGCGAGGTCTTCCAGGGGTATCTGTTCGCCCGGCCGATGCCGCTGGACGCGCTGGTCGAGTGGCTGGCGTCTCGGCCCTCAGACTGAAGCGAGGGATCCCAGCAGTTCGTCCGCCAGGGTTGCATCGCCCAGTTGCCTGAGCCCCGCCCACAGGGTCACCTGGTTGGCGGTCAGCACCTCTCGGCCAGCCTCGTGACTCAGGCCCTCGCGCAGGAACAGCGAGTTGACCGCCGTATCGGGCACCAGCAGGGGCCGCGAGTCGTCGGGGTAACGGGCACAGAAGCGACGCACTTCCGTGAGGAGGTCGGCCCGATGCGAGTCGGCGGCATAGGGACAATCCAGTGCCTTGTCGTTGACTACGCTGACACCGCCCTCGCGCAAGAAACTCACCAACCGCAGGGTCACGTCGTCCGGATAGGGGCTGAGCAGATCCACCCGCGCATGACCGAGGGCGGCCAGCGCCTCGTGGAAGGCCAGTGCCGTGCTGGTAACCGGCACGCCCAGCCGGGACGCCAGGGCCACACTCTGCTCCCGAGCCCAGTCGAGCCCGCCGATGAAGCTCGCGCTGGTGCAGGCCCATACCACGGCCTCGGCACCGCCCTCCTCCACCAGCGACCTGCCCACCGGGGCCAGTCGCTCCACCTCGCCCAGCGACAGCAACGCCGCCGGCACATGGTGGCCGTCGCTCGGCACCTTGCCCACCCGGGTCCGCGGCAGTCCGGTCACCTCGTCGCCGAGG
Organism: Halomonas sp.; assembly: GCF_031581305.1. Lineage (GTDB taxonomy): Bacteria > Pseudomonadota > Gammaproteobacteria > Pseudomonadales > Halomonadaceae > Halomonas. The sequence continues at coordinate 2,785 of NZ_JAVLBC010000072.1, forward strand.
CGGTACCACTCGTAGTCATCCGGTCCGTCGTCGGGCAGCAGGATGCCCAGGCAGGATTCTTGCGACATGCGATGACCTCCCGGTCGGGCTGTAGGCGTTGTACGGGTAGCTATTACACAACGGGTCAGGAGCTGTCCTTAGGCTACCGCAGTTCCCCCGGCGTCTGGCAATGCCCCTTAAGGCTCAGGATTGCCACGCTCACAGGAACTCACGTGTGGCCTCCAGCACCCGGCCATCGACCGTGCGCTGCAGCTTGTCCTCGATCTCGCTGCACAACGACGCCACGTCCCGTGACGAGGCAGCCACCACCACGAAGGTCCACTCGCTGGCCTCGTGGCGGTCAAGCTCGCCGCTCTCGCAGACGGCGATCGACGGATGGCGGCCGAAGCGCTCGTGCAGGCCGCCCATGCGCTGGCGCTTCTCCTTCAGCGAGCGGCAGCCCGGCAGGGCAAACGTGAGGGTAAGAACGGCGATATGCATGGTGGACTCCTTTCACCCGGGGGGGCATCGGCTAGTAAGCGCCTGACCCGCTGGGCGCCTACCCAGTCTTCAGAGAGCATAGTAGCCTTTTCCCATCACCTGCCCCGACGGGGATCAAGATCACTTCAGGAGACCCCATGATCCAGCTCCACCACTGTGTCAGCGCGCGCTCCTTCCGCCCCCTCTGGATGCTCGAGGAACTGGGGCTGCCCTATCGACTGGTCCTGCACGACTTCCCGCCGCGAGTCCATGACGAGACCTTCCTGGCGACCAACCCGCTGGGTACGGTGCCCGTCCTTTTCGACGGCGAGGTGGGCATGACCGAGTCGGCGGCCATCTGCCAGTACCTCGCCGCTCGCCATCCCGAGGCCGGCCTGGACGTAGCCAGCCCGAACCCTGCCTATGGCGACTACGTGAATGCACCCACGAATCATGCTGCGCATTGATTCGGGGCTTCCCGCTCTCGCTGCCAGAGCGTTGAGAGCGTGACCGGCATTCTCGGTTTGCCAGGGGAGCTTTTGCCCACTGGCAACTGCCCGTCCTTGCGGCGGGTCAGCTGGTGTTTCCAGGCCCAGTAGCGGGCGCCGATATTGTAACTGGCATTGAGATCCGCGTTGTACTGCTTGCCGCTCTGAAAGGTGGCCAGTTCGTGCTGTGCCTTATCCCGCTTGATGCGACCCGAGCCGTCGAAGGCCCAGGTGGTGGAGGACTACAGCCGCTGGTTCCTCTCCCGGCTGCGGACCCTGGAAACACGGCGCTGGCTCTGCGCCGAACGCTTCACCGCCGCCGACGTCTCGGTGGGCTACGCCCTGCTGCTGGCCAGCCACCCTAGGACTGGAGGAACGCTTCAAGCCGAGCGTGCGCGACTACTGGGCACGCCTGCAGGCCCGCGAGGGTTTCCAGCGCGCCCTGGAGGTCCAACATGCCGCCGCCGTAGCCCAGGGCATCTCACCGGCGGCGGCCATGGAATTGGGCTGAACCGGGATGGCCACGGCATGGCATCCGACCAGCGGCCGGGGGTATCCTTCTGCCAGGCACATGACCACGTCCCGGAGCCGGCCAGCCATGCATACTCCCGCCCTCGCCATCACCCGCACACCGCTGGTCGCTGTCTACGGCACCCTGAAGCGCGGGCTGCGCAACCACCACTGGTTGGAAGGCGCCCACTTCCTGGGCGCGGACCGCCTCACCTCGGCCACCCTCTACGACCTCGGCCCCTACCCCGCGGCCAAGCCCGAGACATCCCACGGCATCGAAGTGGAGATCTTCGAGGTTACCGCCCGGCTGCTGGCCGGCCTGGACCGGCTCGAGGACTACCGCGTGCGGACGCCGAAGCATGGCGACTACGAGCGCGTCATCCAGGTCACCGCCTTCGGTCCCGCCTGGTTCTACCTCTACAACCGCAAGGTGGCCGGCTGTCCGGTGATCCGCGAAGGGGCCTGGCGGCCGCGTTAGCCCCACGGCTGTGGTATAAACACGGACGCGAAGGCCCCCTACCAGCACTGTTACCAAGGAGACGGCCATGGTCCGCTTCATCTTCACCCTCGCCGCGCTGGCTGGCCTGGCCTATGGCGGGCTCTACGTCTACTACGGCATGGAGATCAAGCACGCCCTCGGCCAGCGCCTCGACGACCTCGGTCTCAGCGCCGTGGAGGTCAGGCGTGTCGACTTCGCGTCCAGGGCGCCCCTGGCCAGCGACACCCATGTGACCGCCGAGCTGACCTACGGCGGCGCCGAGGCGAGCCTCGACATCCGCGTGATCGGCCATCCGCTGTTCTCCGAGGAAACCCGTCTGGAGCTTTACAGCCTGCAGGCCCTGCGGCTGACCCTTGGCACCGGCGGCTGAACCGGGGCGCGCTAGAGATTGAGGAGGTGTGGGAAGCAAGAGCGAGAGTTCATCGAGGAATGAAGCTCATTTTCTCCGAGCACGCCTGGCCGGAATGCCGCTACTGGCAGAAGGCCGACTGGAAGGTCCTGCGATCTATCGAACCGGGCCTACAGTGCGACAACACGGTCACGTCCTTCCGACTTCGCTCGGTACATCGCATCATCAACACGGGTCACGATCTCATCGCGCATTTCTCCCGCGATATAAGACGAAGCACCAACGCTGATCGTAATATGACCGGGCCCGGAGAACTCCGCCTGCGCTATTGCATTTCGCAGCTTCTCCGCTGCCTTAATCGCCGATCCGCCTTCCACTTCTGGCATTAACACCATAAATTCCTCTCCGCCCCATCGCGACACAATGTCCGATTGTCGAACCGACTGAGTCGCGAGTTCCGAAAGCTGCCTCAAGACTTTGTCGCCTACGGTATGGCCATAAGTATCATTGACATATTTGAAATGATCGACATCAAACATTAGAAGCGAAAACCCCCGCCCGTATCGATTTGCCCGGTAAATTTCGCCATCAATAGCACCCTCACACCAGTGCCTATTATAGAGACCCGTGAGACCATCTCGCTCCGCCTGCACGCGGAGCGCTTCCTCTAATTTCTTTTGCGTCGATATATCACGCATGATCGTGGATAGGTGACTAACCTTGCCGTCTTCGTCATAGTGCGAAAATATGATTTGCGATACAGGTATTTCATTACCCTCTTTATCCACAAGAGCCGTCTCTGCTTCCCAAAACCCTTCTCGGATGGCAGTATCGAACCCTTCCTTAGCGACCTTATCGGCTGCCCATCTCGGATGACCGAATCTGCCACCTTCCAGGCCAGCGATTATCGGGCAATTCAATGGATGTTTTGACAACGGCAAACCCGTAAGCTCGCGTCCACCTCGATTGATGTACAAAATCTCTCCATCGGGCTTGGCAATGGCGATAAAGTCCGGCGTCGCTTCCAGTATTTCCAGAAGCCTATTTCGCGAATCTTCTAACTGCTTGCGCTCACTGATATCATCAAATACAGCGACATAATATTCGACCTGTCCCTCTTCACCACGTACCGCCGTTATGGACTCCCATAGCGGATACGCCTCGCCACCTCTACGCTTATTCCACAACTCTCCCTTCCAGTAACCAAAACGGTGAATCTCGCGCCATAATTCATAATAAAAATCATCGTCCTGTAGTCCAGACTGAAAAATCCGCGGATTGCCTCCCAGCACCTCCTTCGGGCTATAACCGGTAACGTATGTGAATGCTTGGTTGACCCGCAATATTTGCCCGTCTGCGTCCGTAATCATTGTCGCCAGGCCCGTATCGAAGGCTATCGCCAATAGATTGAGCTCCTTTGTGCGTTCTTCCACTTTTTTTTCTAGGTGCTTGTTCAGGTAGCGCAGGCGCTCCTCACGATGACCTGCCACCCAGGCGACCCCCCCCAAGAAAATGGGCGCCATATCGATCATGTACAAAAGCGGGTGGCGATTGTGAGCCTCAATTAAGAAGGCTCGTATTCCGGATACGCCACCGAACTCTTCCGCATAGATCCATAACTGAGCTGCGACAGGGAAAAGGGCACCAAATAGAGTTCCCAGAAGCGTGTAAGTCAACGTGGCTGGAAATTTATGCTGATTAAATCGACTTTCCATGATTTCCGGTAATTCCCCCATTTTTTGGTAACGCCAGAGGTGGAACTCAGGCAGCCATGGCGGTCTTCATCCTCGGGATGATTCCGCCCAGGGCCATGTTTGGCCTTTCGTTGTTGTACGTCCACAGCCACTCGGTCGCGAGGTCCCGGACCTCGCCGATGCTGGCGAAGATGAGCTGCCCCAGCCCGTTGTATCGAACCGTGCAGTTGTAGCGCTCGATGTAGGCATTCTGCTGCGGCTTGCCGGGCTGGATGTGATGGATCTCGATGCCGTGCTGTTCCGCCCAGTTTAGAGTAAGCGGTCCACAAACCCAATCTGTGCCGGCCTGACTTAGGCCGGTAGGGTATCTTTCCAGCACCAGGGCAGCAGGCTGTAGAGGTCGTTATCCTCGCCAAGCGTTGGCAGGGTCTCGAACACGAATTGCAGGTAGTCGTAGGGTGACGGGCCGTTGGCCTTGGCCGCCTCGATCAGGCTGTAGATCGCCGCACTGGCCTGCGCACCACTCGCCGTGTAGCTGAATAACCAGTTCTTGCGGCCCACCAAGAAGGGACGGATGGCGTTCCCGGCCGGATTGTTGTTCAGCGGGATCACCCCGTCATCGAGGAAGCGCGTCAGGCGGTCCCACTGGCCGTCGATCTGCTTACGCATATCGAGCGGCTCGCGGCACAGATAGACCCGCAGTTCGGTATCCGGTCGGATCATCGGGCCACCTCCACGGCGACAAAGCGCAGCGACCGATGCCGCGGTGGCACGGGCACATCCTGCACCACCGGGCGCTGGTCCACGCCAGGATCGACGCGAGTTCCAGCCCCTGCTCCTCGACGTACTCACTCAGCGCCAGTTACCGAGACGACGCATGGAACAGATGGCCCAACCAGTAGGCCTGCGTCGAGGTCAGCTCGTTCATGGTGTCCTCCTATCCAGCAGAGGTCACCAGCCTGACCGAAACTGCTCAGCTCAAGAAGGTAGGGGTGATGGATCGTATATGGAGTCCTCCCCGTCTACAGCCAGGAAGAACTCGACGAGATCGCCGACACACTGAAAACGCGGACGCGCAAGACACTGGACTGGCGCACGCCGCTGGAAGTTTACGCCGAGGTGCTCAAGAAATCGATCGCTGGCCCGAGCACCCTTCAATAGGGTTGCGCTTGGAACTTGAGACCGCCACCGTTCGCGGTGGATGGCCACGCGTTCCTCGCGACTGAGCGGCGGCAGCGCGAAGGCGATAGTCGATCAACTCGGCACGGGCACCGACATGAAGTCGAAGGCCTTGCCGGCCAGGGTGGCATTGACGGCGCGGCGCTGCTCCAGGTCGTCCCGGTACTTGAGGAACAGCAGCCAGAAGGTCTGCTCGGTGTAGTCCAGCTCGGTAACACAGCCGGCCTCTTTCCACAGCACATCGTCGATGTTCTTGAAGGTCTGCTCGAACAAGGGGATTCGCGGGTCCTTGCGATGAGAATCGTGGCAACAATGCCACACCGCGGCGTCGGGAGCGCCAATCACCAGTGGCGGAGAGATTCGCGCTGCAAGCAGCGCTCCCACGAATAGCGGTCGGGTGCCATGCGTGGGGCTCTCACGAAAACCGGAAAGTGGCGTGATATGCTCGGGGCACATCAACCGGCATTCCTGCCGATCATCAAGGAGAGCAACATGGCTCAGGCAAGCGCACGTCATATCCTGGTAGACAGCGAAGCAAAGTGTAACCAACTCAAGGCCGAGATCGAGGCCGGTCGCGACTTCGCCGAGGTCGCACGTGAGTACTCTTCCTGCCCGTCCGGCAAGCAGGGCGGTGAGCTCGGCACCTTCGGCCCCGGCCAGATGGTGCCGGAGTTCGACAAGGTGGTGTTCGAGGATGAAGTGGGCAAGGTGCATGGCCCGGTGAAAACCCAGTTCGGCTACCACCTGCTGGAGGTCACCGAGCGCAGCTGATCGCACGACTCGCGCTGATCGACGCCGTGCATGGCAGCCATGCACGGCTTTTCTTGTACAGCCCCTGTATCACCCCACCAGTCGCGTTAGACTAGGAAACCTAGCGATCACCACAGGAGGAGCCGCGAATGAACGACGAGGCCTTTCAACACAGCATCCGCAAGCTGCTGAAGACCGTGGGAGTGAACTCCCAGCAGGAGATCGAGAAGGCCGTGCAGCGCTCCCTCGCCGAGGGGCATCTGGAGGGCAACGAGACGCTCCCGGCACGGGTGACCGTGGAGGTGGATGGCCTGAGCCTGGCGCTCGACTTCGACGGGGACATCACCCTTGAGTGATGCACCGATGATCCGAGTCGAGGGGCTTTCGAAGATCTTCGCCGATGGCTTCAAGGCGCTGGTGGATGTCGACCTCACCATCCAGCGGGGCGAGATCTTCGCCCTGCTCGGCCCCAACGGCGCGGGCAAGACGACCCTGATCAGCGTGATCTGCGGGCTGGTCAACGCCAGCCGTGGCCGGATACTGGTAGATGGCCACGACAACGTCGCCGATTACCGCGCCGCGCGGGCAATGATCGGCCTGGTACCCCAGGAGCTGACCAACGAGGCCTTCACCACGGTGTGGGATACGGTGAGCTTCAGCCGCGGGCTGTTCGGCAAGCCGAAGGATCCGGCGCACATCGAGAAGGTGCTGCGCTCCCTGACGCTGTGGGAAAAGCGCAACAGCCGGCTGCTGGAGCTCTCCGGTGGCATGAAGCGGCGGGTGCTGATCGCCAAGGCGCTCTCCCACGAGCCTCAGGTGCTGTTCCTGGACGAGCCCACGGCGGGCGTGGACGTGGAGCTGCGCCGCGAGATGTGGGAGGTGGTGCGCGGGCTGCGCGACCAAGGGGTGACCATCATCCTCACCACCCACTATATCGAGGAGGCCGAGGAGATGGCCGACCGCATCGGGGTGATCCGACGCGGGGAGATCGTGCTGGTGGAGAACACCCATGCATTGATGCACAAGCTCGGCAGCAAGGAGCTGACCCTGCACCTGCAGGAGCCGCTGGAAGCGGTGCCGGAGTCGCTGGCGGGCCACGGCCTGACGCTTGTAGAAGAGGGCCACGCGCTGGTCTACAGCTACGATGCGGCTCGCCATGAGGGGGGCTCGACGATCTCGGGGCTGCTGGCCGATCTCGAGGCGGTGGGGCTGCGGGTCAAGGACCTGCACACCCGCCAGAGTTCGCTGGAGGACATCTTCGTCAGCCTGGTCCAGGAGCGTCAGTGACCATGAAGCGTTTCAACCTGCAATCCGTCAAGACCCTCTATCTCGCCGAAATGGCGCGCAGCCTGCGTACCGTGCTGCAGAGCATCGTCTCGCCGGTGATCTCCACCTCGCTCTACTTCGTGGTGTTCGGGGCGGCCATCGGCACGCGCATCAGCGAAGTGGATGGCGTCAGCTACGGCGCCTTTATCGTCCCGGGCCTGATCATGCTGATGCTGCTCACCCAGAGCGTGGCCAACACCTCCTTCGGCATCTTCTTTCCGCGCTTCTCGGGCTCGATCTACGAGATCCTTTCGGCGCCGATGTCGTATGTCGAGGTGGTGCTGGGCTATGTGGGCGCGGGGGCCACCAAGTCGTTGATTCTGGGGTTGATCGTGCTGGCCACGGCGCGGCTGTTCGTGCCCTATTCCATCGAGCATCCGCTGATGATGCTGGTCTTCCTGGTGCTCACCGCGGTGACCTTCAGCATGTTGGGCTTCATCATCGGCATCTGGGCCGATGGCTTCGAAAAGCTGCAGTTGGTGCCGCTACTGGTGGTCACCCCGCTGACCTTCCTCGGCGGTACCTTCTACTCCATCGACATGCTGCCGCCCTTCTGGCAGACAGTGACCCTGGCCAATCCGGTGGTCTATCTGATCAGCGGCTTCCGCTGGAGTTTCTATGGCATCAGCGACGTCAGTCCGCTGGTCAGCCTGCTGGTGATCCTGTTGTTCCTGGGGTCGGCGTTGGCGGTGCTGCGCTGGATCTTCAAAAGCGGCTATCGCCTCAAGCCGTGAGGGTCAGCTAGACATGATCCTTCTCAGCACGTGCCAATGTGGCACTCCCTCTGCCCCATTCGAATGGAGGGGGCACGCCGACACCGCCCTTGACTATGCTGTACGTTGACGCATAGCTATCTGGAGGTGCTGAATGCCCCGCTTGAGCCGGACCTTTTTCCTGCTGCCCGCGGCGCTGCTGCTGGGCGCTACCCCCGCCATAGCCGAACGCGTGGGGGTGATGGTTCTCGATGCCTCGGGCTCCATGTGGAACCGCATGGACGGTGACATCACGCGCATCGAAGTCGCCCGTGACGTGATCGACGAGTATCTTCAGGGGCGCGACCCGGAGGTGCCCCTGAGTGTCCTGGCCTATGGCCACAATCGCCGGGGCGATTGCGGGGATATCGAGGTCATCGCCGCCATGGAGCTCCAGGACGCCGATACCCTGGCGGACCGGATACGTGCCTTGAACCCACAAGGCATGACACCGATCGCCGACAGCCTACGTCTCGCCGCCGAGCAGATCCCGCGCACTGCCGAGGCCGCCGATATCATCCTGGTGACCGATGGCCTGGAAACCTGCGAGGGCGATCCCTGCGCTGAAGCAGCTCGGCTGGCGGAGAAAGGGCTGGCGATTCGTGCCCATGTGGTCGGCTTCGGGCTTACCGACAGCGAGATCCAGCAGCTTTCCTGCGTGACCGAGCAGACCGGCGGGGAGCTCTTCCAGACCAACTCCGGCGCCGAGCTGGCACGCGCCCTGAGCCAGGTGGAGCAGGCCGCTGCCGAGCCCGTCGCGGAACCCGAGCCAGAGCCGATGCCAGCCGCCGAGCTGACCGCGCCCGACGAGGCCCCGGCAGGTTCGGTGATCGAAGTCGCCTGGACGGGACCCGATGACGACAGGGACTACGTCACCATTGTCGAGGCCGGCGCCCCCGAGGGCAGCCACACCGACTACACCCGCACCCGCCACGGCTCGCCGCTGACGATCACCGCGCCGGATGCGCTCGGTAACCACGAGATCCGCTACGTGCTCCAGCAGTCCGGACGTACCCTCGCCCGTCAGCCCGTCACCCTCACCCCGGCGTCCGCCAGTGTCACGGCCCCCGAGGAGGCCGTGACGGGCTCGGTGATCGAGGTCGACTGGCAGGGCCCCGACAATCCCCGGGATTACATCACCATCGTCGAGGCTGGCGCCCCCGAGGGCAGCCACACCGACTACACCCGCACCCGCCACGGCTCACCGCTGACGATCACCGCGCCGGATGCGCTCGGTAACCACGAGATCCGCTACGTGCTCCAGCAGTCCGGACGTACCCTCGCCCGTCAGCCCATCAGCCTGATTCCCGCCACGGCTCAATTGATGGTCAACGAGCCCATCCTGCCGAGCGGCGAATTCCAGGTGGAGTGGACGGGCCCCGACAACCCCCGGGATTACATCACCATCGTCGAGGCCGGCGCCCCCGAGGGCAGCCACACCGACTACACCCGCACCAGCCACGGCTCGCCGGTCACCCTCGATGCCCCGGAAGAGCCGGGCGACTATGAGGTCCGCTACGTGATCCAGCAATCAGGAAGGACCCTGGCCAGCGTGCCGGTCAGCGTGGGGGCTGGCGAGATCAGCCTGGCAATCGAGGGCACCCCCGAGGCGGGTGGCGTGGTCACGGTGAACTGGCAGGGGCCGGGCCGTTACGAGGACTTCATCCAGATCGTCGAGGTGGGTAGCCCCGCCGACGACGATGCCATCCGCGAGGCACGCGCCTCTCAGGGCAGCCCCGTGCAACTGTTCGCGCCTAGCACAGCGGGCGACTACGAGGTTCGCTACAAGGCCTCGGACAGCGGCGAGGTACTGGAGCGGATCACATTCAGCGTGGAGTAGCCCCGGCTTCGCCGGGACGCGTTAGCCGGAAGCTTGAAACATGCCGAGCTCCCAAGGCTGGGAGGTCCGTGGGTCAGACCCGAGGGGGGCTAGCCACCAAGCGCTTCCGTGAACATGCTGCCACGGTCGCGGAAAAAAGCGCGAGCAGACCTCAACGAGCGGCCTGCTCGCGCACGGCTTCCAGATCCCATGCCTTGAGCAGTTCCACGGCGGGTTCCTGCGACTCCAGCCCCTGGCCATTGATCTGTACCAGGATACGGCCATCCATCAGGAAGGAGACTTCGGCGTTGCCGCGCTCGGGTTCCCACTTGAGCAACGCGGAGTCACGCCCGATGCGGATACGCTCCATGTTGGGCTGGGCAGCGATCAACGCCGGATTGTTGAACATCGCCGACATGGCCTGAATCATGGGGTTGTCGATCATCAGCTGGGCCTGCAGCGTGCCGTTTCCCGCTTCCTGGCGATATTCGCGTTCCAGCATGCTGCTTCCCCCGCCGAACATCGCTGCTGCGCCGCTGCTTCCGCCGGATGCCACCTCGCCGGCACTCCAACCTTCGGGTGCCTCGGGGAAGGTCTCGGCAATGCGCCCCGACATCAGCTTGCGCAGATCGTTGATGGCGAACTCCAGCTCGGTGATCGCCGCGCCATACTCCTCTTCCTGGTAGAGCTCCAGCCCCAGCTCGATCTGCTCGATTACCTCATCAGCCTGCACCTTGGCCGCAGTGAGGGTGCCCAGGGAGGCGACCAGCGCCCCCGAGGTCAATAACAGCACGCTTCGCTTCATGATGATCTCCATGACATCTGATGGGCCCGGCCCTTGGCTCAGGACCGGGATCCGGTGGGTGATACATCGCCCTCGATGACGGCCTCTGGCTTGGCGGACTGGCTCGCCTTTTCCTTGAGCTTGCGGAACTTTCTCGACATGCCTTCCAGGCGCGTCTCCCACTCCGGATCCGGCTGCTGTCCTTCGATCACCTTGAAATAGACCTGCATCATGCAAGTCACGGCGAAGGGCTCCAGCAGTGCCACCTTGACGCTCCAGGCGAAGACCAGCGCCACGACCACGCCGGTGGCCGACCAGCCTCCCGGTATCATATAGGCGACCAGTGCCGCTGGCGCCAGCATCACCAGGAAGATGACGAACGCCAGGCCATAGACGATCAGCGTCAGCCAGGCGGCGTTCTTGAGCATGGGCTTGGCATTCTGGCCATACAGCACCAGCCCTTCCCTGGAGGCCTCCCAGGCATTGTCGGCCCGGGTGCGAATGCAGTAGGCCAGGATCACCTCATCGATAAAGCCGACCGCGATGCGCAGAAATCCTTCAACGATTCGCAGTACCTGCTGAGCACCGGGTACCGGCAACAGCCGAAAGAGGCTGCGAAACAGTCCGGTAATCGTACGCAATACGCCCTTGATCAACTGGTCGACGGCGAACAGCAGGCTCGCCTGGCCGAATCGCTCCTTGACCGACTCGCTGGCGTGCTGGATCTGACCGCGTCCCTGGGGCAGGGACTGGCCATCGAGGAGCTCGACCAGCACGGCGATGTGCCCCGCCTTGACCAGGTAGAGCAGGTATTCGCGCAGCACATACATGATGGCGCCCACGATACCGAAACCGACGACCCCACCCCAGAAGGTGCTCGCAGCACGGAAGCCTTCATC
>NZ_JAVLBC010000073.1:0-14269 GCF_031581305.1 Halomonas sp.
GGCATCCCTGGACGGTGTGTCTACGAGCTGTAGGGTACCGGGTGATACGCGCCCGGTACCCTACCGGTTCCACCTCAGCCGTGATCAGTCATCGTTACCCAGTCGCAAGGCCACGAAGTAGGCGCGGCCCTCGCGGTTGATCAGCACAGGGACCGTTTGATCGTCCGGCAGATGGGTCAGCATGCCCTTCAGCTGTTGCGGGCTCTCTACGGGCTGATAGTTCAGGTTGACCAGCACATCGCCGGGGCGAATGCCGGCAGCAGCGGCGTGGCCCGTCGGATCGACGTTGACGACGCGCACCCCGTGCTCGATACCGAGCCGCCGCTTCTCCCTGTCGTTCAACGGTTGAACCGCGATACCCAGGCGTACCGAGCCGCCGTCAGATGGCTCGGGGCCGGCATTCGGCCAGGCGCCAACTTCCAGGGTGATGGTCTCTTGCTGGCCATCGCGCAACACGGCAAGTTTGACCTCCTCGCCCGGGGACGTCTCACCGACCAGGCGCGGCAGGGTGGAGGAGCGATCCACTTCCTGGCCGTTCACCTCAAGGATGACGTCGCCAGCCTGAAGGCCACCCTCCGCTGCGGGGCCACCGGGTTCGAGTTCGGCGATCAAGGCACCCTCGGCCTGCGCCATGCCGAAGGACTCTGCCAGGTCCTTGGACACCGGCTGGATGCTGACGCCGAGCCAGCCGCGGCTCACGTAACCCTCTGCCCGCAGTTGGTTGGCGACGTTCATTGCCACATCGATGGGGATGGCGAAGGACAGGCCCATGTAGCCACCACTGCGGGTGAGAATCTGGGAGTTGATGCCAACGACTTCGCCATCCAGGTTGAACAGCGGCCCGCCCGAGTTGCCCGGATTGATCGCCACGTCGGTCTGGATGAAGGGGACGTAGACGTCCCGGGGCAGGGTCCGGTCAATGGCACTGATGATCCCGGCGGTCACCGAGTGATCGAAACCGAAGGGAGAGCCGATGGCAGCGACCCACTGTCCGACATTGAGATCGGTGGACTCACCCAGCGCCAGGGTGGGCAGGTTATCCGCCTCGATCTTGAGCACCGCCACATCAGTCTTTTCGTCGGCACCGACCAGCTCCGCCTCGAGCTCACGGCGGTCGTTGAGGCGCACCAGGATCTGGTCGGCCTCCTTGACCACGTGGGCGTTGGTCATGATGTAGCCGTCTTCATCGAAGATGAAGCCCGACCCCAGTGACCGACGCGGCTGGTCATCGCGAGGGCGCGCGCCGCCAGGCGGCATCGGCAAGCGGTCGCCGAAGAAATGGCGGAAGATCTCCGGCACCTCCTGCCTCCCGAATTGCCGGGAGGACGCCCTGGACCTCTCGGCCTCGCGGGAGGTGGAGATGTTGACCACGGCCGGTGCGGCCTTGTCGACCAACGCCGTGAAGTCCGGTCGTTGTGGCTCGGCGAAGGTTGGCGTCGCCACCACCAGCAACAGCGCCAGACTCATCAGCCAGGAGAGCAAATGGGAAGTGCGTATCACGATTGGCTCCTGTCGTTCGAGTACATGGAACATGGCTGCGATCTTGATACAGCGATCACTTTCGAAAGTTCCCTATCCCCAAGCCATGCCTGACGTTCGACAGCTTCGATCAGGCATTGGCATCCGGGCGGCGCTGATGGCGCCCTTCAAGGAGGATGGCGAGATCGAGGTTAGTGTTGGCCATGTCCTCGGATACGCCAGGTGGCACCGGAACCAGGCACGCGACCCATTTTTAACAGGCACTTGGCGCTATTGAAATGTATTTCAATAGTGGCTATCATGGTGCGATAGAGGTATTTTGGCTACTCGGCCATGGCTGAGTCAGGAGCTGAAAAGCGAATACTATTCAGTCTGTTAGCGAATGGAGCCCCCATGTCCTCAGCGTTTTCTTCACGGGACCATGTCGAATGGGAAATGTCCTATTGCGTTGAGTCGGGGCCTGGGAGCATCGCTACGTTAAACGATTTTTTTCTCCAGCACCGGATAAAACGGCCACTGATAGTGACCGATCCCGGCGTCGCAAAGCTCGATCATTTAAATCGATTGAAGGCGCAGTTGGCAAAAGCCGATATAGTGTGTAGGCAGTTTGATGCGATTCACGCCAACCCATCAGACAAGGACGCTCTCGCGGCAGCAAAAAGCTACCGTGAGCATGGAGCCGACGCTATCATCGCCATCGGTGGCGGCAGCGCCATGGATGGCGCCAAGGGCGCTGTATTAATCGCCCAGCAGAGTCGCTACGCTCTGTGGGACTTCGACTATAATGACGCAACGCCAACGGATCTGACGCGCGAAGATTTCCCGCTGTTGATTACCGTTCCAACAACGGCAGGTACCGGCGCTGAAGGTGATAGCACCGCCATGCTCATCGATACCCGGCGAGGCACCAAAGAGTGTGCGCATCACCCTTTGGCACGCCCCGACAAGATCATTCTCGACCCCAATTTGACCCTTGGCTTGCCTGCCGATCTAACGGCATGGACGGGGCTGGATGCCCTGACACACGCACTAGAATCGTACCTCGTACCGGTGTTCCACCCCATGTGTGATGGTGCAGCCCTTCAAGGGTTGGCACTGATCTGGGAAAATCTCGAGGAGAGCGTCGAGAACGGTACGAATCTAGAAGCACGCAGTAATATGTTAACGGGCTCTTTCTTGTCTGGGGTCGGTTTTCTCAAGGGATTGGGCCTGGTGCATGCCATCAGCCATATGGTCGGTGCCACTTGCCATACGCATCATGGCATGACCAACGCCATCTTATTGCCTATTGTTATGCGTTTTAACCGCTCCGCCCTTGAAAAAAAGCTACCCGCTATCGCTCATGCGATGAAGCTCAGCGATGACAATTTCGACACCTTTTACACCGCCATCTGTTCAATGCTGGATAGGCTTGAAATTCCCAAAGGCCTTTCCGATATCGGTGTGACACACGAGATCGTAGACGACATCCTGGATCCGGTCGAAAGAGATCCAGCTTACTCCACGAACCCTGTGCATTGCCCACGCGACACATTGGCGGACCTGATTCACCAATCCATTGATGCTGCACGCTGAACGGCATGGATTTGATCCACCAAAACCTGAGAGGAATCATTATGAAAAAAATAGCCAAGTTACTTTGCACGGCGCTGATGAGTCTTAGTTTTCCCTTCTTGGCTCAAGCGCAATCGACACCGATACAGATGGTGGTGCCCCCTTGGCCCGGCGTTACGGTTAAAACGGAAATATTGTCACAGCTCCTGGACATGCTTGGCTACTCATCAAAACAGGTAGAGCTAGGGGCAACCGTCGGCTATCAGACGATGGAAACAGGGGATAGCGATATCATGCTGGCAGGGTGGATGCCTTCGCAGAAGGAGAGCTATGACGCTGTCATGAAGGCCGGTGCCATTGTCGATGTTGCGAATAACGTTTCCGGCGCCAGGATGGGGTTTGCGGTGCCAGGCTATGTTTACGATGCCGGTATCACCAGTGCCGAGCAGCTGGACCTGCCAGAAAATCGCGAACGCTTCGGTGCGGAGTACTACAATATAGAGAGCGGCGCTCAAGCCAGCATTATGCTCCACGATGCAGCAGACGCTGACACGTACGGACTCAAGGATTGGAAAATCCTCGACTCATCGACTCCCGGCATGCTTTCCGAAGTAGATGCCGCCTATAATGACAAAAAATGGATTGCATTCTATGGATGGACGCCACACTGGATGGCAATCAAATACGACATGCATATCCTGGATGACCCAGAAGAAGTTTATGGGGAAAACGAAGGGCGTAGCGAAGTTCGCACTATCGTTCGCACTGGCTTTGCCAACCAAAACCCCAACATCATACAATTGCTGGAAAATTTCACGTTTTCCGCAGATGAGCAGAGCGAGTTCATTGAAAATTACAGCCTCCATGAGCGCCCCAAAGAAGAAGTTGCCCATGAGTGGATTTCTCAGAACCCTCAACGCATAGCGGAATTCCTCGACGGAGTAAAGACTCGAAATGGAAAGCCCGCTCATGAAGCGTACAACGAGAACTTCCAGTAAATAACTGATTAATCTATAAGCAGGCGCTCAGCAATTCCCAAGGAATCCTGAAGCGCCTCTTCAACCTTGAACGCCTCGGGGTCAAGTGCCCACTCCAGCCAATAACCGTCCACTAGTGCTGTCAGAATGCGAGCCACCCTCTTCGCATTGATCGCACGATCTTCCTCGATGGCTATGGCCTCGACAATGGACTGCATCTCTTGCCTGTACTCTTCATAAAGTTTCCTGTTGAGACGTGCGAGTTTTGGTGCTGCTACTGCGGCACTCCAGAAACCCACCCAGGAAGACAGCACCTGCTGGTTGAAAATCTCGACTTTGAAGGCGGAACAAATCATCAGCCTCAGCCTTTCACGCGCCGTGCATTCCAACGCCGCATTTCGTTGGTCGCTCTCTCTGCGTAGCTGCTCGGTCAGTTCTTGATAAGCCGCCAGCATGAGTGCTTCTTTGGATTGGAAGTAGTGGCTAACAAGCCCTATCGATGAACCCGCTTCCCGTGCGACACGGGTCATCGTTGTGCCGGCGTGACCGTAGCGCGTTACACATTTGAGTGTCGCCTCAACGATTGTCCGCTTGCGTGTTTCGGGCTCAATACGCTGTCGCTGCTTGATAATTTTCTCGATTTCCGCGGTTGGTCCCAACAAAAAGCCCCATGGTTCGGCATCAACACCTACTCGGCAACTGTCTTCATCATACCGTACAGGGGATCACAATGGCCTGGCAAAAGGCTGCCTGGCCCGGATATTTCATAAGCGCCCCCGTCAACTGGATACCCACTGGCGGTAAGCGCGCTCGGGGGCGATGCGCTGGGAAAGCGTTGTCTTGCCTACCTGCCGTGGCCCCAGCCAGACCGCGGAGATATCGGCGAGGGATTGATGTACTCGATCGCGAATCAGTCGTGGCAGGTAGGGGAACAGCATGTCGCGCCTCTGCTGGCGTCCAGTTGCTGGAAATGCTAGCGTCCCATTGATGGCAAGTCCACCAGCCACTTGCGTTCTCTCTTGCCATCCAATGGATGCAAGTCCCCCCGTCAGATGGCAGGAACGTCTACCCTCCCCTGCCGACCAAACCGCCCTGTCGCCCAGGACGTGGGGCTCCGGCAGATGAAGAATGTTGCCCCAACGTGTGTCATGGCTTGGACGTTTGCGTGGCATGTATCAGTTGTCGGAATGAGGGTAGATCACACCTCGGGGTTGAGCCGAGGGTGAGTCTCTTCCCCCCAGGCCATCACCAGGGCGCCCGAGAGGAACATGGCGATGGCCACGAACCAGAAGCCGGCGGTAACGGCGCCGGTAAGATGGGCCACCAGGCCGAAACTAAGGGCGCCGATGCCGTAGCCGAGGTCACGCCAGAAGCGGTAGATACCGATGGCAGAGCTGCGCCAGTTGGGGTGGGAAATATCCGCCACCGCTGCGCTCAGGTTGGGATAGAGCAGGGCCATGCCGAAGCCGGTGACGGCGGCGGCGAAGGACCACCAGACCACACCGTTGCCCAGCAGCGTCAGGGCCACACCTCCGCCACAGAGCCACATGCCCCAGACGATCGGCTTGAGTCGGCCGATGCGATCCGACAGCCGGCCGGTGACGAACTGGGAGCCGCCCCAGACGAAGCCGTAGATCCCCACGATCCAGCCGATGGCGCCGAGCCCCAAACCCTCCTGGTAGAGGAACACGGGGTAGAAGACCCACACCAGGGCATCGACGAACTTCTCCACCAGGCCCGCCTGGCTGAAGGCGGCCATGCGCCGGTCACGCCAACTCATCAGCGCAAATATCTCGCGGGTGGTGGGGTTTTCCGAGACCTGTTTCGGAATACGTGCCCGTGGGCCGTCATGGTTGCCGCTGGCGTGGCGGGCGCTCTCCGCTTTGGCCCAGCCATGAGTCTCGCGGACCGAGGTCAGGGTCAACACGATGGCCAGGGCGATCACCGTTGCACCGAACACGAACAGACCCAGGCGCGGTCCCAGCCCCATGGCCAGGTAGCCGGTGACGATGCCTGCCACGGCCACCCCCACATAGCCCGAGAACTCGTTCATGCCGAGAGTGAAGCCGCGCTCGTCGGCCCGGGTGATGTCCATCTTGGCAGTCTGGGTCATCGACCAGCACAGCCCCTGATTGATGCCCAGCAGCACGGTGGCGGCAACGATCCAGCTCCATGACGAGGCATACAGCACCATGAACGGAATCGGGATCGCCGACAGCCAGCCGAGTAACAAGACCTTCCTGCGCCCGATGTACTCAGCCAGCCGCCCGGCCACGAAGTTGAGGGTGCCCTTGACGAAGCCGAAGGCGACCACGAAGGCGGTCAGCATCATGAAGGAGCCCTCGGCGACGCCGAACTCGGATTCCGCCAGCGCCGGCACCACGGTGCGCATCATGCCGATGGTCAGGCCGACCAGGAAAACCTGGCCCAGCTGATGGCTGAACTGATGAAGGTTTTCACGAATGCCGTGCCGATAGTGTTCGTGAGAGGAATCGGGGGATGCCATCTGGCCCTCCTTGGAGCGCGAGCCAACGCGGTGGCGCGCTCATGCGGTTTCAGAGGTGAAAAGGGAGGTGTCGAGTTGGACGCGAGCGCTTATGACGCCTGGTACGAAACGCCACGCGGGCGATGGATCGCCAGCCGTGAGCTTGACCTGGTCCGGAACTCGCTTGCGGTCCACGCCGGTGAATCGCTGCTGGACGTCGGCTGCGGTACCGGCTATTTCACCCGTGGCCTTGCCAGGCAACGGAAGGGGCCGGTGTCCGGCATCGACATCAACCCGGAATGGGTGGCTTACGCCACACAGCGAGATGACCTCGATATCGACTGGCTGGTCGGTGATGCTCAGGCCCTTCCCTTCGGGGACAAGAGCGTTGACCTGATCGTATCGATCACGGCGTTGTGCTTCATCGAGGATGAGCGTCTGGCCGTCAGTGAGATGGTCAGGGTGGCACATCGGCGCGTCGTACTGGGGTTGCTGAACCGGAACAGCCTGCTGTGGTGGCAGAAGGGGCGGCGAGGCGGTCAAGGCGCCTACCGGGGCGCACGCTGGCATACGGCGCGCGAGGCCCGGGCGCTGTTCGACGGCCTGCCGGTCACCAACGTCAACGTCAGCAGCGCCATCTGGCTGTCGGGTGGCGGATGGCTGGCCCGGCATACCGAGGGATTCTGGCCTGCGTGGCTGCACGGCGGTGCTTTCCTGCTGGTGGCAGCAGACCTGGCCCGCTAGGCGCCCTTGCCGAGGAACAGTTTTCCCCATTGCGCTGCCTCCTGGTGCCTAGCGGCCATCGCCTCGGCCACCTCGGTCGCCACCGGTGTGGTGGCGTTGTGATCGAGATAGATAGAGGCTGGCATGGTGTAAGGCTCCCTATGGCTCAGGCGGTCCAGAGACGTGGCTGGCCAGTTGTGATTTGGCTTTGAAGCTGAACCAGAGGGTGGACAGTGCCACCAGCAGGATCAACGGCAGCATGGCGAGGTTGAGGGCTTCCCAGCCCAAGTGGTATAGCAGTTGCCCGGCCATCAGCGCCCCGATGGTCACCAGCGAGAAGATGATCAGGTCGTTGATGCCCTGCACCTTGCCGCGCTCGGGTTCTGAATGGACGGTGGAGAGCAGGGCGCTGCCGCCGATGAACAGGAAGTTCCAGCCAATGCCCAGCAGCACCAGCGATACCCAGAAGTGAGCGATGCTGAGGCCCATCACCGCCACCGCCGCCGAACCGGCCAGCAGCGCGGCGCCCGTCATCAAGATGCGGTCTACACCGAAGCGCGCGATCAGGCTGCCGGTGAAGAACGACGGGGCGAACATGCCCAGCACGTGGGACTGCATGATGAACACCACCTGGCCCATCGAGAAGTCGTTGGCACGCATCGCCAGTGGTGTGGCGGTCATTACCAAGGTCATGACGGCATAGCCGATGGCACCGGCCAGCACAGCAACCAAAAAGCCGGGTTGACTGGCAATGGCATTCATCGGGCGTGAGGTGTCGCCGGGCTGTGGCTCACCGCTGGCGGGCACCCTGAGTTGACTCAACAGGCCGATGGCCACCAGGGCGAGGATGGCGATCACCAGATAGGGGCCACCCAAGGGAACACTGGCGATCCAGTGCTGTGCCGCGGTGGCGTTCCAGGGGCCGATAAAGGCTGCCACCACGCCGCCGGCCATCACGAAGGAGATGGCGCGACTACGAAACGCCGGGCTGGCCACATCCACCGCGGCGAAGCGGTAGTACATGGCGAAGCCCTGATAGAGACCGAGCAGCAGGTTACCGGCACAAAACAGCCAAAAGGACCCCGTGGCGGTGCCGGCAAAGCTGACCAGCCCGCCACCCACGCCGCCCAGGGTACCCCCGGTCATGAAACCGAGGCGCCGACCGACCCGCTTCATGAACAGCGAGGCGGGCAGTGTCGAGATCACCGTCCCCACCATCATCGCGGCAATGGGCAAGGTGGCCAGTGCCGGGTCAGGAGTGAGTTGCTGGCCGACCACCCCGCTCAGGGTCATCACCGTCACCATCGCGATGATGAACAGGGTCTGGCCGGTGACGAGGATGGCTACGTTGCGTTTTTCCCGGCTTACCAGCTCCATGGGCATATCGCTTCTTCGAGATGGGGCGGTTCAGCTCAGTGAGACTGGACTCAGAACACCAGCACCTTGTCGGCCTGCTCGGTGGCTTCCGCCAGGGCATCCATGGTGCTGCGCTCGGCGCCCTTCACCACCTCCTCGTCGGTCATGCCCCGGGCATCCATGCAGGTGCCACACAGCAGCACGCGGCCCTTGGTGGTGACCCGCTTGACCATGCGCTCGATGTTGTAGAAGCCATCCGGCGTCTTCTGTCCCGCCTTGGTACCGGACACGGCATCCCCCATCAGAAAGACGGTGACGTCCCCGTCGCGCTTCAACAGCGCATGGGCCAGTCGCAGGCCGTTGTAGAGGCGTTCGGTGCCATAGGGGGGATCGTTGATGATGATGAGCGTCTGCATGGTGTCTCCTTGCCATCATTCAATAAAACGATAGAATGATGGATAGAGATATCGTTAGCTGTCAAGTGGCAAGCTGCTTTGCTTACGCCCCTCGGAGAGCCCCCATGACCTCGCAACAGGCCCTTCTCGACACCCTGGCCCAGGTCGCCCGCGCCCTGGGTAACGGGCATCGCCTGGCGTTGCTGGAGCGCCTGGCCCAGGGTGACGCCTCGGTCGAAACCTTGGCCAACACCACTGACCTGACCATCGGCAATGCCTCCCAGCACCTGCAGCAGCTGCGCCGAGCGGGGCTCGTCACTGCCCAGCGTTCCGGCAAGCAGATGATCTACCACCTGACCGATGAGCGGATCGTCAACCTGCTGGGCCTGCTCAGGCAGGTGGCCGAGACCAACCTGGCCGAGATGGAGCGGCTGGTCAGTCGGCTGTTCGCGGAGGATGACGCCGATGGCGTGCTGGAGGCGGTCAGCCCGGACGAACTGCTGGCAGGACTCGCCAGCGGCGAGGTGGCACTGCTGGATGTGCGCCCCGAGGAGGAGTACGAGGCCGGCCACCTGCCCGAGGCAATCAACATCCCACTGGAGCAGTTGGAAGACATGCTGGGCAAGCTGCCCCAGGACAGGGAGATCGTGGCCTACTGCCGTGGCCCCTATTGCGTCCTGTCGCACCAGGCCGTAAAGCGCCTGCGTCAACTCGGCTATCGAGTCCGACGCTTCGAGGAAGGGTATCCGGAGTGGAAAGCGGCGGGACTGCCCATCGCATGACAGGAGGTACCGCCATGTCCGATATTCTCCTGACGCCGGATACCCTTAAAACGGAAACACCAGCGGGGTGAGCACCAGGACCGCGGCGGAGTAGGCAAGGCTGACCGGCAGGCCGGTCTTGAGGAAGTCGCGGATCTGGTAGCGGCCGGGGGAGAAGACCATCAGGTGGGTCTGGTAGCCGTAGGGGATCAAAAAGCAGGCGCTGGCGCCGTAGGCCACCGCCATGATGAACGGCATGGGGTCGGCGCCAAAGGCCTGGGCGGTGGTCCAGGCCACCGGGAAGGCCAGCGCGGCGGCGGCGTTGTTGGTCACCGTCTCGGTCAGCAGCAGCGTCAGCAGATAGCAGCCAATGAAGGCGGCATACACGCCATGACCGGCAAACAGGGTCTGCATGCCCTGGGCGAGCAGGTCGGCGGCACCGGAATTCTCCAGCCCCTGGGCAATGGCCAAGGCGGAGCCGATGATCAGCCACAGCTCGAAGGGAAAGCGCCGGCGCAGCTCGGCGGGGCTCAGCACGCGCCCGACCAGCAGCCCGGCCATCAACAGCAGCAGGCCGTGAAAGAGCGGTAGCCGCTCCAGGGCCGCCAGGCCGATCACCGTCGCGAAGCCGGCCAGGGTCAGCAGGCTTTCGAGACGACTGAGCTGAGGGCGCTTGAAGCTGCCGCTGAGCAGGTGGAAGTTGCGATCGATGTTGCGGTGCTGGCGAAAATCGCTGCCCACCGCCAGCAGCAGGCAGTCGCCCACGCGCAGCGGGATCTGCCCCAGCTGCCCTTCCAGGCGCTTGCCGCCGCGGCGGATACCCACCACCCCGGCGTTGAACATGCTGCGGAAGTCCACCTCCTGCAGCGTCTGGCCGGCCAGCTCCGACTCGTGGGAGACCACCACCTCCATCAGGTTGGTGGCCAGCAGGTCATTGGCCTGATGACCGAACAGCTTGAGCCCGGGAAAGCGCTGCAGCGCCTGCACCTTGCTCACCTCGCCGGTGAACACCAGGGTATCGCCCGGCTGCAGGATCTCCTCGGGCCCCACCGGGCTGATCAACCGCCCGTCGCGCTCGATCTCCAGCAGAAAGAGGCCCTCCAGGCTGCGCAGCGCGTTCTCCTCGATGCTCCTGCCCACCATCTCCGAGCCGGGCTCCAGGTCCGCCGCCAGGAAGTAGGAGAGCGTCTCGGCGGTATCCTCGGGCATATGCGCCGGCAACGTCCGCGCCCGCCACAGCAGCACGCCGAAAGTGAGCAGCGCCACCGGCACTCCCACCAGGCTGAACTGGAACATGCCCAGCTCGAAGCCGCCGCTACCCAGCGCGAAGGAGTTGACCACCAGGTTGGTGGAAGTGCCCACCAGCGTGGTCACCCCCCCCAGAATCGAGGCGTAGGAGAGCGGGATCAGCAGCCGCGAGGGGGCGATGCGCTTCTGCCGGGAGATGGCGCCCAGAAAGGCTGCCACCACCGCCGTATTGTTGAGAAAGGCGGACAGCAGCGCGCTGGCACCCATCAGCCGCGCGGTGGCGGTCTTCTCGCTGCCTCTCAACAATCGCTGGGAGAGCCAGTCGAGCAGCGGGGTGCGCTCCAGCGCAAGGGAGACGAGCAGCAACAGCACGAGCGTCGCCAGCGCCGGATTGGTGTACTGCTGCAGTAGGGTAGCGGTATCCACCAGGCCCAGCACCAAGTAGGCCCCGGCCAGGCCGACGAAGGCGATGGCGGGGCGTACCCGGCCGCTGATCAGCAGGCCGACGAGTCCGGCTATGGAAAGCAGCACCGCCCAGGTCATCACGCGTCGTCCTTAAAGCCCGAGAGTCATCAGTTTGTCGCTTGTGAGATTCTACGCAGGCTTTTATGATGATGTCGATGACTCCCATTGCCTCTACCAACCACCAACCAAGTATCATCGTAATTTCATCAGGTTACCTTTACCTTGCCGACTAAACATTTATCGCCCGAACTGCTCAACAAGCGCCGCCTGGAAGCGGTGCGGCTGCGCCTGGACGGCCATACCGTGGCCGATACCGCAGCCCGCACCGGGCTCTCGGCGCCGACGGTTTCAGCGGCCTGGAAGGCCTTTCGGGAAGGCGGCTGGGAGGCGGTACCGGTCAAGGGGCGTGGGCGCAAGCCCGGCCAGGCCAACACCCTGGGTGAGGCCCAGGGTGCACGCCTGAAGGAGCTGCTGAAGCGGCAGCCGCCTGGCACTGCCCCGGGCTGGAGCAGCCGGATGCTGGCCGAGGCCCTGGCTGATGAGGCCGATGGGCCGGCGGTATCGGCGCGCGCGGTTGACCACTGGCTGGCAGGCCAGCAGCTCAAGCCGGCGCCGCTGACGCGGGAAACGTTGGAAAAGCAGCGCGGCCAGGCGGGACGCTGGTACCGCCAGCAGGCCAGCCAGGCGATCGAGGCGGTGCGTCAGGCCGGCGGGCCGGTATGGCGCGGCGGCGTGACCGCCCTGCCCCGGCGCCGCTACCGGCTGCACCTGCACGGCAAGCGCGACACCCTCTATCTGCGCTGCCTTGGCGAACCACCCCGCGCCGATGACTACCTGGCACTGTTCCAGCGCCTGCTCGACCAGGCCAACGGCAGGCCGGTAGCGCTGCTGTTCCACGGCGCGTATTTCCGGGCGGTACCCGCCATCCATCGATGGCTCGAGAAACATCCGAACATGCGTCTCGTGATGGTGCCCGCCGGACACAGCCCGGAGCCGTAAGCTTTAAGCCGTAAGCTGTAAGCCCGCCGCTGCGCGGCGAAAACCTGGAACCCCTGGTGTCGGGTTTTACTTACAGCTTAAGGCTTACGGCTTACAGCTTCTTAACCAAGGACTGAGAACACATGACCTCATTGACCCATCTACAGAAGCTGGAGGCCGAGAGCATCCAGATCATGCGCGAGGTGGTCGCCGAGACCGAGAACCCGGTGATGCTCTACTCGGTCGGCAAGGACAGCGCGGTGATGCTGCACCTGGCGCGCAAGGCCTTTGCCCCGGCGCCGCCGCCCTTCCCGCTGCTGCACGTGGATACGCGCTGGAAGTTCCGCGCCATGTACGCGTTTCGCGACCGCATGGCCGAGGACATGGGCATGGACCTGCTGGTGCATATCAACCCCGAGGGCATCGAGAAGGACATCAACCCCTTCACCCACGGCTCGGCCATTCACACCGACGTGATGAAGACCGAGGGCCTCAAGCAGGCGCTGGAGAAGTACGGGTTCGATGCCGCCTTCGGCGGCGCGCGGCGTGACGAGGAGAAGTCCCGCGCCAAGGAGCGGGTGTTCTCCTTCCGCAATGCCCAGCACCGCTGGGATCCCAAGAACCAGCGCCCCGAGCTTTGGCGGCTCTACAACACCCGCAAGCACAAGGGCGAGTCGATCCGCGTCTTCCCGCTCTCCAACTGGACCGAGCTGGATATCTGGCAGTACATCTACCTGCAGGCCATCCCCATCGTGCCGCTCTACTACGCCGCCGAACGCCCGGTGGTGGAACGCGACGGTGCCTTGATCATGGTCGACGACGAGCGCATGCCCCTCGAACCCGGCGAGGTACCGATGATGCGCAAGGTGCGCTTCCGCACCCTGGGCTGCTACCCGCTGACCGGCGCCATCGAATCCGAGGCCGACACCCTCCCGGCGATCATCCAGGAGATGCTGCTGACCAACACCTCCGAGCGTCAGGGACGGGTGATCGACCACGACAGCGCCGCGTCGATGGAGAAGAAGAAGCAAGAGGGGTATTTCTGAGCTGCGGGCTACGGGCTGCGGGCTGCGAGTTGCGAGTTGCGAGTTGCGAGCTACGGGCTGCGAGCTGCGGGCTACGATAGGAGCTAGAAGCCCGAAGCCCGAAGCCCGAAGCCCGAAGCCCAAGGAGAGGTTATGCGACATGAGCAGATGGAAGTCTGGCAGCGAAGCAAACAGCTGAGCGTCGGGGTTTACCGTGAGCTGAAAGACTTGCGGGATTTTGGCTTCAAGGACCAGATAACGCGCTCAGCCTTATCGATCCCCAGCAATATCGCGGAAGGCTTCGAGCGCTATACCGAACGTGAGAAATTTCGCTTCGTCTCGATTGCCAAGGGGTCCTGTGGCGAGTTTGCCACTCAGACGTTGATTGGCATCGAAGTCGGCTACATTGCCGAGCCCATTGGACAGCACTGGCGCAACGAAGCCATGACGATCTCCCGGATGCTCGGCTCGCTGCTCAAAGCCTTGACGCCACCCAACCATTAGACAAATCACTGAACAAGTGGAAAGCACGACTTGCTCGTAGCCCGAGGCTCGTGACTGGCGCGAAGCGCCCGCCCGTTGCTCGTCGCCCGGAGCTCGCAGCGCTCGTGCTCTCATCATAAGGAGAAAGTGCTGTGTCCCATGCCTCACCAATGATCTCGGAAAACATCGAGACCTATCTGAGAGAGCACGAGAACAAGGGCCTGCTCCGCTTCATCACCTGCGGCAGCGTGGACGACGGCAAGAGCACGTTGATCGGCCGCCTGTTGTTCGAGTCCAAGCTGCTGTTCGAGGATCAGCTGGCCGCCATCGAGGCGGATTC
>NZ_JAVLBC010000074.1:0-14218 GCF_031581305.1 Halomonas sp.
CCCATGCGCACCCAGATCACCCGTCACGACTGCGTCGAGGGCTGGAGCTGCATCGGTCAGTGGACCGGGGTGGTGCTCGGCGAGCTGCTGGCCCGGGTGGGGGTACGCGACGAGGCGCGCTTCGTGGTCTTCCACTGCGCCGATCGCTACCGGAGCGGCGACCGCTACTACGAGAGCCTGGACCTGCGCGAGGCCTACCATCCACAGACCCTGCTGGCCTACGACCTCAACGGTGATGACCTGCCCATCGCCAACGGCGCACCCCTGCGCCTGCGCGCCGAACGCCAGCTCGGCTACAAGATGGCCAAGTACGTCATGCGTCTCGAACTGGTCGCTAGCTTTGCGCATCTCGGCCGTGGCCAGGGCGGCTACTGGGAGGATCGTGGCTACCGTTGGTGGGCGGGGATCTGAATCGACTGGCCGAGTCGCTGCCAGGTATCTAGCCTGAAGATGACGCACGTCAAGCCTTGCCCGAGCGATGGCTGGCATCATGGGCTCACTCGCCTGGCGCGGTCATAGCCCGAGCCGGGCTTTTTCAAGCACTTAAAGATGCATTTCAGAGGTATGTTATGAAGTCACTGCTCGTAGCCGCCCTGCTGGGCGGGGCCTTCCTGGCCATGGACGCCCAGGCCGCCGGTGACCCGGAGGCCGGCAAGGGCAAGATCGCCGCCTGCGCTGCCTGCCACGGCACCGACGGCATGGGCACCGCGCCGATCTATCCCAACCTGGCCGGCCAGTCTGCCACCTATCTGGAGAGCGCCATGAAGGCGTACCGCGACGGCCAGCGTGGCGGCGGCATGTCCGCGATCATGGCACCCCAGGCCCAGGGCCTCTCCGATGAGGACATCGCCGATATCGCCGCCTACTACGCCAGCCTCCAGCCCTGACCCCCGGCCAGCCCTCGGGCCGTCCTTTCCTGATGGGTGGCGGCCGGGATGCCGCGCCGCCCTGGCTCAAGCCCCCAAGGACCTCGCCATGCCCGCACGACCCCCTCGGCCAGCCGGCGTCGCCGGCCTGCTGCTCGGCCTGCTGCTTCTGCTGATCACCCCGGCCCTCCAAGCCCTGGAGCTGGAGCAGGTCCGCGAGGACTTCCCCGCCGCCGACCGCCTGGAACCCGCAGAGTCCCAGTGGCCGGTAAGCGAGGTGCACGCCGGTGGCAAGCTGCTCGGCTACGTCTTCGAGAGCGTCGACATCGCGCCGATCCCGGCCTACTCAGGCAAGCCGGTCAACCTCCTGGTGGGCATCGACCTGGAAGGGAAGATCGTCCAGGCCGACATCCTCGGCCACGAGGAGCCCATCATGCTGGTGGGCATCCCGGAGGCGAAGCTCGAAGGGTTCGCCGACGACCACGTCCCCGCCCATGTCAACGACCGCATGAAGGTCGGCGACAACCTGGACGCCATCTCCGGCGCTACCGTCACCGTCATCGTGGTCAGCGACACTATCATGCGCGCCGCGCGCCAGGTGGCCGCCGAGCAGGGGCTGATCGCCGACCCCTCTGCCGCCCCGGCGGCGACGGTCCGCGACGACGTCTTCGGGCCGGCGGACTGGACGATGCTCACCGGCGACGGCACCATTCGCCGCCTGCACCTGACACACGGCGAGGTAGATGAGACCTTTGCCGGCACCCCCGCCGAGGACTTCCTGCATACGCCGCAGCCGGCAGATCGCACCTTCATCGAGCTCTTCTATACCTACCTGAACCCGCCCACCGCCGGCCGCAACCTGCTGGGCGATACCGGTTACGACCAGCTGATGAGCGAGCTCGACGAGGGAGAGCACGCCATCGCCGTGATGGGCCGCGGCGACTACTCCTTCAAGGGCTCGGGCTACGTGCGCGGCGGCATCTTCGACCGCATCGAGCTCTCCCAGAGCGGCAACACGGTGAGCTTCCACGACCGCGACCATATCCGCCTGGGCAACCTGGGCATCAAGGGCGCCCCGGCCTTCGACGAACGCGATATCTTCATCATCCGCAACGCGGCTGCCTTCGACCCCGGCCAGCCCTGGCAGCTGGAGCTGCTGGTACGCCGCGCCTCGGGGCCGCTGGATACCGAGTTCAGCCGCTTCAGCGCCGACTACAGCGTGCCCGAGGCCTATATCGAGCGCCCCGAGCCCCCGGTGGAGGAGCCGATCTGGGTGCAGGTATGGCGCGACAAGGCCTTCCAGATCGCCGTGCTCGCCGCCGGCCTGATCGTGCTCACCGGCATCATGCTGTTCCAGGACGTGCTGGCGCGCCACCCGAGGATCCTCCGCCCGCTGCGCCTGGGCTTTCTGGTCTACACCCTGGTGTTCATCGGCTGGTACTCCCTGGCCCAGCTCTCGGTGGTCAACATCCTGACCTTCACCAACTCGCTGATCAGCGGCTTCAGCTGGAGCTCCTTCCTGATCGACCCGATGATGTTCATCCTCTGGTCCTTCGTGGCGGTAAGCCTGCTGCTGTGGGGCCGCGGCGTGTTCTGCGGCTGGCTCTGCCCCTTCGGCGCCCTCCAGGACCTGGTCAACAAGGCCGCCCGCAAGCTCGGCGTGAAGCAGTTCGAGCCACCCTTCGGCCTCCATGAGCGCCTCTGGGCACTGAAGTACATCATCCTGCTGGGGCTCTTCGCCCTCTCGCTGCACTCGCTGGGCACCGCCGAGCGCTACGCCGAGGTGGAGCCCTTCAAGACCGCCATCACCCTGCGCTTCCAGCGCGAGTGGGGGTTCCTGCTATACGCCCTGGTGCTGGTGGCGATCTCCGCCGTCAACCACAAGTTCTACTGCCGCTACGTCTGCCCACTGGGCGCTGGCCTCGCGATCCCCGCCCGCCTGCGCTTGTTCGACTGGCTGAAGCGGCACCGCGGCAGCTGTGGCACCCCGTGCCAGATCTGCGCCAACGAATGCGAAGTGGCCGCCATCCACCCCGATGGCCGCATCAATGCCAACGAGTGCCACTACTGTCTCGACTGCCAGATCACCTACCACGACGACCAGCGCTGCCCGCCGGTGATCAAGCGTCGCAAGCGCTACGAGAAGGCGGCACGCCTGGCAGCAGGACAGGGCGGCGTCGAGACCCACGATCCCGGCAGTGCCGGACAACACACGCTTCAGCGAATCCCGACCCATCAGGAGGAGTGAATCCATGAGTGACAAGAAGAAGACGATCGAGAACCTCGGCCGCCGCCACTTCCTGCGCAACAGCGCGGTGACCGGCGTCGCCGGGGCCGGCCTGGCCGGTGGCTTCGGCGCCGGCACCCTGCTCGGCGGCAGCGGCAAGGCCCAGGCCGCCAGCGAGGGCAGCATCGAGGTCGCCCCGGGCGAGCTCGACGAGTACTACGGCTTCTGGAGCGGCGGCCAGTCCGGCGAGGTACGCGTACTTGGCATCCCCTCCATGCGCGAACTGATGCGCATCCCGGTGTTCAACCAGGAGGGGGCTACCGGCTGGGGCATAACCAACGAGTCAAGGCGCGTGCTGGGCGACTCGGTCAAGTTTCTCAACGGTGATTCCCACCATCCGCACATCTCCATGACCGATGGCAGCTACGACGGCAAGTACCTTTTCATCAACGACAAGGCCAATACCCGGGTGGCGCGTATCCGTCTCGACATCATGAAGACGGACAGGATCACCACCATTCCCAACGTCCAGGCGATCCACGGCCTGCGACTGCAGAAGGTGCCGCACACCAAGTACGTCTTCGCCAACGCCGAGTTCCCCATCCCCCATCACGACGACGGCAAGGTCAACGATGGCCGCGGGATGGAGAATCCGGAGGGCTACTTCACCATGTTCAACGCCATCGATGCCGAGAGCATGGACGTGGCCTGGCAGGTGATCGTCGACGGCAACCTCGACAACACCGACGCCGACTACACCGGCCGCTTCGTGGCCTCGACCTGCTACAACTCCGAGAAGGGCATGACCCTGGCCGACACCATGCGCGCCGAACGCGACTGGGTGGTGGTGTTCGACGTCGAGGCGATCGAGGCCGCCGTGGCCGCCGGCGAGTTCGAGACCCTGGGCGACAGCGAGGTGCCGGTGCTCGACGGCCGCAAGGGCTCCAAGCTGACCCGCTACATCCCGGTGCCCAAGAACCCCCACGGCCTCAACACCTCGCCGGACGGCCAGTACTTCATTGCCAACGGCAAGCTCTCGCCGACCTGCACGATCATCGCCATCGACAAGCTCCCCGAGCTGTTCGATGACGCCATCGAGCCCCGCGACGCCGTGGTCGGCGAGCCGGAGCTCGGCCTGGGGCCGCTGCACACCACCTTCGATGGCCGCGGCAACGCCTACACCACCCTGTTCATCGACAGCCAGATCGCCAAGTGGAACATCGAGGACGCCATCCGTTCCTACAACGGCGAGGAGATCAACTACCTGCGCCAGAAGCTGGATGTCCACTACCAGCCGGGGCACAACCACGCCAGCCTCACCGAGACCAAGGACGCCGACGGCAAGTGGCTGGTGGTGCTGTCCAAGTTCTCCAAGGACCGCTTCCTGCCGGTGGGTCCGCTGCACCCGGAGAACGACCAGCTGATCGACATCTCCGGCGAGGAGATGAAACTGGTCCATGACGGCCCCGCCTTCGCCGAGCCCCACGACTGCATCCTGGTGCGTGCCGACCAGATCAACCCCAAGAAGGTATGGACCCGCGATGATCCCTTCTTCGCCGAGACCGTGGCCATGGCCAAGGAGGACGGCGTCACCCTGGAGACCGACAACAAGATCGTGCGCGACGGTAACATGGTGCGCGTCTACATGACCTCGGTGGCGCCGCAGTTCGGCATCACCGAGTTCAAGGTCAAGCAGGGCGATGAGGTCACCGTGGTGATCACCAACCTCGACCAGGTCGAGGACGTCACCCACGGCTTCACCATGACCAACCATGGTGCCGTCATGGAGATCAGCCCGCAGCAGACCGCCAGCGTCACCTTCACCGCCGACAGGCCCGGGGTGCACTGGTACTACTGCCAGTGGTTCTGCCATGCCATGCACATGGAGATGACCGGCCGCATGCTTGTCGAGAAGTCCTGATAGCACCCATCGGGGCCGGGCAGACGCCCGGCCCCGCTTTTTCCTGGAGAGATGCATGACCCGACGACAGCCACGCATCGTCCACCGACTGTTGCTTGCCGCCTCGCTGCTACTATGGCTGCCGGGCGGCCTGCTGGCCGCCGACCTGACGGCCCGCCCCGGCGAGCCGCTGCAGCCGCTGGTCGAGCGGGCCGAGAGCGGCGACCGCCTGATGCTGCCCGAAGGCCGCTACCCAGGCCCACTGGCCATCGACAGCACGCTCACCCTCTCGGGCGAAACCGGCGCAGTGATCGACGGCGGCGGCGAAGGCCACGCCGTGGTGCTCGACGCCCCGAACATCGTGATCGAGGGCGTGACCATCGAGAACTGGGGCGCCAACCTCACCGACATGGACGCCGGCCTCTTCGTCGAGGAGAGCGCCAGCGGCAGCGTAATCCGCGACTCACGCCTCGAAGGTCCCGGCTTCGGCATCTGGCTCGACGCCGTCAGCGACGTGCGGGTACTCGACAACGTGATCCGCGGCGACACTACGCTGCGCTCCCAGGATCGCGGCAACGGCGTGCACCTGTTCAACTCCCGCAACATAAGGGTGGAGGGCAACGATATCCGTCACACCCGCGACGGCATCTACATCGACACCACCAGCCAGAGCCTGCTGCGCGGTAACCATATGCAGGAGCTGCGCTATGGCGTGCACTACATGTACGCCTACGACAACCGCGTGGAGGAGAACACCACCCGCGATACACGTACCGGCTATGCACTGATGCAGTCCAAGCACCTCGAGGTGATCGGCAATCGCTCGGAGGATGATCGCAACTACGGCATCCTGATGAACAACATCACCGGCTCGACGCTGCGGGAAAATCACGTCACCGGGGCCCACCAGCGCCGCGACGCACAGGGCGAGGGCCTGGTCAGCGGTGCAGAGGGCAAGGCGCTGTTCGTCTACAACTCCCAGTACAACCGCTTCGAGGCCAACCGCCTGGCCGAGAGCGATATCGGCATCCACCTCACCGCCGGCTCCGAGGACAACGAGCTGGTGGGCAACGCCTTCGTCGACAACCGCCAGCAAGTGATGTACGTGGCGACCCGGGCCCAGGAGTGGTCCGAGGCGGGGCGCGGCAACTACTGGAGCGACTACCTGGGCTGGGACCTGGATAGCGACGGCGTGGGCGACACCCCCTTTGAACCCAACGATGCCATGGACCGCCTGCTGTGGCGCTATCCGGTGGCGCGGCTGCTGATGCACAGCCCGGCGGTGCTGGCGCTGCGCTGGGTTCAACGCCAGTTCCCGGTCTTCCGCCCCCAGGGGGTCAAGGACAGCCACCCGCTGATGAACGAACCCGATCTGAATGGGCCCGGCTTGAATCAACACAACCTCGGAGACGCCAGCGCATGACCGCGGTGATCGATTTCCAGGGCGTCACCCGCCACGACGGCGGCCTGGTGCGCCTCGACGCCCTCGACCTCCATGTGAACGAGGGCGAGGTGCTGGCCCTGCTGGGCCACAACGGTGCCGGCAAGACCACCACCATGCACCTGATCCTCGGGCTGCTCTCGCCCAGCGAGGGGCGTGTGGCGGTGCTCGGCGGCGCCCCCGACGGCGCCCATGCCGAGGCGCTGCGCCGCCGCCTGGGCTACCTGCCCGAGAACGTCAGCTTCTACGAGCAGTTGAGCGGTCAGGAGGTGCTCGACTACTTCGCCCGCCTCAAACGGGTCGGCCGCGGCCAGGTGGGCGAACTGCTGGACCGGGTCGGCCTCGGCCATGCCGCCCATCGCCGGGTGAAGACCTACTCCAAGGGCATGCGCCAGCGCCTCGGGCTGGCCCAGGCGTTGCTCGGCGACCCGCGCCTGCTGCTGCTCGACGAGCCCACCACCGGCCTCGACCCGGCCGCCACCCGCGACTTCTACGACACGGTACGCGAGCTGCGCGAGCGCGGCTGCACGGTGCTGCTTTCCTCCCATGTGCTGCCCGGGGTGGAGCCCTATATCGACCGCGCGCTGATCCTCGGCGGCGGCCGGCGCCTGGCGCTGGGCAGCCTGGCGGAGCTGCGCGAGGAGGCCGCCCTGCCGATCACCGTGCGCGCCCGGGGCCATGGCAGCGAGGGCGACCTCGCCGAGCGCCTGGCCGGCTGGGGCGACCCGCGCATCACGGCCAACCCCGTCAACGGCCACGAGGTCGCGCTGACGGTGCCGCCGGACGCCAAGCTCGCGGTATTACGCCGGCTCACCGACACCGCCGGCATCGAGGACATCGAGCTGCTGCCCCCGACCCTGGAGCACCTCTACACCCACTTCTCCGCCGGACTCTCGCCCACGCAACGAGGAGACGCCGAATGAACGCCATCCTGACCATCGCCGGCAAGGAGTTCCGCGACGGCCTGCGCAACCGCTGGGTGCTGGCCATCGCCCTGGTGCTGGCCTTCCTCGCCGTGGGCATCGCCTGGTTCGGTGCCGCCGCCAGCGGCGGGCTGGGGTTCACGTCGCTTGCCACCACCGTGGTCAGCCTAGCGACGCTCGCGGTGTTCCTGATCCCGCTGATCGCCCTGCTGCTGGCCTACGACGCCGTGGTCGGCGAACAGGAGGCGGGCACCCTGCTGCTGCTGCTCACCTACCCCATCAGCCGCACCCAGCTGCTGCTCGGCAAGTTCCTCGGTCACAGCCTGATCCTGGCCTCCGCCACGGCGCTGGGTTTCGGGGTGGCCGGCGCGGTGATCGCGGTGGGCGCCGAGGGCGTGGCGTTCGGCGAGCTGGCCGCCGGCATGGGGCTGCTGATCGGCAGCAGCATCCTGCTGGGCTGGGTGTTCATCGCCTTCGCCTACCTGATCAGCGTGTGTGTCACCGAGAAAGCCCGCGCCGCCGGCCTGGCGCTGGTGGTGTGGTTCCTGTTCGTGCTGGTATTCGACCTGGGGCTGCTGGCGCTGCTGGTCAGCGTCGAGCAGGGCGGCGACTGGCTGCCCTGGCTGCTGCTGCTCAACCCCACCGAGTGCTTCCGCCTGATCAACCTGACCGGCTTCGAGGCCACCCGCAGCTATACCGGCCTGACCTCCATCGCCGAGGGCAGCGCCTTCCGGCCCGCCATGGTCACCGCCATCCTGGTGGCCTGGATCCTGGTGCCCCTGGGCCTGGCGCTGCTGCGCTTCCGCCGCCGCGCCGCCTGACCCCTTGCCGATTCCCCTAGCCACTCCTCTAGAGAGAGCCCATGAGACGACTGCTTTTGCCGCTGCTGCTGATCAACGCCCTGCTGCTCGCCGCCTGCGGCGAGTCCGAGCCCGAGGCGCTGGCTGACGCCCAGCCCATCGAGGCGGGCGACAGCTGCCATGTCTGCGGCATGCTGATCGGCGAGCACCCCGGCCCCAAGGGCGAGGCCTTCATGGAGAAGCAGGGCGAGGCGCTGAAGTTCTGCTCTACCATGGACCTCTTCGCCTTCGTCAAGCAGCCCGAAAACGAGACCCAGGTCTCCCACGCCTATGTGCATGACGTGGCCGCCGCACCCTGGACCACCCCCGACGACAAGGCCTTCGTGCTG
Source organism: Halomonas sp. (assembly GCF_031581305.1). Classification (GTDB taxonomy): domain Bacteria; phylum Pseudomonadota; class Gammaproteobacteria; order Pseudomonadales; family Halomonadaceae; genus Halomonas. Next base: position 8,547 of record NZ_JAVLBC010000074.1, read on the forward strand.
GCCAGTGAAGCGATCTACGTGGTGGGCCACGACCAGCGCGGCGCCATGGGCCACACCCTGGCCTCGTTCGCCGAGCAGGCCGACGCCGAGGTGTTCCGCGAGGCGCACGGCGGCAAGCTGGTGGGCTTCGCCGAGATCGACGTCGAGCTGCTGGGCCGCCTGGGGCGCGGCGAGCTGGGGGGTAATGTCGACCAGGGCGTGGGCGGCATGCCTGGCCACGACTGACGAGCGCGCAGGCGCCTGGAGGGCAGGACAGCCCTTGGCCTCCGTGCTAGCCTCGGCACATCGCCGGCCAGAGGACGCGCCACGCCATGCCCCGCATCTCCCGTCTCGCCACCTCCCTGCTGCTGCCGCTCTGCCTGGCCCTGGCCGGGGCGGCGTCAGCCACCGACTACAACACTGGTGACGTCCAGGCCCATGGCGGCTGGCACTCCCTGGTCCTGTCGCTTGGCGAGGAGCGACACTTCCGCGCCATCGACCAGCAGAGCTACAGCGACGCCATCTTCAGTGTCAACGCCAGCGCCGGGGCCTGCGAGCTGCCCTGGCTGGAGCTGCGCGTGGCACTGGCCGAGAACCAGGCCGAGAGCACCACGGTGAATCGCGTGCCCGCCGACCTGCGCGTCGATCACGCGACCATCCACAGCGGCAGTGCCGCCTTCGTCACCGAACGCGGCGACAACGGCTTCTACGTGCGCTTCGCCCTCCCCGACCTTGACCTGCTGCTCGAGGAGATGGCCAGCGGCGAACTGCTGCGCCTGCGCATGATGCGCGGTGAGGACGACCCCTGGTTCATGATCTTCGGCCTGGAGGGTGCCGGCGAGGCGATCGAACGCCTGCGCCGCCTGTGCGACGAAACCGGGCACTGAGAAAACCGCAACAGGTCCCCAGAGATCGAGAGAAGGAGACGGCATGGCCGTGCTGCTGTTCCACCTGCGCAATGTGCCCGAGGAGGAAGCCGAGGAAGTTCGCCGGCTGCTCGACGAGCACGGCATGGACACCTTCGAGACTCGGGCGGGCTTCTGGGGACTGGGCGTGGCCGCGATCTGGCTGCGTGACCAGAACGAGCTGGCGCGGGCCCGTGAGCTGATCGACGACTACCAGCAGGCGCTTGGCGAGCGGGTGCGGCGCGAGCATGATGCTCTCGCCGCCCGTGGTGAGACCCCCACCCTGTGGCGGCGTCTAGCGCGCCAGCCCATTCGTACGCTGCTGCTGGCCCTGCTGGCCATCGCGGTGCTCGCGATCACGCTGCTGCCCTTCCTGTGGCTGTACAGCTGACGCCGCCCCGGGTGCCCGGCGGGGCGGCATGACGTCCTGCCATCAACGACCATGCCTCCGCCGGGGCCACCGACGGGGGCATGGAAGGGAAGGCCGGCGGACGTCGAAGACGCCCGGGCCGGTGGCTCACTGGCGGATCAGGTAGTCGAAGGCGCCCAGGGCGGCTTTCGAGCCCTCGCCCATGGCGATGACGATCTGCTTGTAGGGCACGGTGGTCACGTCGCCGGCGGCAAAGATGCCGGGCACCGAGGTCATGCCATGGGCGTCGACCACGATCTCGCCGCGTTCGGAGAGCTCGATGGGTGAGTCCTGCAGCCACTCGGTGTTGGGGACCAGCCCGATCTGCACGAACACGCCCTCCAGCTCGACCTGGCGAATCTCGCCGCTGGCGCGTTCCTCGTAGGTGAGACCGTTGATGCGCTTGCCGTCACCGTTCATCTCGGTGGTGCGGGCGCCGAGGATGATCTCCACATTGGACAGGCTGCGCAGCTTCTTCTGCAGCACCGCGTCGGCACGCATCTCGTCCATGAACTCGATCAGCGTCACATGGCCGACGATGCCAGCCAGGTCGATGGCCGCCTCGACGCCGGAGTTGCCGCCACCGATCACCGCCACGCGCTTGCCCTTGAACAGCGGGCCATCGCAGTGGGGGCAGTAGGCCACGCCCTTGTTGCGATACTCAGCCTCGCCGGGCACGCCTGTCTCGCGCCAGCGGGCGCCGGTGGCCAGCACCAGGGTCTTGCTCTTGAGGCTGGCGCCGGACTCGAACTGCACCTCGTGCTCGCCGCCCGGCTGGCCGGGCACCAGCTTGACCGCACGCTGCAGGTTCATGATGTCGACCTCGTACTCCTTGACGTGCTCTTCCAGGGCCGCGGCCAGCTTGGGACCCTCGGTGCGGGGCACGGAGATGAGGTTCTCGATGCCCATGGTGTCGAGGACCTGGCCGCCGAAGCGCTCCGCGGCCACGCCGGTGCGGATGCCCTTGCGCGCGGCATAGACGGCCGCCGCCGCGCCGGCGGGCCCGCCGCCGATCATCAGGGTATCGAAGGCGTCCTTCTCATTGAGCTTCGCGGCCTCACGCTTGGCGGCGCCGGTGTCCACCTTGGCGAGGATCTGCCCCAGGCCCATGCGGCCCTGGTCGAAGGGCTCGCCGTTGAGGTAGACGCTGGGCACCGACATGATCTCGCGCTGCTTCACCTCGTCCTGGAACAGCGCACCGTCGATGGCGACGTGGTGCACGTTCGGGTTGAATATCGCCATCAGGTTCAGCGCCTGGACCACGTCCGGGCAGTTCTGGCAGGAGAGCGAGAAGTAGGTCTCGAAGCGCATCTCGCCCTCGAGGCTCCTGATCTGCTCGAGCACCTCGTCCGAGGCCTTGGGCGGATGACCGCCGACCTGCAGCAGCGCCAGCACCAGCGAGGTGAACTCATGCCCCATGGGGATGCCGGCGAAGACCACGCCAGTCTCCTCGCCGGGCCGGTTGAGGGCAAAGGAAGGCGTGCGGGCATCCTGGCCGTCGAGCTTCAGGGTGATCTTGTCGGTCAGGCCGACGATGTCGGTCAGCAGACCGTGCAGTTCCCTGGACTTGTCGCCGTCATCGAGGGACGCGACGATCTCGAACGGCTGAGTGACCTTTTCCAGATAGGCTTTGAGCTGACTTTTCAGATTGTCGTCCAACATGACAGCGACATTCCTTCATGTTCGGGGTTCGGGATGGAGGCAAGAGGAGACCACGACATCCCGCACGGGGAGGCCCAGTTCGCTCTTGCTTCCGGAATCAGGGCCCGGGCAGGGGATACCCGGGCGGGAACAGGCGAGGCCAGGCGAGGCCCCGCCGGCAGGGGCAGATCGCTTAGATCTTGCCGACCAGGTCCAGAGAGGGAGAGAGGGTCTCTTCGCCTTCTTCCCACTTGGCCGGGCAGACTTCGTTCGGGTTGGCGCGCACGTACTGGGCGGCCTTGACCTTGCGCAGCAGCTCCTCGGCGTTGCGGCCGATGTTGCCGGCGTTCAGCTCGATGATCTGGATCTTGCCGTCCGGGTCGACCACGAAGGTGCCGCGCTCGGCGATGCCCGCATCCTCGATCAGTACCTCGAAGTTGCGCGAGATGGCGTGGGTCGGGTCGGCCACCATCGGGTACTGCAGCTTGTTGATGGTCTCGGAGCTGTCGTGCCAGGCCTTGTGGGTGAAATGAGTGTCGGTGGAGACGCTGTAGATCTCGACGCCCAGCTTCTTGAACGCTTCGTAGTTGTCGGCCAGGTCACCCAGCTCGGTCGGGCAGACGAAGGTGAAGTCGGCCGGATAGAAGAAGAAGACGCTCCACTGGCCCTTCAGGTTCTCGTCGGACACGTCGACGAACTCGCCGTTGTGATAGGCAGTGGCGTTGAACGGCTTGACTTCGGTGTTCAGCAGGGACATTCGATGATGCTCCTTTCGACTTTCGTTTAATGGGTTAGCGGCGATACGAGACGCATGGTAGCCCGTATCTTCTGATAGCGTAAATTGAATGGCGTCATGGATCTGATAATTCAACCCTATGGTCCACGGGGGCATCAGCCGATGTCCACCGCCTCCCCCTGGCGGTCGAAGGCCAGGAACTGGGAGATATTGCCCATCTTGAGCGACTCGACCATGCGCTCGAGCTGCTGCTCGGCCCGAACCTCGGCGTCCTCGCCGGCCAGGGCCGCCACGAAGACGATGTCCCAGTCGACGCCAGTCTCCCCGGATTCCGCCACCAGGGCGGCCATGTCGGAGAGTTCCTCGGGGGCCTTGTCGACGCAGACCACCGGCGTCAGCACGCCGCCCTCGCCCTGCTCGAAGCGGTGACGCTGCTCCTCGCTGGGATGGTCGGGCAGCTCGGCCCGGGTGAAGACGAACAGCAGGCGCTGCGGGTCGGGCTGGGCGCGAGCCTCGTCCAGCAGATCGGCATAACAGGAAATGGCCACGGGCCCTCCTCGAGATCGGGATGGTATCGTGGCAGGCAGCGTAACGGGCCGGCTCCATTTCGGAAAGGGGGTTTCGCGGCCCATGCGACCCAGATCACGTTCCGGAGCGCCGATGCTATGCGACTGGTCAGGCGGAACATTCCGGGATATCGCCTGACGAGGCCTGTGAGTTCAGATATCCATCATGATGCCCGCGAACCCTTTGGACACTCTCCCCACTACCTGGACATGTACTTGTGGGCGAGGCTGACCGTAATCAGCGAGACGCCATCGCCGCGCGCAGGCGTAGCTCCAGCCGCCGCTCGTAGAGTCCCTTGGTCACCAGGGTCCCCAGCACCAGTCCGCCCCCGACCAGGGCGATCGGAGCCGGGGTCTCGCCCAGCAGCCCCCAGGCCCAGAGGGTGCCGAACACCACCTCCAGGAGCAGCAGCAGGCCGACCTCGGCGGCGGGCAGGTAGAGGGGCCCGCGCTGCAGCAGTGTCACGCCCGTCGGCACGATGAAAAGGCACAGCAGGACCACCAGCAGCCAGCGGTCGATCGGCGGCATGTCGATCCCGCCACCGCCCAGCAGAAGTACCAGGGCAGCGCCACCGCCCACGATGAGGCCGTTGAACACCAGCATCGGGCTCATGTCCACGCCGGGACGCCGACGGCAGAGCGTGAAGTTGAGCGCCAGGGTGGTGGCGGCCATGAGAGCGAAGGCATTGCCCGCCCAGGAACCGGCCCCGGTGTCATCGATCACGATCATCCCGATGCCCAGCATGCAGAGCCCGATCGACAACCAGGTGCGGCGCGGCAGCCGCTCGGCGAGGATCGCGCGGGACAGCAGGGCGGCGATCAGCGGTGCCCCCGCCAGGATCAGCAGAACGTTGCCCGCCTTGGTGTACTGGTTGCCCAGCACGAAGCCACAGGTCGTCAGGCTGAAGAGCAGCGCCACGGCGATGCCGGTGCCGCCACAGCGCCGGTAGGCGGCCAGGGTGCCTCGGCCATAGCGCGCCAGCGCGATCACCAGAAAACCCAGCGCCGAGAGGACGCCCCGCCACATCAGGATCTCGGCGTCCGGCAGGGCCGCCAGCTTGATCAGCAGGGCATCCGGCGACATGATCAGCGCCCCGCCCCCGGTCAGCAGCAGGCCCTGCTGGCGGTGGGAGAGACCGGCGCCCGACCGCCACGCCATCACGGGCGTCCCTCCATCAGCCCTTCTCCCTCTCCAGGACGCGGATGATTTCCGGCACCGTCAGGCTCTGGTCGTCGATCCCCGCGTACAGCGCTTCCACCGCCTCGGCCACCCGGCGACCGGCCCCCAGCTCGTCGGTCATGGCATGGTAGTAGCCCAGATCCTTGCTGGCATTGGCCACGCTGAAGCGGAAGCCGGTCGGGTCGTCCTCGGCGATGAAGGGATACAGGCGGTCGAAGACCACCCCGCCACCGCCGCCCTTGCCGACCACCTCGAG
>NZ_JAVLBC010000075.1:0-14115 GCF_031581305.1 Halomonas sp.
CAACCGAGGCCAAGCAAGAACCGAAGGCCGAGGCACCGAAAGCCGAGCAGAAGCCGGCCGAGAAGCCCACCGAGGCCAAGGCCGCGTCAGAGGCGGCCAAGCAGCCAGGTGGCCAGGCAACCGAGGCCAAGCAAGACCCGAAGGCCGAGAAGAAGCCGGCCAAGGCCGACGCCAAGCCGGAGAAGGCTGTCGAACCCCAGCCGGAAGCGAAGGCCGAGACGACTCGCGCCAGCCGCCGCCGTCGCCGCGCCCACAACGACCCGCGGGAGATTCGCCGCCGTGAACAGGAGGCGGCCAAGGCCCAGGAGGACAAGCAGGGCTGAGCCCCGCTTGCCCTGTACCAATGACAGCGCCCGCAGCCATGGCTGCGGGCGCTGTTGCATCGAGGCCGGGCATAACCGGGCGTGATCAGTCCGGCACGACCAGACGGGGTTCGCGCTCCAGCATCACCCCGAAACGTTCGCACACGGTATCGACCACTCGCCCGGCGAAATCAAGCAGCTCGACGTCCGTTCCACCGCCGAAGTGCACCAGCACCAGCGCCTGGCGCTCATGCACACCGAAATGCCCCTGTCGCCAGCCTTTGAGCCCACACTGATCGATCAGCCAGCCGGCCGCCAGCTTGACCCGACCCTCGGGCTGGGGGAAGTGCGGCATGGTCGGGTATTCGTCCAGAAGCCGAGAGGCGAGCTCGGACTCCACTACAGGATTCTTGAAGAAGCTGCCCGCATTGCCCAGCACGGCCGGGTCGGGCAGCTTCTCGCGGCGGATCGCGCAGACCGCCTCGGCCACCTCCAGCGCACTTGGCGAGGCGCCCACTCGGCTGGCCAGGTCACCGTAGCCGAGTCGGGGCCGCGGCGTACGCGACAGGCGAAGCACCAGCCGGGTGATGACCACGCGCCCCTCCAGGGCCCCCTTGAAGACGCTGTCGCGATAGCCGAAGGCACACGCCGCGGGCGAGAGTACCGCCTCGCGACCATCGTCGAGATGGATCAGGTGCACCGCCTCGATGACATCGCTCAGTTCCACGCCGTAGGCGCCGATGTTCTGGATCGGCGCGGCCCCGCACTGCCCGGGAATCAGTGCCAGGTTCTCGGTGCCCCAGAGGCCCCTGGCGGCCAGCGCCATGACCAGCTCATGCCACACCACGGCGGCCTCGGCATGGACAAGGACCTCCCCTCCCCGCTCCTCAAGCCACCAGGCCTGCATGGCAGGATGGACCACCAGGCCCGGAAGCCATGTCGGCAGGATCAGGTTGCTACCGCCCCCCAGGAGGGTCAGCGGTCCGCCCTCGCGCCGGGACAGGCCAAGCGCCTCGCGCAGCTCGTCGAGCCCGGCCGGCGCGACGAAGCGCTCCGCCCGGCACGGCAGGCCCAGGGTATTGTGCCGGGAAAGGTCGTGGTGGGCGCGGAGCGCCAGGCTCAAGGCCCCGGCTCCAGGTGCGCCTCGACCTCCTCGAGCAGGCCCCGTGAGGCTGCCTCGATCATGTCCAGCACCTCATCGAAGCCTCGGTCACCGCCGTAGAAGGGGTCGGGCACGGCGCGGTCAGGATGCCCGGCATAGCCCAGGAACAGCCGTGCCGGTACCCGGCTATGGGGCGGGCGACGCGCCTCGATGGCCGCGAGGTTGTCATGGTCCATGGCCAGCAGCATATCGTAGCGGTCGAAGTCGTCAGCCGCGAGCTGCCGGGCGCGCAGTGCCGAGAGGTCGACGTCGCGATGGGCAGCGGCCTCCCGGGCGCGGGGGTCTGGTGCCTTGCCCACGTGCCAGGATCCGATACCGCAGGAGTCCACTGCCACCCGATGGGCCAGCCCGCGTGCCTCGAGCAGGCGCCGCAACACGCCCTCGGCGGTGGGGGAACGGCAGATATTGCCCAGACAGACGAAGAGTATGCGCATCAGTGACCTCCGGTGTTTTGCAACAGTTCACGGACGCGTGCCAGGTCCTCCTCGGTGTCCACGCCTGCCGGATGGGGCACCCGGGCCAGGGCTACCTGAACGGCATGGCCATGGTGCAAGGCGCGTAGCTGCTCGAGCTGCTCGAGGCGCTCCAGCGGCGAGGGGAGCCAGTCACGGTACTCGGCGAGAAAGCTCGCCCGATACGCATAAAGGCCGATGTGGCGAAGCCAGGCATCGGTCTCCAGCAGCTCGGGGCGACGGGCGAAGGCGTCCCTGTCCCAGGGGATGGGGGCCCGCGAAAAGTAGAGAGCCCGACCGGAAAGCGCACGCACCACCTTGACCGCGTTGGGGTTGAAGAGCGTCTCGACGTCGCTGATCGGCTCGGCCAGGGTGGCGATGGAGGCGTCGGGGTCATCGAAGAGCCGCGCTGCCACTTGGTCGATGAGCAGCGGCGGGATCAGCGGCTCGTCGCCCTGGACATTGACCAGCACGGCATCATCGGCCAGCCCCAGCCGCTCGGCCACCTCGGCCAGGCGGTCGGTTCCCGAGGGATGGTCGGCGGCGGTCAGCAGCACCTCGGCGCCGCAGGGGGCCAGCGCCTCGGCGACGCGCCGGTCATCGGTCGCCACCACCACCCGGGTGGCAGCGCTCTCCCGTGCCCGTCGCCAGACGTGGGCCACCATGGGCTCGCCGGCAATCTCGGCCAGCGGCTTGCCGGGCAGTCGCGAGGAGGCGAAGCGCGCCGGAATGACGGCGATGAACTCCTGCATGGGACCTCCTCAGGATTCCCCGGTGCGACCGGGAGAGTCGTGCAGCTTCTCGTCGACGTCCATCGCCCGGGCCTCCTCGGGCAGCATCACCGGGATGCCGTCGCGAATCGGGTAGGCGAGGCCATCGTAGCGACACGCCAGCTCGGCGGCCTCGCGGTTGTACGTCAGCTTGCCCTTGCACAGCGGGCAGACCAGCATCGCCAGCAGTTCCTTGTCCATGACTCCCCCTCGGATGGGTTTCATTGGGTTGAGAGTGACACCAGCTGCGCCTGCAGCCAGTCGATGAAGGCGGCGTCGGGCCGGGCCTCCACCTCGAGGACCCAGCTGTCGACGGGCGCCAGCTCGCGACACTTGACCGCGTCCTTGGCCGTCATCACCACCGGCCGATGGTCGGCGAAGGCCAGGTCGGCCGCCGTGAAGCGATGGTGGTCGGCGAAGGCGTGGGGGATCGGCTCCACGCCCAGCGCCTCCAGGGTGGCGAAGAAGCGTGCCGGGTGACCGATCCCGGCCAGGGCATGCGCCGGCCCGGTAAAGGGTGGCGGCGAGGGTGGCAATTGCGCACCGTCGCCGAGGCGGCGCCAGGCGGAGGGCACCAGGGTCATGCCATGCGCCCCGGCCGGCGCCTCGAAGGCCGGCTCGCCATTGATCACCACGGCATCCACCCCCGCGAGCCGTGCCAGCGGCTCGCGCAGCGGCCCCGCCGGCAGGCAGTGCCCGTTGCCGAAGCCACGTCGACCATCCACGACCACGAGTTCCAGGTCACGCCCCAGCGCCAGGTGCTGCAGGCCATCATCGCCGATCAGGATATCGCACCCTGCCGCCAGCAGTCGCCTCGCGCCGCGGGCACGGTCCGGATCGACCACCACCGGCACTCCCGTCTGATCCGCCAGCATGCGGGGCTCGTCGCCGCAGGCCGTGACCGGCGTGTCGGCCTCCAGCAGCAGTGGATAGCGCTCGCTGCGCCCGCCATAGCCCCGCGAGAGGATGCCGGGCGACCAGCCCCGTTCGGCGAGAAAGCGCGCCAGCCAGGCCACCAGCGGCGACTTGCCGGTGCCGCCCAGGGTGATGTTGCCGACCACGATCACCGGCACCGGCGCCTGCCAGACGGCCCGTCTGCCCGAGGCGAAGGCCGCGGCGCGACGCCGCACGGCCAGGCGATAGAGGGCCTCCAGCGGGCGCAGGGCCACGAGCCAGGCATCGCCCCGATAGGCGGCTGCCAGCCAACGTTCGCCGAGTCGGCCCACCATGGATCAGGCCGGCTCCTGGAACTGCAGCCGATGCAGGGCCGCATAGGCCCCGTCGCGGGCGAGCAGTTCGGCATGGCTGCCCTGCTCGACGAGCTCGCCCTGCTCGAGCACCAGGATGCGGTCGGCGCGCTCGATGGTCGAGAGGCGATGGGCGATGACGAAGGTGGTGCGTCCCCGGCAGACCTCCTCCAGGGCCGCCTGGATATGGCGCTCCGATTCGGTATCCAGTGCCGAGGTCGCCTCGTCGAGCACCAGCAGCGGTGCGTCCTTGAAGATCGCCCGGGCGATGGCCAGGCGCTGGCGCTGACCGCCGGAGAGCATCACGCCGTTCTCGCCGACCACCGCATCATAACCCCCCGGCATCCGCTCGATGAACTCATGGGCGTGGGCGGCCCGTGCCGCGGCCTCGATCGCTGCCGAATCGGGAGCGTCGATACCATAGGCGATGTTGTCGGCGATGCTGGCATTGAACAGGGTGACCTGCTGGGAGACCAGCGCGATCTGGCGGCGCAACGGTTGCAGACGGAACTCTTCCAGGGGCACCTCATCGATCAGGATGCGCCCCGCGGTCGGGTGATAGAAACGCGGCAGCAGGCCCACCAGCGTCGACTTGCCGCTGCCGGAGCGACCGACGATGGCAATCATCTCACCAGGTGCCACCTCCAGGTCGATTCCCTTGAGCACCTCGGGCTGATCCTTGCCGTAGGCGAAATGCACCCCCTCGAGGCGAACCCGGCCGGCGAGGCGACCGGGGTCATGGGTACCGTCGTCGCTTTCTGGGGGCTCCTCGAGAAGGCCGAAGAGCTCCCCGGCGGCGGCAATGCCCTTCTGGATCTCGCTGTTGATCTCCGTAAGCTGGCGCACCGGCTTGGCCATCAGTGCGGCGGCGGTGACGAAGGCCACGAACTCGCCGGGGGTCATCGCGTCCAACAGGGTCGGCGACATGGCCAGCCACACCAGTAGCGCCAGCGACAGCGCTACCAGCAGCTGGATCACGGGGGTACTGGTGGCCTTGGTCAACGCCTCCTTCATGCTCTGGCGACGGTTGACCTCACTGGCCGCGGCAAAGCGCGCCTTCTCGTATGCCTCGGCTCCGTGGGTACGCACCACCCGGTAGCCGGAGAGCGCTTCGGAAGCGACGTGGGTGACGTCCCCCATGGAACGTTGGATACGCCGCGAAATGCGCCGGAAGCGCTTGCTGGCATAACTGACCACGCCACCGATCAGCGGCGTCACGGCCAGGAACAGCAGAGTCAGCATCCAGTTGGTCCACAGCAGATAGGTCACCAGGCCGATCACGAAGAGCCCCTCGCGCAGCAGGATGGTGACCGCCTTGGTGGCGGCCCCGGTGACCTGCTCGACATGGTAGGTGACCCGCGAGATCAGGTGCCCCGTGGAGTGGTCATCGAAGAAGTGACCTGGCAGGTGCAGCATGTGGTTGAAGACGTCACAGCGCAGGACGTGAACCAGGTTGCGGGCCACGCTGCTCATGAAGTAGGTGCCGAGGAAGGTGCCGAGCCCGCGGGCCGCGAACATGCCCACCACGAACAGCGGCAGGAAGAGCCGAAAGGCGGCATCAGGGTTCTGGATACCATCGATGAGCCGCTTCATCATCTCCGCCAGGGCGGTGCTCGAGGCGGCATAGATGGCATAGCCGAGGATCGCCAGGGCAAAGGCCTGCCAGTAGGGCTTCACATAGCCCAGCAGGCGCTTGTAGAGGGTCCAGCCGGAATGTTCGATCACGGTCTCTCCGCTTGAGGGGTTGCTGCCGCCACGGTGGCGATACGCACGCGTCGGATCTCCAAGCCGGCGGCACGGTCCAGGACGCGCACCACGTCGGCATGAGCGGCACGCCCATCGGCCTCCACCACCAGGCCATGCTCGCGGGCCTGCTCGGCCTCGGCGGCCAGGGCCTCGCCCAACATCCCGGCGGCATGGACCCGCTCGCCCAGCCGGTATTCGCCTGCGGCGGTGACCACCACGGTTACCGGCGCCGCCTCCATCGCCTGACCACTCTCACTCTCGGGGAGCTCGAGCTCCAGCGCCTGGCGGGTCTCGAAGGTCGTCGAGACCATGAAGAAGATCAGCAGCAGGAAGACCACGTCGATCAGCGGGGTCAGATTGACCTCCACCGGGTCGCGTCGCCGCCGGGGAAACCTCACGGCTGCTTCACCCTGGGCGCGATGCGACCATCGGCCTCCAATTGCTCGTCGCCGCGCTGGCCCGACCGGGACTCCTCACCGTGCCGCTCGGCCAGCACCAGATCGCCCGGGTAGTGGGCGAGGTACTCGACCACCTGGCTGGCCTGCTCCTCCATGCGCACCGTGATATCCTCGACCCGGCGCTGGAAGTAGCGGTGGAACATCAGCGACGGGATCGCCACGGTGAGCCCCGCCGCGGTGGTGACCAAGGCGCGGGAGATGCCGCCGGCCAGGTCGGCGGTGCGGCTGGCCTCGTCGCCGGTCACGATCACCGCGAACACCTCGATCATCCCCACCACGGTGCCCAGCAGGCCAATCAAGGGCGTGATGGCGGCGATGGTACCCAGCGGGCTCAGGAAGCGCTCCATGTCATGGATGACGGCGGTGGCTGCTTCCTGTAGCCGCGCGCGCACCTGCTCGTGGCCGAGCCGAGCATTGCGCAGTCCGGCGGCGAGCACACCGCCCAGCGGGGAGTGCCCTTCCAGCCAGTAGAGGTTGACCTGCCCTCGTGCCACCAGCCGGCAGACCTCCTGCCCCAGACCGTAGGGCGCGATGCGACGCGCCCTCAAGGTCCACAGCCGCTCGATGATGATGACCGTGGCCGCCAGCGAGCAGCCCAGTAGCGGCACCATCAGCCAGCCGCCGGCAATCAGGGCATCCATCATGTCCATGCCGTTCCCCCTGCAGGTGACCGGCCCGGAGGCCGGAAGTCAGTGAGGCGATTCTAACGCAAGGCAGCCCCCTCCGACACCGCCGTGCCGCCAGGCGGCCGGCCGCTCGGTGCGGACTACCCGGCGGGCATCCCCGCCGAGCCACAGGGTCACGGCACCGTCCCGGGCGGTACTCCACAGGCAACTGCCGACATCTCGGAAGCGGCGCACGACCGCACTCGCCGGATGGCCGAAGGGGTTGTCACGCGCCGCACTGAAGACGACATGTCGCGTTGCCAGGCGCCGCACCATCTGGATGCCGGAACTGGTGGCGCTACCATGATGTCCCGCCACCAGCAGGGTCACCGTCGGGGGAAGACCGGCCAGCAGGCGCCGCTCGACATCACGCCCCACATCACCGGTGATCAGCAAATGGTGATCGCCGACACTCGCCAGCAGCACGCAGGAGCGATCATTGGAAGAGAGTTCACCACTCTCGGCCGGTGGCCAGAGAAGCCGGAAGCGCACGCCATCGCGTCGCCACTCCCGTCCGGCCGTGCAGGGCTCGGCGGGCACCTCGATAGCCTCGCTGGGCGGTGCCAGGAAGCGCGTCACCCGATGCTGCTCGCGCAGGGCCGGCAGGCCACCGGCATGATCCTGGTCGGCATGACTGACGATGACGTCATCGAAGCGCTGGCCCGGCGGCCACAGTGAGCCGAGCGGCATGAAGCCGGAACCGAAGCGCGGCCCAGTGTCATAGAGCGCGCGATAGCCAGCGGTACGCAGCTCGACCAGCTGGCCCTGCCCCACGTCGTGGACCCGGACCCGCAGCAGCCCTTCGGCTGGCGCCGAGGACGAGGAGGAGAGGCCGAGCGGCACCCCCAGCAGCAGGACAGTGCCGACCAGCCGCAGACGTGGCACCAGGCCGGGCAGCGCCCATAGCAGGGCGGCAAAGCCCAGGGCCAGCCCCAGCGGGCCCACTCGCGCTGAGGCCGGTAACCAGAGGGGCAGCCAGCTGGCGGCCAGGTCCAGCAGCGATACCAGCGCGTCGGCGAGCAGGCCGAACAGGGTCCAGCACAGGGCCGAGAGCGGTGGCAGCCAGGCCGTCAGCCAGCCAAGCAACCCCAGGGGCACCAGCAGGCTGCTGACCAGAGGAACGGCCACCAGGTTGACCAGCGGGGCCGCCGGGGCCAGACGGTCGAAGGCCAGCAGCACCGCCGCGGCCATCAGCGGCGCCAGCAGCAGCTGGGAGCGGATCAGCGCCCGGAACCAGCCTATCACCCCTTGCGGACGGGCCCTCCCCTGCCAGATGAGGATCAGCAGTGCCACGGCGGCGAACGACAGCCAGAGGCCAGGGCGCCAGGCCGACAGAGGATCGGTCAGCAACACGAGCGCCAGGGCCAGCCACCAGGCTTGCCAGGGACCGGGCGCATGGCGCCCGCTGGCCACCCAGAGCCCTACCAGGGTCATGATCATGGCGCGCAGTGCCGGGGGCTCCAGGCCGGCCAGGCCGGCATACCCCACCGCCGCCGCCGCCGCCAGCCACCAGGGCCAGACCGCCAGGCGCCAGGTCCCGGGGGTGGCCAGCCGCGCCAGTCCCCGAGCCAGCCACAAGGCGAAGGCGGCCACCAGACCCACGTGCAGCCCGGAGATCACCATCAGGTGGGTGGTGCCGGTGGCATTGAGGAGGTCCCAGTCACGCGACTCCAGCCGCTCGCTCGCCCCCAGGGTCAAGGCCGCCAGCCAACGCCGATGGCGCGCCGCCAGGGCCTGCCCATCGAGATGGATCAGCGCCCGTCGGCGCAGCGAGAAAGGGGCAACGGCCAGGCGGCGAGGGGGTGGCTCGCGGCGCACATAGCCGCTGGCCTGAATGCCTTCCCGCCACAGCCAGCCGCGATAGTCGAAGGTGCCAGGGTTGGCGAAGCCCGAGGGCGGACGCAGACGTACCGCCAGTCGCCAATGCTCGCCGGGCACCATGGCCGGGGGGCCGAAGAGCGAGAGCCGGACCCGATCGAGGTCGCGGCAATCGGGCAGCGCCTCCTCCGCCAGGGGGCGGCACTCGGTGACCTCCAGCGTCAGCCGCGCCAGCCGTGCGTCCCTGGCCACAGAGACCAGACGCCCCTCCAGCCGCAGGTCCTGTCGGGTCAGCCCGGGCGCGAGCTCCCCGCCGCGCACCATCAGCAGCTGGACCGCCACCAGGGCAGCCACCACCAGCCCTATCGCGAAAAGCGGCCGACGCCCGGCGAGGACGACCAGCAGACCGACCGCCAGGACCTCGATGGCCCCCGGCAAGGCAAGATGACCCCCCAGCACGCCGGCCAGCACGGCGAATGCCAGGGGAATGGCCAAGCCCAACTGCATGGCATCGCCCCTGAACGACAAGCATGGCAACCCGCCCAGCCAGTGTGCGGCCACGTTGAGGAGGCATCATGGCGAGGCGCGCGACTTCTATGGATAATAGCTCGGGTTTCGAAGCCGCGAGCCCTTCGTCAATGTCGCGCCGACTGCTGCAGCGCTACCTGCCCCACCCCGATGCCCTCAGGCGCCGACGTTCCCTGCGTTTCGTCAGCCACCTGATCGGCAAGCCCTCGCTGTGGGTGCTGACGCGACGCAGTGTGGCCAATGCCTTTTCCGTGGGTCTGTTCAGCGCCCTGCTGCCGATTCCGTTCCAGATGCTGGTAGCCGCCTTCGGGGCCTGGCTGGTTCGCTGCAATCTGCCGCTCTCCATCGGCCTGGTATGGATCACCAATCCCCTGACCATGCCGCTGATCTTCTTCGGCAACTATCGTCTGGGGGCCTGGCTGCTGGACATGCCGGTTCGCCAGGCGCCGGAACGGATTTCCACCCGCTGGATCGCCGAACAACTGGTGGACATTCTGCCGACCCTGGCCCTGGGGTCGCTGGTCGCGGCCGTGGCGATTGCCGCCCTGGCCAACCTGGCGATTCGCCTGGTGTGGCGCTGGCAGGTCTCGCGCAGCTGGAAGGCGCGGGCACGTCGACGCCGGCGGCACCGGCAGACTGCCCGGAAAGAGTGAGACCGCCATGGCAGCGGCCGACGTCTTGGCGTCGGCCGCATCACCCAAGGGAGAAGCACGAGCTCAGTCGACAGCTGCCTGTTCCACCAGGCGACCGCCATCGAGCCGTAGAACGCGATCCTGATGGGCGGCGAGTGCCGGGTCATGGGTGACGATCACGAAGGCACAGGCCGCGCTGCTCGCCAGTTCGTCCATCAACGCCAGGATGCTCGCCGCCGTGGTCTGATCCAGGTTGCCGGTGGGCTCGTCCATCAGGACCAGGCTGGGGTCGGTGACCAGCGCCCGGGCAATGGCTACCCGCTGGCGCTCGCCCCCCGAGAGCTCGCCCGGCTTGTGATCGGCTCGTTCGGCCATGCCGACCCGCTCCAGCAGCTGACAGGCGCGCTCCTCGGCCACCCGCTTTCGCTGCCCCCGCACGATCAGCGGCAGGGCGGCATTCTCCAGGGCAGTGAATTCCGCCAGCAGGTGGTGGAACTGGTAGACAAAACCGATCCTGCGATTACGGAAGCGCCCCAGGTTCGCGTCATTGAGCGCCAGCAGCGACTCGCCGGCGATGCGTACCTCGCCGCGACTCGGGCGATCCAGTCCGCCCAGCAGGTTAAGCAGCGTCGTCTTGCCCGACCCGGAGCTACCGACCACGGCGACTCGCTCACCGGCCAGGACCTGCATCGTCAGGCCATCCAGCACGGTGAGGTCCCGCGGTCCCTCGCGATAGACTCGGGTCAGGTCACGGCATTCGAGCATCACCCGTCCCGCCCGGGAACCCGCCTCCTGTCGCGGGGACATGGCCGTCTCACTCATAGCGCAGCACCTCGGCAGGCTGCACCCGGGCGGCGCGCCAGGCCGGGTACAGGGTGGAGAGGAAGGTCAGCACGAAGGCCGCCGACACGATATTGCCCACATCACTCCAGATCAGGCGCGACGGCAGGTTGCTGATGAAGTAGACCCCGGCATCGAGGAAATGGATACCGAAAGTGCTCTCCACCCAGGCGATGAGGTCCGACACGGTCAAGGCCAGCAGCACGCCCAGGGTCACGCCCACCAGGATGCCGATCACCCCGATCGCCAGCCCCTGGACGATGAATATCCCCATGATCGAGCGCGGCGTGGCGCCGATGGTCCGCAGGATGGCGATGTCGGCCCGCTTGTCGGTGACCACCATCACCAGGGTGGAGACGATGTTGAAGGCCGCCACCGCAATGATCACCGTCAGCAGCAGCGCAATCATGCGCTTCTCCATCTGGATGGCCTGGAAGAGGTTGCCATGTGAATAGGTCCAGTCGAGCCCCCGGTAGCCGGCCCCCAGTTCATCAATGATCGCCCGGGTCTCGCTGCCGGCGGCAAAGAGGTCATCCAGCTCGAGACGCAGGCCGCCCACCGCATCACCCAGACGTGCCAGGGTCTGCATGTCGTCGATATGGGCATAGGCCAGGGAAGCGTCCAGGTCCGCGCCTACGCTGAAGATGCCACTAACGGTGAAGCGCTTGAGCCGCGGGAAGACGCCGGCCGGAGTGATCGAGGCCTCGGGCACCAGCAGTGTCACCCGGTCGCCCATGCCGACTCCCAGGCGGCGCGCCAGGATCGAGCCGAGCACGATGTTCCATTCGCCGGACGTGAGGTCGCCCAGGCTCCCTTGGCGCATGTTCTCGTCGATGATCGACACCCGTCCTTCCCACTCGGGCTCGATGCCGATGACCATGGCGCCCTCGTTGCGTCCGCTCACCGAGAACATGCCCTGCTGCTCGACATAGGGGGCGGCGCCAATCACCCGCTCGCGCTCCATGAGGCGCTCGGCCAGCGACTGCCAGTCGGTGAGCCCGCCCGGCGCCTCGATCTTGGTGTGCGGCACCATGCCCAGCACCCGGGTGCGCAGCTCGTGGTCGAAGCCGTTCATCACCGAGAGCACCAGGATGAGCACCGCGACACCCAGCATGAGGCCCAGCATGGACGTCAGGGAGATGAAGGAGATGAAGTGGTTGCGTCGCTTGGCGCGCACGTAGCGCAACCCGATCAGGAAGGGTAGACGATCGAACATGAGCACATTCCTTGTCGGCGGGCGCCCATGGTACGGTTTTTCGGCATCTGCTGCATCGCCGGCGCCCGCCGTTTGCGCGATCATTGCATCATTGCCGGCGGCGGCCTACATTGCGCCAGCACGACCCGAGACGACCAGCACGAGACCCGCCCATGGCCCATCGCCTGCTCCCCGAATGGCATCCCCAGGATGCTGTGCAACTCACCTGGCCCAGCCCCCACAGCGACTGGGCCCCGCTGCTCGAACGCATCGAGGCGACCATGGAGACCATGGCGGTCACCATCGCACGCTACCAGGCCGTGCTGATCGCCGTGCCGGATACCGCGACCCGCAGCCATCTGGCCCATCGTTTCGCCTGCCTTGGCGTCGAGCCCACCCGCCTGAGGCTGGTGGTCGCTCCTGCCGACGACACCTGGGCCCGTGACCATGGCCCCCTTGGCGTAACGCGTGACGGCGAGCCGCTCCTGCTCGACTACGTCTTCACCGGCTGGGGCGGCAAGTTCGAGGCTGCCCGCGACAACACCCTGACGCGCCGCCTGGCGGATGTGGGCACCTTCGCCTGCCCGGTGGAAGCCCGCGACCTGGTGCTCGAGGGCGGCGCCATCGATACCGATGGCGAGGGTACCCTGCTGACCACCGAAGCCTGCCTGCTCAACCCCAACCGCAATGCCAGTCTCGACCGGACGGCCCTCGAGGCACGCCTGAAGGCGGAGCTCGGTGTCACGCGGGTACTGTGGCTGGCGAACGGCCATCTGGAGGGCGATGATACGGACAGCCATGTGGATACCCTGGTCCGTTTCTGCAACCCGACTAGCCTGGCCTATGTGCGCTGCGACGATCCGGCCGACCCCCACTACCCGGCACTGGCCGCCATGGAGGCCGAGCTGCGTGCCCTGCGCTGCGCCGACGGCGAGCCCTACCGACTGGTGCCCCTGCCCTGGCCGCGCGCCTGTCATGATCCGGTGGACGGCCACCGACTCCCGGCGACCTACGCCAACTTCCTGATCATCAATGGCGCCGTGCTGGTGCCGGTCTATGGCGATGCCGCCGACAGCGGGGCCCTCGCAGCCCTGGGCGAGGCCTTTCCCGACCGTGACATCATCCCCATCGACTGCCTGAGCGTGATTCGCCAGCACGGCAGCCTGCACTGCCTGACCATGCAGCTGCCCGCCGGCAGCCTGGCCACCCAGGATACACCCGTTGCCTGAAGCAAGAAGCGCCGGGGACCGGTTACAGAGGGGGGCCTGCGCCAGGGGTGAGAAGCACTGCTTCGAACGGGCTGGCCATGGATGGCCAGCACCGGCCCTGCAAGCGGCGCAGGACGCAAGAGCGCCGCAGGGCGTCGGTAGCGCTCCCTCGGAAATCTGTCGCCGGGTTAGCCTCGAGCATTGATACACGAGGAGACTCATTCATGTCCCGTCATCTACAGGTGGGGCTGGTCCAGCAGCCCGCCTGGCCCGACAAGGCCAAAAGCCTCGACGAGAGCGAGGCCGGCATCCGCGAGCTGGCAAACGCCGGCGCCCAGCTGGTGATGCTCCAGGAGCTTCACGCCACCCACTACTTCTGCCAGACCGAGGACACCGACGTCTTCGACCTGGCCGAGCCTCTCGACGGGCCGACCGGCTCCCGACTGGCGGCGCTGGCGGAAGAGCTCGGCATCGTGCTGGTAGGGTCGCTGTTCGAGCGCCGCGCGCCCGGCCTCTACCACAATACCGCGGTGGTCTATGACCGCGATCGCGGCCGCGTGGGCCACTACCGCAAGATGCACATCCCCGACGACCCGGGCTTCTACGAGAAGTTCTACTTCACCCCCGGCGACCAGGACGCTGCCCGCGACCAAGGTTTCACGCCGATCGACACCTCGCTGGGCCGCCTCGGCGTGCTGGTCTGCTGGGATCAATGGTACCCGGAAGCCGCCCGGCTGATGGCCCTGGCCGGCGCGGAACTGCTGCTCTACCCCACCGCCATCGGCTGGCATCCGCCGGACGACACCCCGGAGAAGCAGCGACAGAAGGAGGCCTGGACACTGATCCAGCGCAGCCACGGCGTGGCCAATGGCCTGCCGGTCATCGTCGCCAACCGGGTCGGCCACGAGCCGGACCCGTCCGGGGCAACGCCGGGCATCGACTTCTGGGGCGGCAGCTTCATCTGCGGCCCCCAGGGCGAGCTGCTCGCCCATGCCGGCGAGGAGCCCGAGCGCATGCTGGTGACGCTGGACATGACACGCAGCGAGGAGGTGCGACGCATCTGGCCGTACCTTCGGGATCGCCGGATCGACG
>NZ_JAVLBC010000076.1:0-14094 GCF_031581305.1 Halomonas sp.
ACCGGACGAGACTCGAACTCGCGACCTCCGGCGTGACAGGCCGGCATTCTAACCAACTGAACTACCGGTCCGCGTGGTGGGTGATACCGGACTCGAACCAGTGACCCCCAGCATGTGAGGCTGGTGCTCTAACCAACTGAGCTAATCACCCACGCGTTACTGCAAAGCTGCTGCTGTCGTCATACCATAATGGCGGACCGGACGGGACTCGAACCCGCGACCTCCGGCGTGACAGGCCGGCATTCTAACCAACTGAACTACCGGTCCGCAACATACTTCTGTATCTGGGGGTTATTACTGAAAATGGCGGACCGGACGGGACTCGAACCCGCGACCTCCGGCGTGACAGGCCGGCATTCTAACCAACTGAACTACCGGTCCGCTGTACTCTTCCTGCGACATGATCGGGCATCGCCAAGGCGATGGTGGGTGGTACAGGGTTCGAACCTGTGACCCCCAGCTTGTAAGGCTGGTGCTCTCCCAGCTGAGCTAACCACCCCCGGTCACGTGGCGCTGCATTCTACAGGGGGCCCGGCCAATGTCAACGCTTTTCGCATCGCCCCCAGAGAACACCCGCGAGCAAAGAACCCCCGCCCATTCATCGACTTGCCTGCAGCGCAGGCCACGCAGGAGTTTCAGGCATGAGCCGTCATGAAGGCGACAATCATTTCTGCCCCTTCGTCGATCAACTCCGCTTGGGTCCTGCCCGAAACACGACGCGGTTTCCAGTCATGGTCACCGTCCTCGAGCCAGTGCAGCCGAGCAATGCGGGGAAGCTCATAGCCCGCCACCTGGTCGCGAGTCCCGAAGGGATCTCGACTGCCCTGCACCACCAGGGTCGGACACGCCAGCATCGGCCAGTGAGCGAGCCGAAGGCGCTCGGGCTTGCCGGGCGGATGGAAGGGGTAGCCGCACAGCACCAGACCGGGGGCACCGTCCCGAGCCGCCAGCTGACTGGCGACACGCCCGCCCATCGACTTGCCCCCCAGCCAGGGGGCAGGAAGATCCGGGTGCGACACGCTGTCGCACCAGCGAGCCAGCTCTTCGACCAGGCGGTCGACTCTCGGCGGCGGTCGCCGTTTACCTTCGCGACGCATCTGCTGCAAGTAAGCGAACTCGATGGCCAGTGTCTGAACCCCCACCCTGGCCAGCGCATCACGCAACCGTTGCAGAAAGGTTGAATCCTGGCCCACACCAGCACCGTGGGCCATCAGCAGCCGGCCCACACGGCACTCTCCACGCACTTCCAGAGGGCCGAGTCCCTCGATAGTCCAGCCACCGGACTCACCATCCCGCAGCAATCGCTGCAGGGTCCCGCGGTCGATGGGAAGCAAATCCCGACAAAAACGGTCTGACAATGTCAACCTCTTCGCGTTCATGAATCAACACATTGGCGTGTTCAGCTTGTCGCACGCCTGCGCTAGAATCAGCATTGGTTATAGACCTGCATCATCCTGCGGAGGTCGCCCCGAGGCAGAATGTCGCGGGCTACCCCCAAACCGCGTTCGATGGGAATCTGACATGAGCACAGCACTTGAACACCCGACCTACAACTACAAGGTAGTTCGGCAGTTCGCGATCATGACGGTGGTGTGGGGCATCGTGGGCATGACCCTCGGTGTCATCCTCGCTGCACAGCTCGTATGGCCGGAACTGAACCTGGGACTGCCTTGGACGAGCTTCGGCCGCCTGCGCCCCCTGCATACCAACGCCGTGAT
This sequence comes from Halomonas sp., assembly GCF_031581305.1. GTDB lineage: Bacteria > Pseudomonadota > Gammaproteobacteria > Pseudomonadales > Halomonadaceae > Halomonas. Next base: position 1,719 of record NZ_JAVLBC010000076.1, read on the forward strand.
CTTCGCCTTCGGCGGCTCGGCACTGTTCGCCACCTCCTACTACGTGGTGCAGCGGACATGCCAGACCCGACTGTTCAGCGACAAGCTGGCCGCTTTCACCTTCTGGGGCTGGCAGGCGGTGATCCTCTCGGCGGTGATCACGCTGCCGCTGGGCATGACGACCACCAAGGAGTACGCCGAACTGGAATGGCCGATCAATATCCTGATCGCCGTCGTCTGGATCAGCTATGCCATTGTCTTTCTGGGCACCATCAAGCTGCGCAAGACCTCCCACATCTACGTGGCCAACTGGTTCTTCGCCGCCTTCATCCTGACTGTGGCGGTGCTGCATATCGTCAACAACGCGGCCATTCCGGTCACCCCCATGTACTCCACCTCCATCTACGCCGGCACCATCGACGCCATGGTGCAGTGGTGGTATGGCCATAATGCAGTGGGCTTCTTCCTGACTGCCGGCTTTCTGGGGATGATGTACTACTTCGTGCCCAAGCAGGCCGAACGCCCCGTCTACTCCTATCGCCTGTCCATCGTCCACTTCTGGGCGCTGATCATGGTCTACATGTGGGCCGGCCCGCACCACCTGCACTACACCGCCCTGCCCAACTGGGCCCAGTCGCTGGGCATGATCATGTCCATCATCCTGCTGGCCCCCTCCTGGGGCGGCATGATCAACGGCATGATGACCCTCTCGGGTGCCTGGCATAAGCTGCGGACCGACCCGACCCTGCGCTTTTTGGTAGTGGCCCTCTCCTTTTACGGCATGTCCACCTTCGAGGGGCCAATGATGGCGGTGAAGACCGTCAATGCGCTGTCCCACTACACCGACTGGACCATCGGGCACGTGCATGCCGGCGCTCTGGGCTGGGTGGCAATGATCACCATCGGCTCCATGTACCACCTGATCCCGCGCCTCTTCGGACGCACCGAGATGCACTCGGTGAACCTGATCGCCGTGCACTTCTGGCTGGCCACGATCGGTACCGTGCTCTATATCGCGGCCATGTGGGTCAACGGTATCCTGCAGGGCCTGATGTGGCGCGCCATCAATCCCGACGGCACTCTGATGTACACCTTCGTCGAATCCGTGGAGGCCAGTGGCCCGGGCTATATCGTGCGCCTGATCGGCGGCCTGTGCTGGGTGACAGGCATGCTGATCATGGCCTTCAACGTCTTCATGACTGTCCGGCGCGGCGAAGGCGCCCGTCAACCGATTCCGCAGACTGCCTGAGCCAACGGGGAAACCGACACCAATGAGACACGAGATCGTCGAAAAGAACGTCGGCCTGCTTGCCGTACTGATCCTGGTGGTGATCAGCTTCGGCGGCATGGCCGAGGTCGTGCCACTGTTCTTCCAGAAACAGACGACCGAACCCGTCGAGGGGCTCGAGCCGCTCTCCGCGCTGGAGCTGGAAGGCCGCGGCATCTATCGCCGCGAGGGCTGCGTCGGCTGTCACTCACAGATGGTTCGCCCCTTCCGCGCCGAAACCGAACGCTATGGCCACTACAGCGTGGCCGGCGAGTCGGTCTACGACCACAACTTCCTGTGGGGGTCCAAGCGCACCGGGCCGGATCTGGCCCGGGTCGGTGGGCGCTACAGCGACGACTGGCACCGCGCCCACCTTTACAATCCGCGCGACGTGGTCCCGGAGTCGGTCATGCCCGCTTATCCGTGGCTGTTCGAGAACACCCTCGATGGCGAGGACACGCCGAAGAAGATGCGCGCCCTACGGGCCCTCGGTGTGCCCTATACCGACGAGCAGATCGAGAACGCCGGTAGCGAGGTGCGCGGTGTGCAGGAGATCACCGCACTGATCGCCTATCTGCAACAGCTTGGCACCGTGCTCGAGGGCACACGCTGACTATGGATACTGGAACCTTCCGTGGCATCATCACGGGCATCCTGATCATCGCCTTCATCGGGCTCACCCTGTGGGCCTATTCGAAGCGGCGCACCAAGGACTTCAACGAGGCGAAGAACCTGCCCTTCGCCGACGAGGATGATGCACCAGCGAACCGTGACACGAGCGCCTCGCGCGAGGCCGATTCCCGTCATGACAGGGGAGACAAGAACACATGAACTATTTATGGGGTGACTCCCTTTCCGGCTTCTGGAGCGCCTGGATCATTGTCATCACGCTGGGCTCCATCGGGATTGCCTTCTGGCTGCTCTATGCCAACCGCAAGACCGACAAGACCCCCGATGCCGAAGGCAACGTCGAGACCACCGGCCATGCCGCCGATGGCATCGAGGAGTATGACAATCCGCTGCCGCGCTGGTGGTTGCAGCTCTATATCGGCACCATCGTCTTTTCTCTCGGCTATCTGGTGCTCTATCCGGGCCTCGGCAACTTCGCCGGCGTTCTGGGCTGGACCCAGGAGAACCAGTGGGAGGAGGAAGTGGCACGCGCCGAGGAGCGCTTCGCACCGATCTTCGCCCAGTATCAGGAGATCCCGATCCCGGAACTGGCAAAGGACGGCGAGGCCATGCAGGTCGCCGAGCGCATCTACCTCAACAACTGCGCGGTCTGCCATGGCTCGGGCGCCCAGGGCGGCTACGGCTTCCCCAACCTGACCGACGATGCCTGGCTGTATGGCGGTGCGCCGGAGAATATCGTCCAGACCCTCACCAACGGGCGTAACGGCCTGATGCCGTCCTGGCAGCAGTTGGGCAGCGAGAACATCGAGAATGTCACCCAGCACGTGCTGTCGCTCTCCGGCAATACCGAGGACCAGGAACGCGCCAAGCAGGGTGCGGCGACCTTTGCCTCGGTGTGTGCGGCCTGCCATATGCCCGACGGCACCGGTAACCAGGCCCTGGGCGCGCCCAACCTGACCGATGATGCATGGCTCTATCGGGCACCCGGCCAGTCACTGGCCGACTCGGTGCGCCAGACACTGCGCAACGGCCGCAACGGCCATATGCCGGCCCAGGCCGCCTACATCGGCGAGGACAAGGTCCACCTCGTCGCTGCCTATGTCTATAGCCTACGCTTCAAGGACTGAGACGAGCACCACAGACTTGAAAGGGTGCGGCCTCCGGTCGCACCCTTTCTCGTTGTGAGCCCACCCCGATACAATATGGCCCATACCAGCGGCCCTTCGGCCCTGCCCTCCTTGCCAGCCGTGAGCCTGCCATGAGCGAGAAGATCCCGACCCGCGATGTCACCCCGGATCCTGTGGAGCATCACACACCGCAGCAAGCGGTTACCCAGCAGATGTACGCCAGCCGACGCCACATCTACGTGCGCGAGATCAAGGGCTTCTTTCAGCGCCTGCGCCGCGCATCCAACTGGGCCCTGATGCTGGCCTTCTTCCTGTTGCCCTGGGTACCCTGGGGGGACAGGCCGGCGATCTGGTTCGATCTTCCCGGCCGCGAGTTCCACATCTTTTCGGCCACCTTCTACCCCCAGGAGTTCATGCTGCTCTCCTGGCTGCTGATCATCTGCGCCTTCGGCCTGTTCTTCATCACGGTGTTCGCCGGTCGCGTCTGGTGCGGCTATACCTGCCCGCAGAGCGTCTGGACCTTCCTGTTCATCTGGGTCGAACATCGCCTGGAGGGGTCGCGCAACCGCCGAATCAAGCTCGACAAGCAGCCGATGGACCGCGACAAACTGTGGCGCAAGTCGGCCAAGCACGCCATCTGGCTGCTGATTGCGCTGGCCACCGGCGTCACCTTCGTCGGCTACTTCACGCCCATCCGCGACCTGGTGGTGGAGCTACCCACCCTCGAGGCCCACGGCTGGTCCTACTTCTGGGTCGGCTTCTTTACGGTCTTCACCTACCTCAATGCCGGCTGGCTGCGTGAACAGGTGTGCATCTACATGTGCCCCTATGCGCGCTTCCAGTCGGTGATGTTCGACCGTAATACCCTGATCGTCTCCTACGACGCGGCCCGCGGTGAGCCTCGCGGCCCGCGCAAGAAGAGCCTCAGCCACGAGGAGGCTCATGCCGCCGGCCACGGCGACTGCATCGACTGCGATCTCTGCGTGCAGGTCTGCCCCACCGGCATCGATATCCGCGATGGTCTGCAGTACGAATGCATCACCTGCGCGGCCTGCATCGATGCCTGTGACAGCGTGATGGACAAGATGGGCTACCCCCGCGGACTGGTCCGCTACACCACCGAAAACGCCCTGGAAGGCAAGCCGACGCACATCCTGCGGCCACGTCTGATGGGCTACCTGGCCGCTCTGCTGGTGATGATCAGCGTCTTCGCCTGGGCGGTCGCGGACCGCACGCCGCTGGGACTCGACGTGGAACGTGATCGCAATCAGCTGTTCCAGATCACCCGAGACGGACGCATCAGCAACGTGTATACCCTGACGGTGCGCAATCTCGACAATCAGGCGCATGACTACCGCTTGGAGGCATCAGGCCTTCCCGGCCTGACGCTCGATACCCATGAGGTCAGCGTGCCCGCCAGCGATTCGCGCCAACTGGTGATCCAGGCCAGCGTGCCTCCCGAGGCCATCGACCGGCCCAGCGCCGAAATCATGCTACGGCTGGAGGCCCTGAATGCCGACATTGCCGTTGAACGCGACATCCGTTTCGTAGGAGAGACCCGCTGAATGAGCGCGGAACACGAGAACATCCCACCGTGGTACAAGCAGTTCTGGCCCTGGTTCCTGATCGGCCTGCTGGCCTCCTCGATCACCTTCAGCTTGATCTACCTGACGCTGTCGATCCGCTACTATGACGGGTCGGTGGGCGATGATTACTACAAGGAGGGCCTGGCCATCAATGAGCAGCTGGCCAAGCAGGAGCTTGCGAAGACGCTGGGCCTCGAGGCAATGATGCGCGCCGATGATCGCACCGGCGACATCGTCGTCGACCTGCAGGGAGAGCGACGTCCGGAGCGTCTGCATCTTGCGCTGATCTTTCCCACCGACAGTGACCGTGACCGCTCGCTCAGCCTCGAGCATGTCCGCAACGGGCGTTATGTAGGCATGATCGACGAGCCGCTGCACTATCGCTGGTACCTGCAGCTGCAGCCCTCCGAGGGGCAGGACGCCGAATGGCGCCTGACCGGCGAGGCCCGATTCCCCAGCGACGACGAGGTCACCCTGACGCCGGGCCTCTAGCGCCTCCGACGAGACATCATGCCCCAACTCCTCGAGACGCCAGACGCAGTCAACGCGTGCTACCACTGTGGCAACCCGGTGCCGACAGATGCCCCCTGGTCGATCACACTGGACGAGGTGCGCCATCCGCTCTGCTGCCCCGGCTGCGAGGCCGTGGCCCATGCCATCGTCGACGGCGGCCTGGCGAGCTACTACCGCTTCCGCACCGAGCTGCCCGAACGACCTGACGACCGCCAGGCGGCCAAGGCCGAGACCTGGGCGGTCTTCGACGATCCAGGGCTGCAGGCACGCTTCGTGCACTCCGACAAGGACGACGGGTCGGTGCATGCCACGCTCGCCGTGGACGGCATCACCTGCGCTGCCTGTGCCTGGTTGATCGAGCACCGCCTCAACGCGCTGGACGGCATCACCGCCAGCGCCGTCAACCTTTCCCACCATCGCCTGCGAGTCAGCTGGGATCCCCAGCGAGTTGCCCTATCGCGGATCCTGGCCGAAATGGCCGGCATTGGCTATCCGGCCCAGCCCTGGGAACCCGATGCGGCGCAGCAACGCCTGCAGCATGAGGAGCGTATGAACGTGCGCCGTCTGATCGTCGCCGCCGTGGGGATGATGCAGGTAATGATGTTTTCGATCCCCATCTACGTGTCCGGTCCCGACGAAATCAGTGCCGACTTCCTCGCTCTCTTTCACTGGCTCTCCTTTGCGCTAGCAACGCCGGTGGTGCTGTTCTCGGCCCAGCCCTTCTTCCGCAACGCCCTGCGCGACCTCCGGACGCGGGTACTGGGTATGGACGTGACGGTGTCGCTGGCCATCGGCGGTGCCTACCTGGCCAGCGGCTATGCGGTGATCGCCGGCCACGGCGACGTCTATTTCGACTCGGCGGCCATGTTCACCTTCTTCCTGCTCTTCGGCCGCTATGTGGAGGGCCGGGCCCGACGCCGCAGCGGGCACAGCGGCAATGCCCTTTCCGGCGCCCTGCCCCTCTCGGCGATTCGCCTCACCGATGAGGGCGAGGAGCGCATCCTGCCCGCCACCGAGCTCACCACGGGCGACCGGGTGCTGGTCAAGCCCGGCCATGGCGTGCCGGCCGACGGGGTGATCGAGTCAGGCGAGTCGAGCCTCGACGAATCCATGCTCACTGGGGAGTACCTGCCGGTGACTCGCGGGGTCGGCGAGCGCGTGACCGGCGGCAGCCAGAACATCGAGAGTCCCTTGACGGTATGCGTCACCCACGCCGGCGCCGATGCCCGAGTTGCCAGCATCATCGACCTTACCGACCGCGCCTTCGCCAGCCGGCCACGAATCGCCCAACTGGCGGCACGCATGGCGCACCACTTCGTGCTCCAGGTATTGCTGATCTCCTTCGGGGTGGCCGTTGCCTGGTGGTTTATCGACCCCGACCGGGTGCTCTGGGTCACGTTGTCGGTGCTGGTAGTCACCTGTCCCTGCGCCCTGGCCCTGGCCACCCCCACGGCCTTGACCGCCGGTCATGGCCGCCTGCATCGCCGCGGCGTGCTGATCACCCGTGCCGACGCCCTGGAGACACTGTCGCAGCTCGACCGGGTGGTCTTCGACAAGACCGGGACCCTGACCAGCGGCGAAATGAGTCTGGTCGAGACCCGCCTGATCGGTGAACCGGACGACGCGCTCGACGAGGACCGAGTACGCAGCGTGGCCGCCGCCCTGGAGGCGCAGTCGGAACACCCCATCGCGCGGGCCTTCCGTCCCTTCCGTGACGTCAGCGTCACGGCCGTCGACGTCCTAAGCCGCCCTGGACAAGGCCTGGAGGGCAGGATCGACCATGGCCGCTGGCGGCTCGGCAAGCCCGAGTTCGCCATCCCCGAGGATCCCCCTTCCCTGCCCGGCGACGGGCAGTGGCTCCTGTTGGCCGAAGAGGGTCAACCACGGGCCTGGTTCGCCCTCAACGACCGCATACGGGAGGATGCTCGGGAAACGGTCAAGACCCTGCAGGCGCGTGGCCTGGCGGTGGAGTTGCTCTCCGGGGACACCTCCTCGGCCGTCGCGGACATGGCCCGACGCCTGGGCATCGACACCTGGAAGGCGGCTGCCACCCCAGAGGACAAGCTCGCCCGTCTCCAGGCCTTGCAGGCCAGCGGCGAGCGGGTCGCGATGGTCGGTGATGGCATCAACGATGTGCCGGTACTGGCCGGCGCCGACGTGGCGATCGCCATGAACAGCGCCACCGACCTGGCACGCACCCGCGCCGATGCCGTCTTGCTCGGCCCGCGCCTGGGGCGTATCGTCGAGGCCATCGAGACAAGCCGCGCCACTCGACGAATCATCCGCCAGAACTTGGCCTGGTCGCTGGTCTACAACGTCTCGGCGCTGCCCCTGGCGGCAATGGGGTTCGTGCCGCCCTGGCTGGCGGCCATCGGCATGTCGGCAAGTTCACTGGTCGTCGTCGGCAATGCCCTCCGCCTCAACCGAGACACCCCCTCGCGACTGGTCGACAACGACGCCCCGAGACTGGTGAACGCATGAGCATCCTCTACCTGCTGATCCCCCTCTCGCTGATCCTGTTGGGACTGGCCGTCTGGGCCTTCTTCTGGGCCGTCAAGCACGACCAGTTCGAGGACCTGGAGGGCCCCGCCTACCGCATTCTCTTCGACGAGGATGAAAACGACCGCCCGAAGGACGACCGGCAGAACCCCGGACGGGACGCTGCAGGCGACGACGAGACACGCCGAACCTGATGGATCCCACCGGCCTCGACCTGCCGCCGCTTGCCGCCGCCTTCGTCTTCGGCCTGCTCGGTGGTGCCCACTGCATCGGCATGTGTGGCGGCATCATGAGCGCCCTCACCTTCGCCGTTCCGCCCAGCATGCGAAGCCCGGCACGCCTGACAGGACTGCTGCTCGGCTACAACCTGGGCCGGATCATCAGCTACATGGTGGCCGGCGCGCTGGTGGCAGGACTCGGCACGCTGGTTGCTCTCACCCCCGAGGCACGTCTGGCCCTGCAGGTCCTGGCAGCGGTGATGCTGATCCTGATGGCGCTCTACATCGCCGACTGGTGGAAAGGACTCCTCCGCGTCGAGGCCGTGGGACGACGACTCTGGAAGCACCTCGAGCCGCTCGGCCGCCGACTGATGCCCGTGGTCAAGGTGCCTCAGGCCGTGGCCCTCGGGGCGGTCTGGGGGTGGCTTCCCTGCGGACTGGTCTACTCCATGCTCGCCTGGAGCCTGGCGATCGCCGACCCCTGGTACGGCGCCGCCCTGATGGGCGCCTTCGGTCTCGGCACCCTGCCGGCCCTGCTGGCTACCGGGCTGGCCGCCCGTCAGCTCGGCGCTCTGATCCGCCACCGCGCCACGCGCAGCGTCGCGGCACTGTCGATCATCGCCTTTGCCCTCTGGCAGCTGTGGACGCTGCTGCCCGTCTCGGCGGGCCACTAACCGCCTGCGTGAATCCCAAAACTATTACAGATCTATCTGTCGCTCGAGGCTGATCCGGCGATAGCTCCTGCAAGAATTCCGCTTCGCTTGACACAGCTCAACGCGACCCCCGGCGCCCGGCGCTAGTATGAAGTCACGTTCAACCCCCGGAGTGCCGCCCATGTCCGCTCGAGCCGCCGTCGACGCCCGCCCCCGCGGTACTGCCCTGCGCGACGCGGGCGTGCTTCGCCGTCATGGTGCTGGCGGGCCGCGCTACGCCAGCTATCCCCGTGCCGATAGCTTCACCACGGCGTTCTCGGAAGAGGACTTCACGGCTGCGCTGGCGCGCAGCAACGCCAGCGGACAGGGCCTGTCGCTCTATGTGCACGTGCCTTTCTGCCGCCATAGCTGCCACCACTGTGCCTGCACTCGGGTCACCGCGGAGAGCCCCCGGCGCGCCGAGTCCTACCTGTCGCGGCTCGACCGAGAGATGGTACTGACCTCGCAGCACCTGGAGGGCTCACGGGAGATCACGCAGCTGCACTGGGGCGGCGGTACCCCGACCTTCCTGACCCTGAACCAGATGAGCGACCTGATTGACCGGCTCGATGCGCGCTTCGGGCTGTCAGGCTCGCGCCACCGCGACTACAGCATCAAGGTCGACCCCCGGGACGCCGATGTCTTCACTCTGCGTCATCTCCAGGCCCTGGGCTTCAACCGCCTGAGCCTGTCGGTTCTGGACCTGGACCCGCGGGTCCAGCGCGCCATCAACCGCTACCAACCCCGGGTGCTCACCGAACAGCTGATCGACGAGGCCCACCGGTTAGGCTTTCGCTCCCTGGGACTGGAACTGATGCATGGCCTGCCCGGCCAGACGCGAGAGAGTTTTGCCGAGACCCTCGAGCAGGTTATCGCCATGGCTCCGGCCCGCCTCTCGCTGTTCCACTATGCCCACCGGCCCGAGCGCTTCACGGCCCAGCGCCGAATCCGGGCCGAGGAACTGCCGCCGACGACAGAGCAGCTGGCCATCCTCGACACCGCCCTCTCGATGCTGGCCGATGCCGGCTACGTGCACATCGGTATGGAGGTCTTCGCCCGTCCGGACGACCCGCTCGCCAAGGCTCAAGCCCGGGGTCGGCTGTCGCGCAGCCTGAACGGCTACAGCGCGCTTGCCCCCTGTGACCACCTGGGTCTTGGCGTGGGCGCCCTCAGCCGGCTAGGCGGCATCGCCGCCCGCAACCCCATGACCCTGAGCGACTACGAAACGCGACTCGATGCCAGCCAGCTGCCGGTAGAACGCGGCCTGCGACTGACCGATGACGACCGCCTGCGGGCCCACGCCATCGAGCACCTGATGTGCGACATGCGCCTGGACCTGGACGACCTGGGGCAGGCCTTCGACCTGGATGCCGGCATGCACCTTGCCGATGCCCTCGCCCGGCTGGCGCCGGCCGAGCGGGACGGTCTGGTGAAGCGGCACGGCCAGCGTCTCGAGGTCACACCGGGGGGGAGGCTGCTCGTCCACCGCCTGGCCGCGACCTTCGACGCGCGTGCCCCCTGACCGGTACGATGCAGGGTATCGCCCGTTTGCGCGGGGGAAGTACCTCCCAAGGGGTGCTTTGCCGGTGGACGACAATCCTCCATACTGTGACCAGAGTCATCATTCATGGAGGAAAGCATGCCCGACACCGCGACTGGCAGGCGCCGTTCACTGCTGAACGAGGCCCGCTGCCAGACATGCAGCTTGAGTTCGCTCTGCCTGCCCCTGGCGCTCGAGGTCAAGGACATGGACCAGTTCGACGCCATCATCCGGCGCCGGGCGCCGCTGAAGAAAGGCGAGTCGCTGTTCCGCCAAGGCAGCCCCTTCACCAGTGTCTTCGCGGTGCGCTCCGGCAGCCTCAAGCAGGTGACCACCGAAGGCAGTGGTGAGGACCAGCTGACCAACTTCTACTTGCCCAGCGAACTGGTGGGACTGGACGGCATCGACGAGGAGCGCTATCCCGGCACGGTCGTTGCTCTGGAGACCACCACGGTGTGCGAAATTCCCTTCGACCGGCTCGACGCCCTCTCTGAGTCGCTGCCCGAACTCCGTGGCCAGCTTTACCGCAGCATGAGCAAAGAGATGCGAGACGACCGCCGCATGATGCGCCTGCTCTCGCGCAAGACCGCCGATCAGCGTCTGGCCTCCTTCTTCACCGGCCTTTCCGACCGCTTCCGCCGTCGCGGCTACTCCCCCTACAGCTTCCGGCTCTCCATGTCCCGGGCGGACATCGGCAACTACCTGGGGCTGGCCGTGGAGACCGTTAGCCGCATCCTGGGCCGCTTCCAATCACAGGGACTGGTGGCCGTCTCAGGCCGCGAGGTCAATATCCTCGACCTGGAAGCGCTGATCGAAGTGGCCGAGGAGGAGGGCGTGCACTAAAGCTCGAAGCTCGAAGCTCGAAGCTCGAAGCTCGAAGCTCGAAGCTCGAAGCTCGAAGCTCGAAGCCAGCCTGAATCGAATCGCCCCCGTGACAAGGTCACGGGGGCGATTGTCTTGCCGCTTACGGCGTAACGCTTACAGCTCCTGATGGATATCGATCCGGTCGGCCTGTCTCTGCGCCTGCTTCTCCTCGAGGCCGGCGAAGTCGAAGAGCGCACGGTCGGCCAGCTGCGAGGGCGCCACATTAGTGACCGCCTTGAACATGCTCTCGAGACGGCCGGGATGGGTCTTCTCCCATTCGGCCAACATCTCCTTGACCACCTGGCGCTGCAGGTTGGGCTGGGAGCCGCAGAGGTTGCAGGGAATGATCGGGAAGTCCATCAGCTGGGCAAACTCGGCGATATCCGCTTCCCGGCAGTAGGCCAGCGGGCGAATGACCATATTCCGGCCATCGTCGGAGAGCAGCTTGGGTGGCATCGCCTTGAGGCTGCCGCCGAAAAACATGTTGAGGAACAGCGTCTCGAGGATGTCCTCGCGGTGGTGCCCCAGCGCCACCTTGGTGGCACCGATCTCTTCCGCGAAGCCGTAGAGCGAGCCCCGCCGCAGTCGTGAGCAGAGGGCACAGGTGGTCTTGCCCTCGGGCGTCTTCTCCTTGACTACCGAGTAGGTGTCACGCTCGAGGATATGGTACTCGACGCCGATGCCCTCCAAGTATTCGGGCAGCACATGCTCCGGAAAACCGGGCTGCTTCTGATCGAGGTTCACCGCCACCAGCGAGAAAGCCACCGGGGCGTTGCGCTGCAGGTTGCGCAGGATCTCCAGCAGCGTGTAGCTGTCCTTGCCCCCGGACAGGCAGACCATTACCCGGTCACCCTCATGGATCATCCCGTAATCGATGATCGCATTGCCCACCTGGCGGCGCAGGCGCTTCTGGAGCTTGTTGAACTCGCGCCTGCCTCGCGCATCGAGCTCCTCGAGGGTCGACGCGGACTTACTGGAAGGGGGGCCAGCGTGTATGGCGGCGTCACGGGGGGTGAACATCAGGGCGTCTTGCATGGTCTCGGGCACTGCCTGGGCGGCTGGAAATGACGGGCGCCATCTTACCACCCTCGCCATGGCCAGGCGAAGCGCACCCGATCAGCAGAACCGCGCCGCCAGCATGGGACCACGCGCCAGGCGAAGGTGAATCAAGGCCGTGGTGACGGCGTCGCCCAGGGCGGTATGGCGGCCCATGACCGGCACCCCCAGGCGTTCGGCCACCTGCTCGAAGCGCGGCCGGATATCCAGCTCGGGATGGCTACGGCGCAGCTGGCGCTGGTAGGTCTGCGCCACGTCAATGCCGGCATTGGGCAAGTTGAAGCCGAAGAGGGGGCGCAAATAGCGGTTGAGCATCGCCAAGTCGAAGTCCAGGTACCAGCCGACCAGCGGTCGATTGCCGACGAAGTCCAGGAACCGAGTTAGGGCCTCCTCGATGCCCGCCCC
>NZ_JAVLBC010000077.1:0-14078 GCF_031581305.1 Halomonas sp.
TGAAGCGCCCGGGGTTGGCCTCGGCCCATGCCCGCAAGGCAGGGATATCCTGGGGGGGGGCCGCGACCTCGTCGCTGTTGTAGTAGAAGGTGATCTGTGCCCGGCCCCAGGGGGACTCGTATCCCTCGGTGGGCAGGGTAAAGTCGGTGATCACTTCGGGGTTGTGCTCGGGGTGGGTGAGCGCGAAGTTCGGCAGCGACGCGGCGAAGGGGCCGAACAGCAGGTCGTTGGCCTTCATGGTGGCGAAGTTTTCGCCATTGATCCAGATCAGGTCGACATTGCCATCGTCATGGTTGCCAGCCTGCTTTTCCGCCAGTACTCGGGAGACCGCCTCGCTAGTGTCGCCGATCTTGACATGGGTGAGCGCGATATCGAACTGCTCCTCGACCCGCCCGGCAACCCAGTCGATATAGTCGTTGGTGCGCTGCTCACCGGCCCAGGCATACCAGTAGACTGCCTGGCCACGCGCCTCGTCGAGTACGGCTTCCCAAGCGGCCGGGTCGGGTGCGGCCTGCAGCGCTGTGGCGGGGAGCAGCAGTGTCGGCACAAGGGAGGCGAGTCGGGGAAAGAAGGTGCGCATCGTGGGTTCCTTTGGTCAGGGAGACGTTGAGAGAGATATTGTCTGCGCTCGTTCATGCAGGGAGGGTCACTCGTGGGCCTGGGGAGAGAGGAGGCGGGCCAACTCGCGATTCTCCTGCCGCACGTGTTCGATCACGGCCACGGAAAGATAATGGTCGACCCGGTCGCGGACATGGGCGATCAGCGCATCGTCGCTCAGCTCGGCGGACCAGTCCTCGCCGCGGGCATGGGCGTCCCGGGAGCGAAGGTTACTGGCTCGCCACTTTGCGCACCAGGTCAGGGACCAGAGCCACATGGCCCGCCGGCTCGCCAGCAGCGTGGCGGCCTCTCCATCGAAGCCCGTGGCAGCGATCCAGTGACGGTAGAAGGCGGCTACCTCGGCGGGGCGCAGTTCGGTGCAGCTCTGCAGGTCCCAGGTCGTCGAGGTGTAGAGGCTGGCGTGAGCCAGGTCGAAGCCCACCAGGCCGTAGCGGCATTTCTCCAGGTCCACCAGCACCGCGCGTCCGGACTCGGTGACCAGGAAGTTGCCGGGATGGGCATCGAAGCTGATCAGTTGCGGCTCGGCGCCAGGCCCGGGAGGCAGCCGTTCCGGCAGGGCGGCCAGTTCGATCTCGATCAGCGCTCGGGTGTCCGCTTCCAGCCCGGCTCGGTCGAGGAAGCGCGCCTGGTCCCTGACCTCCTCGAGCATCGCCGCCCAGGGGTCGGCGGGAGACAGCAGTGGCGGGCGCGCCTCGGCATCAGGCACCTCCAGCGCATGGAAGCTGGCCAGCGCCTCGGCGATATCGGGAAGGTCATCCGGGAGTCGCGCCGGGCGACCCCGGATGGCACTGACCAGCAGCCCGCCGCGCGGCAGCGCCGGGCCGGGCGGGAGGATGCCGTGCAGGGAGGGGGCATGGCCGCCCTGGCTGGCGCGGTCGAAGCAGGCCGCCTGGTAGTCGAGGTTGGCGGCGGGGTCGAGTCGCATCTGGCTCTGCTTGGGCAACCGCGCCACCCAGTCGATCTGTTCCCGCTCGAGCCACACATGGTGGTGGGCCAGGCCCGTTTCGGCCATCGGGTACATGGCCTGAATGTCCGCGTCATGGCCGGTCTGGCGAAGGGCCACTGTCAGGGGATGGCAGAGATCCGGCCGGGTCTGTGGCGAAGCGGGGCGAACGACGGTATCCAGCATGACACTCCTCGGGTGATGTTCTTGCGGTCGGTGATGGAGGGTCGTTCGGCACAAGGCGTTCCTTACATATCGGGGTGATGGCGTCTTTCCCGGCGGCGGAGGCCCTCCGGTGGCCTGCTGCATGTCGACCATCTGTAAGCCTGGGGCATCGTCACCGACAGAGTAGAGCCGTTGTTGTGTAACGGTGGAGCGAGGCTCCGGATATCTCCTGGATGGACACAAGCGAAGGTGAACAATATGTCACAGCATGATGATAAACGCCGCAAGCTCCTGGGTCGTCTGAATCGGCAACTGGCCTACACGGCGCCGCTGCTCGCCCTGGTGGCGGGAGGGGCTGTCCTGCAGGCCTCGGCAGGCGATGACGCGGCCGTTGCCGACGTTACCTCGCCTTCCGAGGCGTCCCTGATGCTGGCCAGCAACCACGCAGAGGGCGCTACTGAGGCGCAGGGTGAAGCCGAGGGAGAAGCCCAGGGAGAGGCACAAGGCGAGGCCGAGGCAGAGGGTGAAGCCGAAGGTAAGGCGGAAGGCGAAGCCGAGGGCGGCGCCAGCGCCGCGGTGGCCAGGCCCGAGGGGTATTCGCCGGCCTACAGCGAGGCCGGCGACAATCCCCGGGAGATGCTGGCCCGCGGCGAGGCGCTCTACTACGACACCTCATTGAGCAGCAACGGCCTTGCCTGCGCGAGCTGTCACGGCAGTGACGGTCAGGACATGGGCTACAACCCGACATTCGAGCAGCCCTTCCCCCATCGGGTGGCGATGGCTGCCAACCAGTTCGGCATGTCGGACGTGCACGCCGACGAGATGGTGCAGATATGCATGGTTTCACCGATGGCGGCCGAGCCACTGGCGTGGGGCAGCGAAGCGTTGACGTCGCTGGCGGCCTACATGGTGGAGGTGCAGAAGCGGGTTGCTGGTGAACCGCATGATCTCTGAGCCCGGCTTGCGGCGCTGAAGGCGCTCTTCTCTTCCCTCTGCTCTCTCTGCCATCGTCCCTGGGCCCGCCAGCTGGCGGGCCCAGGGACGATGGCATCTCCTGCCGTTCGACTGGACGCAGGCTGTTGCCGCCCACGGGTCCACTGCCTACCCTGTTATCGGTAACGACTGAACCACTGGCCTTTCATGATGTTCTCAGAGGAAGGTTCGACAGGGTGGGCACGAGATGACGAATCCATATCGCAGGGGCATGACCGGGCGCATCCTGATGCTGACCAGCCTGCTGTGTATCGCGCTTGGCGCCCTGCTGGCCTGGCAGGCTCAGGCGCAGCAGGGCGAGCGCACCGCCCTGGTGATGACGGTCGATGGTGCCATCGGGCCGGCCATCAGCGACTATTTCCAGCGTGGCCTGGAACTCGCCGAAGAGCGCGATGCCGAGCTGGTCGTGGTCGAGATGGATACCCCCGGCGGTCTCGATGCCTCGATGCGTTCGATGATCCGTGCCATGCTCACCTCCAGCGTGCCGGTTGCTATCCATGTCTCGCCGGCGGGTGCCCGGGCGGCCAGCGCCGGTGCCTACCTGCTCTATGCCAGCCACGTGGCGGCCATGGCGCCGTCGACCCATCTCGGTTCGGCGACCCCGGTGCAGATCGGCGGTGGTGGTCTGCCGGGATTCGGCGATGATGACGAGGGTGGCAAAGGTGGGGCCCGAGCACAGGAGACCGAGGAGATGGACGAACCGGCAACCGACGACGAGGGGAGCGCCAGTGGCGAGGCGGCCGACGCTGAAGGCGGGGCCGGCGAAGACGGCGGTGACGACGACCGGCGACGTGGCGAGACGGCCATGGAGCGCAAGGTGCTGGAGGACGCGGTGGCCTATATCCGCTCGCTGGCCGAGCGCCATGATCGCAATGCCGAGTGGGCGGAGCAGGCCGTGCGCGAGGCGGTCAACCTTACCGCCCGGGAAGCCCTGGAGCAGAACGTTATCGATGTGGTGGCCACCAACCTGGAAGACCTGCTGGCGCAGATCGACGGGCGCACGGTGGTGATGGAGAATGGCGAGCGCACCCTGGCCACGGCCGATCTCGCCATCGAGCGTTTCGCCCCGGATTGGCGTACCAAGCTGCTGGCGGTGATTACCAATCCCAACGTCGCCTATTTCCTGATGATCATCGGCTTCTACGGGCTGATCTTCGAACTGTCCAATCCGGGCGGCCTGGTGCCGGGGACCATCGGCATTATCTCGCTGCTGCTGGCGCTGTTCGCCTTCCAGGTATTGCCGGTCAACTACGCTGGCCTGGCGTTGATCCTGGTGGGGCTGGGGCTGATCGTGGGCGAGGCATTGATGCCCAGTTTCGGCGTTCTCGGGATAGGCGGCATCGCCGCCTTCGTGATCGGATCGGTGATGCTGATGGATGCAGATAACCTGAATATCTCGCTACCGATGATCGGCGGTACCGCCCTACTGGCGGCGGGCCTGATGCTGTGGGTGGTCACACGCTTCATCGGGTTGCGTCGCCGCGTGCCCCGGACTGGCCAGGAAGAACTCGTCGGCAGCGAGGCCAGGGTACTCGAGGATTTCGCGGGACAAGGCCATGTGCGGCTGATGGGGGAGCGCTGGAATGCCCGCAGCACCCGTCCGTTGACGCGAGGTCAGGCAGTACGCGTAACAGCGGTCGATGGCCTGACCCTGGAGGTCGAGCCGCTCGACGCCTCGTCCTGAGGCTCTGGCACGTTTCCCGGTATCGGCCCTGCCGTCGCCGGACACATCGAAGGAGAGCAAGCCATGTTGATTTCCTATCTCGTTCCGGTCGTCCTGCTGGTCATGCTGCTGGCAGCGTCGATCCGCATCCTTCCCGAATACAAGCGCGGGGTGGTGTTCTTCCTTGGCCGCTTCCAGGCGGTGAAGGGGCCGGGCCTGCTGATCATCATTCCCGGTATTCAGAAAATGCAAGTGGTCGACCTGCGGGTGATCACCATGGACGTGCCGGAGCAGGACGTCATTTCCCAGGACAACGTCACCGTCAAGGTCAACGCGGTGCTCTACTTCCGGGTGGTGGACCCGGAAAAGGCGATTATCCAGGTGGAGAATT
Organism: Halomonas sp.; assembly: GCF_031581305.1. GTDB lineage: Bacteria > Pseudomonadota > Gammaproteobacteria > Pseudomonadales > Halomonadaceae > Halomonas. Next base: position 4,774 of record NZ_JAVLBC010000077.1, read on the forward strand.
TCGTCAATGCCACCAGCCAGCTGGCCCAGACCACGCTGCGCTCGGTGCTCGGCAAACATGACCTCGACGAGATGCTTTCCGAGCGCGACAAGCTCAACGACGACATCCAGGAGATCATCGATGCCTCCGCCGAGAGCTGGGGCATCAAGGTGGCCAACGTGGAGATCAAGCACGTCGACCTCGACGAGAGCATGATCCGCGCCATCGCCCGCCAGGCCGAGGCCGAGCGCGAGCGGCGCGCCAAGGTGATCCACGCCGAGGGCGAGCTGCAGGCCTCCAAGAAGCTGGTCGAGGCCGCCCACGTACTGTCCGCTAACCCGGCGGCGTTGCAGCTACGCTACCTTCAGACCATGGCGGACATGGGCAGCAAGAGTTCCACCGTGGTCTTCCCGATGCCGATGGATCTTCTCAAGGCATTTCGGGCGATGGGTGAGGCGGGGTCAAGCCCTGACGATCAATGAACCGCGCCGGGCGATCCAGACGCCTCCTGATCCCGTCCTGCCACGGCCAGCTGGTCGTGGCATCTCCGGGCAATTGCAGTTACCCGAAGTGAGAGGCTGTTCCGGCGACAGGTCTTCGGGGAGGCGCTGTAACCCCCTCCCTGGGCGTAATGGAGTCCTCCCCTTCGACCTGTCCCCGGCGTCTCTCGCTTCGGCTAGCTGCGATTGCTCTGCGTCATCCTCGCCCAGGAATGCACTGCAGCATATGTTCTGCTAGAATTCGGCGCTCTTGTCGCACGCACCCCGTTGGACTTTCGTCTGACGGTGCATCCTTGATGCAGAGCAAGGGAACCAGCAGAACATGATGACTCCCCTGACAGGGTTGGCCACGCCACCCTAGCGCTCCCCCTCCTATCTCTTGGCGATGCCACCGTCATCGGTGTGTCATCGCGCGACATCATCGTGATGCTCCGGCGCCTCTGTGCGCCACCTTGCTTGTGATTTCCGCCTTCTCCTGAAGCTGCCATCGGCAACAGCGCCCAACCGGGGCGCCGGGGAGGGCATGCGCACGACAGGATCCCGGCACTTCACGGCCCATCCATCACCCCCTGACTGGACCCCAGCATGTACGAAAAAATGAAACTGAGTTGGTTTTCCAACCTCAAGGGCGACACCCTGGCGGGTATCGTCGTCGCCCTGGCGCTGATCCCCGAGGCCATCGCCTTCTCCATCATCGCCGGGGTCGACCCCAAGGTGGGCCTCTACGCCTCCTTCGCCATCTGCGTGATCATCGCCTTTACCGGTGGGCGTTCGGGGATGGTCTCGGCGGCCACCGGCGCCATGGCGCTGCTGATGATCACCCTGGTCAAGGAGCACGGCCTGGAGTATCTGCTGGCCGCTACCCTGCTGACCGGGGTGCTGCAGATCATCGCGGGGTACCTGAAGCTTGCCGACCTGATGCGCTTTGTCTCGCGCTCGGTGGTCACCGGCTTCGTCAACGCCCTGGCGATTCTGATCTTCATGGCCCAGCTGCCGGAGCTGACCGGGGTGACCTGGCACGTCTACGCCATGACCCTGGTCGGCCTGGCGATCATCTACGGCTTCCCCCTGGTGCCGGTGATCGGCAAGACCATCCCCTCGCCGCTGGTGTGCATCGTGGTGCTCACCGCCGTCTACATGCTCACCGGCATGGAGATTCGCAGCGTCGGTGACATGGGCGAGTTGCCCGACAGCCTGCCGGTCTTCCTGTGGCCCGAGGTGCCGCTCAATCTCGAGACCCTGATGATCATCCTGCCCTACTCACTGATGCTGACCGTGGTGGGCCTGCTGGAGTCGATGATGACCGCCACTATCATCGATGACTTGACCGATACCCGGAGCGACAAGAACCGCGAGTGCAAGGGCCAGGGCATCGCCAACATCGGCGCCGGCCTGCTCGGCGGCATGGCGGGCTGCGCGATGATTGGCCAGTCGGTGATCAACATCAAGTCCGGCGGTCGCCGCCGCATGTCGACCCTGATCGCCGGCGTGGCGCTGCTGCTGATGGTGGTGTTCCTGGCCGACTGGGTCTCCCAGATCCCCATGGCCGCCCTCGTCGCGGTGATGATCATGGTCGCCATCGGCACCTTCAGCTGGAGCTCCATCAAGGACCTCAAGAAGCACCCGATGAGCACCAACTTCGTCATGGTCGCCACCGTGGTGGTCACCGTTGGCACCCACAATCTGGCCATCGGCGTCTTCGTCGGCGTGTTGCTCGCCGCCATGTTCTTCGCCAACAAGGTGGGCAATATCCTCTACATCGGCAGCGAGGAGGCCGACGAGGGCAATGCCCGCGTTTACAAGGTGGTGGGCCAGGTGTTCTTCGCTTCCTCCGAGCGCTTCGGCGAGGCCTTCGACTTCAAGGAGACGGTGGAGAAGGTGACCATCGACCTGTCGCGGGCCCACTTCTGGGACATCACCGCCGTCCAGACCCTCGACAGGGTGGTGATCAAGTTCCGCCGCGAGGGCACCGAGGTGGAAATGATCGGTCTCAACGAGGCCAGCGCCACCATCGTCGACCGCTATGCGGTGCATGACGACCCCGAAGCCGTCGAGAAACTGATGGGAGGTCACTGAGATGACAGAACAGGTAATGGCCGCCATCGACGGCTCACAGTTTTCTGAAGGCGTGTGCGACTACGCCGCCTGGGCCAGCCTGGCACTGGGCGCCCCGCTGACCTTCCTGCACGTTAACGACAACCACCTGCCGCCGGAGGAGCGCAATCTCTCCGGCACCCTCAGGGCGGGCGCCCGCGAGCGCCTGCTCCAGGAGCTCTCCCAGCTCGATGAGCAGCGCGCCAAGGTGGCCCAGGAGCAGGGCCGGCTGATGATCAAGGCGGCTATCGAGCGGGCCGTCGAGGATGGCGTGAGCGATCCTTCCGGCCGCCAGCGCAACGGCACTCTGGTGGAGACCCTGGAGGAGCTGGCCGACGAGATCCGCCTGCTGGTGGTGGGCAAGCGCGGCGAGACGGCCCACCAGGACAGCGGCCACCTGGGCTCCAACCTGGAGCGGGTGGTGCGTACCCTGCATCGGCCGATCCTGATGGTGCCCCACACCTTCAAGGCTCCCGAGAAGGTGATGCTGGCCTTCGACGGCAGCAAGACCACCCGCAAGGGCGTGGAGATGCTGGCGAAAAGCCCGCTCTTCGAGGGGGTTCCGGTGCACGTGGTCATCGTCGGCGCCGAGACCGGCGACAACCGCTCCCAGCTCGACTGGGCGCTCAAGACCCTGCGTGATGCCGGCCATGAGGTCGAAGGCGCCATCCGCGCCGGCGAGGTAGAGGCGACACTCCACGCCTACCAGGAGGAGCATGCCATCGACCTGCTGGTGATGGGGGCCTATGGCCACTCGCGCATTCGCCATCTGCTGGTGGGCAGTACCACATCCGAGATGCTGCGCAAGTCGCGGATTCCAGTGCTGCTGCTGCGCTGATGTTCACCGCCCCCGGGACATCAAGTTCAATGTCCACGGCGTCATCGACGAGGCACTGGCCCGCCTCCCCGAGCAGAGCAATCACCGCAAGCTGATCTTTCATCACCTACGCACCCGGCTGCTCAAGCTGCAGACCGCCAAGCGTGCCTTCGAGGTAGGCGAAGCCCACTATAACCTGAGCAACGACTTCTACGCCGCCAGGCTCTGACCCCCCCGACGACACGGAGAGACAAGATGTCCCAGAAGCTCTACTGCATTGCCAGCTTCAAGCCCAAGCCCGGCCGGGAGGAGGCCGTGTTCAAGGCCCTGCAGGCGCTCGAACCCAATGCCCAGCGCGAGGATGGCTGCATTCAATACACCGTGACCCGGCATATCGATCACCCCAACGCCCAGGGTGCCAGCTACCCCATCGTCTTTCACGAGGTCTGGGCCAGCCGAGAGGCCTTCGAGGCGCACTGCAGCCGTCGCGAGATCAAGGCGTTTTTCGCCAGCCAGGTCGAGGCCGAGGACGGCGATGTGGAGCATGCCAATGTCTGTGTCTATACCGACGAGCCGCACAATTACGACGCCCCGGTACGCTAGGACCGACGGGCCCCATGGCTTGCTGGCCGTCTGTCACTCCGGCCGGCACTGGCGGCGCTTGTCATTCCGTCTGCGCCACATCGAGTAGCGGCGCAGCGCCACCAGCAGGATGATGCCGGCGGCCAGGCCCGCCAGCGACCATAGCAACTCCTCACGACTGGTGGCGGTAGCCAGGGCGCCGAGCTGGCTGCCCAGCAGCGTCACCGCGGCCAGTCCCGGCACGATGCCCAGGGTGGAGCCGATCAGGTAGTCGCGAAAACGCAGGTGAAAGGCGCCGGCCATCATGTTGGTGAGCGTGAAGGGCGCCAGCGGCAGCAGGTTGATGACCGTCATGGTGCGGATGCCGCGCTTTGCCAGGTAGCGCGACATGCCGCGCAGGTGGCGTCCACCGTAGGCCATCAGCGCGTCGCGTCCCAGCCGCCGGCCCACCCAGTAGGAGACTACCGAGGAGGTGAGGGTACCCAGAGTGGCATAGACGAAGCCCCAGGTGGGGCCGAACACCAGGCCAGTGAGCGCCACCATCAGGCTCAGCGGGAACATCACCAGCAGGGCGCCGGCATAGCCCCCCATCACCACCAGAAAGATCCAGGGGCTGTCGCGCCAGGCCGGTGCCGAGGCGACCCATGCCCGGAGCTGCTCGGCAGTCAGCAGATCCTGCATGGCAAGCCACTGCCAGAGCAGGCCCAGCGTGATCAGGGCGGCCAGCAGGCCGAGAGCTGTGCCGAGGGGGCGGGACATGGGAGGGCTTCCTGCCGAGATGGGAAGTCACAGCTTACGCCAGGCTGTGCCTCGCCCCAAGTACACACCGGATGCAGCGTCATGGGCATTGCCGATAGCCTTATACGGTTTCTGCCAGCGTGTAGCGGGCGCGGTATCCGACTCAAGCAGAGAGGTAGGTGACGTGAACCATCCGGAACTCGATATCGAGAAGGTCATCCGTCAGCTGGCGGACGCCAAGGCACTGCTGATCGACCAGAGCTTCGAGAGCAAGGAGAGTCGTGCTACGGTGATGCTGGACCAGCAGTCAGTGGGCCGCCTGTCACGCATGGATGCCTTGCAAGGCCAGGCCATGGCCAAGGCCGAAGAGGATCGTCGACAGCTGGCGATCCGTCGCATCGACGCGGCCTTGGCTCGCCTGGATCGGGGAACGTTCGGGGAGTGTATCGAATGCGGTGAATGGATCGCCGTCAAGCGACTGGAATGGGATCCCACCGTGCTGAAATGCATTGACTGTACCGAGTGAGGAGAGATGCTGAAACTGACGCAGAATGACGTGACGATAGAGGTCATCCATCGGGAGGGCCTTGATGTGGAGCCTCTGGCGGCCGTGGTGGTGCCAGCCACCGAGGCGCAGCGGCGCAACCTTGGCACGGCGGCGGTGGGTCAAGCCTGGATGGCATGGTCGTACGGTGAGGCTACCCCCAAGATGATCAAGTTCATGCCGCCCTCCCGGGTGTCGGGGGAGGGATGGCGGGAACTCCTCGAGTGTTACCGGTTTGCTATCCGTGTTGCGGAGATACACGAAGTCGCATCCTTGGCCTTACCGCTTCCGGAGGAGGTGGGGCTGTCTCCCATCGAGGATGGCCTCGCAGCAAGGCTTTGCCTGACGATCCTGAAGGAAGCCGGGGAGCACCATCACCTGAAGCATCTCCAACTGATTGCCAGCGGCCATCAGGAGGCTGTGCTGTACGCCAATCGGCTCGTCGAGGAACAGGGCGCCGGTGCCCCCTGACTTGAACAGGCGTTCAAGGGTTTGTTATCGTAAGTACCTGTTTACCTGACCATCCAGATACCTTTGCCGAGGTCGCTGGTAACTGCAAGAGGAGCAATCCGTTGACACAGTTACTCACCGACACCTTCCCCAGTCCGCCCTAGCGCGCTTCCCTCTATTTGCCTCCTGTTCGTCGGCATCTCACGTGATGTCGGACCCTAGCGTTTGTCCGGCTCTCGGTTTGCATAAACCGTGGGTCGAGAGAGGGAATAGCAATGAGCGGCCAAAGTGCCTTTCTCCCCGACGTTGGTGAGCTCTCCTCAGCGGATGGCTGGATCAGCGTTCACCACTACCTGCCATTCGATTCGCGCACGAGCCTGCTGGTGGTCTATCAGGACATGCACGATGCCGGCGTGACGTCGGCCTCCTTCGAGCGGGGACGTTTCCTGAGCCGAACCAATCGGGCCCTGGTACGAGGCGTTCGGGCCTGGCGCTTCCAGGAGGCATGATCCATGAACACTCTTGATCAATTGTCATCGTCGCGCGTCCAGCAGCTGCTGGAGCAGGGCTCCTTGAGCATCGACCAGCAACGTCCCGCGCAGGGTGACTGTGTGGACTACGACCTGTTGTTCATGGGGCAGCGCGTATACGGGTATCGCACCCTGTCGCTCAATCCCATCGATGCCGTGCTGCTGATGGGGGCGGGGCCGGGCATCAGCTCGGTGTACTGGCGCCACCATGACCCGGTGCTCGCCGAGCAGACTTCGGCCATCGCCAGGGAGCCCGCCTGGGATTAGCAACGCGTCGTTTCTCGTGTTGTTCAGAGACTCCCACTTCGCGTTCCCATCAGGTCAACCATGTCATCAAGCGCAACCCTCAAGACTGCCGCCTCTCTCCCGCAGGAGGTGGCGAGACGACGTACCTTCGCCATTATCTCGCACCCGGATGCCGGCAAGACGACGCTGACCGAAAAGCTGCTGATGTACGGCGGTGCCATCCGTACGGCGGGTACCGTCAAGGGCAAGAAGAGCCAGCAGTTCGCGACCTCGGACTGGATGGAGGTCGAGAAGCAGCGTGGCATTTCGGTGGCCAGCTCCGTCATGCAGTTCGAGCATGACGGCTGCGTGATCAACCTGCTCGACACGCCCGGCCACCAGGACTTCTCGGAAGACACCTACCGGGTGCTCACTGCGGTGGACGCGGCGCTGATGGTCATCGATGCCGCCAAGGGCGTCGAGGCGCAGACCATCAAACTGCTGGAGGTGTGCCGGCTACGCAGGACGCCGGTGATTACCTTCATCAACAAGATGGACCGCGAGGTCCGTGACCCCCTGGAACTGATCGACGAGATCGAGGAGATCTTGGGCATGCCCTGCGCGCCGATCACCTGGCCCATCGGCATGGGCAAGCAGTTCGCTGGTGTCTTTGATCTGGATAGCGAGCGAATGCTCAAGTTCACCCCGGGGGAGAGTCGTCCCGAGACCGACCTCGAGGTGCTGGAGGGAGAAGATCATCCCTACCTCGTGGAACACTTTCCGATCGCACACGCCACCTTCAAGGAGGAAGTGGAGATCGTGCGCGAGGCGGCCGAATCCTTCGATCATGACGCCTTCCTCGCCGGCGACCTCTCGCCGGTGTTCTTCGGCTCCGCGATCAACAACTTCGGGGTGCGAGACATTCTCCAGGCGCTGGTGTCCTGGGCGCCTCCGCCCCGCCAGCGCGAGGCTCGTCAGCGTACGGTACGGCCCGACGATGGTGCCTTTACCGGCATCGTATTCAAGATCCAGGCCAACATGAATCCCCAGCATCGGGATCGCATCGCCTTCCTGAGGATCTGTTCCGGGGAGTACCGCCAGGGCCTCAAGGCCAGGCATGTTCGGAGCGGCAAGACGATCCGCCTCGATCACGCCATCACCTTCATGGCCCAGGAACGGGCCCATCTCGCCTCCGCCTTTGCAGGCGACATCATCGGCATTCCCAACCATGGTCGCCTGCGTATCGGGGACGTGATCACCGAGGGCGAGGTGCTGGAACTCGAGGGCATTCCGCACTTCTCCCCGGAGATCTTCCGCATGGCGCGGCTCAATGACCCGTTGCGGGCCAAGCAGCTCAACAAGGCGCTGCTGGAACTGGGTGAGGAGGGCACCATCCAGGTATTCGAGCCGCTGGAGAAGACGGGAATGATCCTGGGTGCCGTGGGGCAACTACAGTTCGAGACCGTTGCCCACCGGCTGCAGACCGAATACGGGGTCGATGCTGCCTTCGAGAGTGTGCCGGTACACAAGGCGCTGTGGGTAAGCAGCGAGGATGCCGCCGCGATGAAGCGCTTTACCCAGGCCAATGCCACCCGCCTGGCCAGGGATGCCGCCGGGGCGCTGGCCTTCATGGCCCCCAACCGATCGATCCTCGATCTGACCATCGAGAAGTGGCCCGAGATCGACTTCAACAGCACCCGTGAGGTGGGCGCGACCTGATCCCCTTACCCCGAATACCGACCTGAACGGACCACGATGAACCAGAAAGCCGATACCCCCGAGCGAGCTGACGAGCGGCGACAGCTCGATCATACCCTGGAGCGCATCGAGGCCAACCTGGCGGAGCTCGAGGGGCGTCTTGCCGACTATGCCGAGGATATCCAGGCGCAGAAGGAGTACCTCTGGACGAGCCGCGACGAGATGGACCATATCGAGAAGATCTCGGCACGGGAGTCCATCGAGCAGGCAGTGATGACCGGCGACAACGCCCTGGCCCGGCGCCGCAAGCTCGAGAAGCTCCGAAGCTCTCCCTACTTCGGGCGCTTCGACTTCGCCCGGGGCGGCAAGGCCGAGCCGGTCTACATCGGCATTCACCACTTCCACGACGACCTCGCCGGGGTGAGCCGCGTCCACGACTGGCGGGCACCCATCGCCTCGCTGTTCTACGACTACGAGACCGGCCCCGCCACCTACGAGAGCCCCGAGGGCCCGGTGGCCGGCGAGATCTCCCTGAAGCGGCAGTTCCGCATCAAGGGCGGCGAGATCGAGCTGATGATCGACAGCGCGGTGCACGTGGTCGACGAGGTGCTCCAGGAGGAACTGAGCCGTGCCTCCGACGAGGGCATGAAGAATATCGTCGCCACCATCCAGCGCGACCAGAACGCCATCATCCGCAATGACGAGGCCCAGGCGCTGGTTATCCAGGGAGTGGCCGGCTCCGGCAAGACCTCCATCGCCCTGCACCGCATCGCCTTCCTGCTCTACCGCTTCAAGGACAGCCTGAGCTCCGAGGACATCCTGATCATCTCACCCAACCAGGTGTTCTCCGACTACATCGCCAACGTGCTGCCGGAGCTCGGTGAGGAGACGGTCAATCAGGTCGGCATGGAGGAACTGGCCGATGAGCTGCTCGACGGCCAGTACCGCTTCGAGAGCTTCTTCGAGCAGACCACGGCGCTGCTCGAGAAGGACGACGAGGCCATGAAGGCGCGTCTGCGCTACAAGGCCTCGCCGGAATTCCTGACCGAACTTGACCGCTACGCAGGCCACGTGGAGGCCAACCGCTTCGCCGCCGAGGACCTGTGGATCGCCCGGCGGCTGGTGCCCGCCTGGCTGCTCGAGGAGGT
>NZ_JAVLBC010000078.1:0-227 GCF_031581305.1 Halomonas sp.
CTTCAAGGATCCCGTGCGTGGTCAGCTGGTCTCGATTCCCGACGGCCGCCAGCCGACCCTCAACCGCCTGCACCTGGTGGCGGGCCACCTGCCCACGGCGGGACGCGAGGAGCAGGTTGTCGTCAGCGACGCCTTCGCCGACGCCCACGGCCTGGCCCCCGGGGACAGCCTCGAGGGAATCATCAACGGCCGCCGTGCCCGCCTCGAGCTCAGCGGCATCGCCATGA
>NZ_JAVLBC010000078.1:237-14004 GCF_031581305.1 Halomonas sp.
TGCCATCCTCTGGATGAACGAGACGGCGCTGGCCAATGCCTACGGCATGGAGGGCGCCTTCAACCAGCTCTCGCTGACCCTCCAGTCGGGCGCCGACCGAGAGAGCGTGATCGATGCCCTGGACCTGGCCCTGGCCCGCTATGGCGGCACCGGCGCCCGCACCCGCCACGACCAGCAGTCCCACCGCTTCCTGGAGGAGGAGCTCAAGGGGCAACGCGCCCAGGCCAGGGTCCTGCCCACCATCTTCCTGCTGGTCTCGGCCTTCCTGCTGAACGTCGTGATGACCCGCATCATCCGCACCCAGCGCGAGCAGATCGCCATCCTCAAGGCCTTCGGCTACCGGGACGGCGAACTGGCGCGCCACTATGCCGGGCTCGCCCTGCTGATCGTGCTGCTGGGCTGGGGCATGGGCGTGGGGTTCGGCGCCCTGACCGCCCGCTGGATGGCCGGCCTCTATGCCGAGTATTTCCGCTTCCCCGAGATGCGCTTCCTGATCCCGCCCTGGGCACTCGCCCTGTCGCTGCTGCTGGCCGGGCTGTCGGCGCTGGCGGGCACCTGGCGGGCCGTGTGGCAGGCGGTCAGCGCCCCTCCCGCCGAGGCGATGCGCCCGCCCGCGCCGCAGCGCTTCCGGCGCACCTGGCTGGAGCGCTCCCCGCTTCGCCACGCGCTGGGCAACGAGGGGCGCATCATCCTTCGCCACCTGGGCCGGCAGCCGGCCAAGGTGGCCCTGTCGGTGACCGGCATCGCCCTCTCGGCGGCCCTGCTGATGATGGGGGCCTGGCAGCTCGCCGCGCTGGACCAGATGCTCGGGCGCCAGTACCGGGACATCATGCGCATGGACATCGAGCTGACCTTCGGCGAGTCCACCCCACTCAGGGCCGTGGGCGAGCTTCGCCACCTGCCCGGCGTGCTGGCCGTGGAGTCCTGGCGGCGGGTCCCCGTCACCCTGGTCCACGGCCACCGCCGCTACCGGACCAGCCTGACGGGCCTCGAGACCCGGCCTCGCCTGCGCCAGATCGTGGACGAGTCGGGACGCGCACAATCCCTGCCCCCGGAGGGCCTGGTGGTGACTCGTTACCTGGCCGAGTGGCTGGGGGTCGAGGTCGGCGACGCCCTGGAGGTGGCGATCATGGAGGGCCACCGCCGTCACCTGTCGATGCCGGTGGCCGCCCTGGTGGACGAGCCGGTCGGCGTCGGCGCCTACCTGCGCCGGGAGCAGCTCAATCACCTGATGCGGGAAGGCCCCGCCATCAGCGGGGCCTGGCTGCTCATCGACGATGCCCGGCGCGATGCCCTGATCGACGAGCTCCACGACCTGCCGGTGGTGGCGGGCATCGGCCTGATGGACGAGGCCGAGCGCGGGGTGCGCCGCTACCTCGACGAGACGCTGCATGTGTTCGCCACCGTGTTCGTCATCCTGGCCGGCTCGATCGGCTTCGGGGTGATCTACAACAACGCCCGGATCAGCTTCGCCGAGCGCTCCCGGGAACTGGCCACCCTGCTCGTGCTGGGCTACACCCGGGCGGAAGTATCGCGGATACTGCTGGGAGAGAGCGCCCTGCTGGGCGGGCTGGCCATCCTGCCCGGCTGGGCCTTCGGCATCGGCTTCTCCACCCTGCTCAGCCAGGCGTTGAGCAATGATCTCTTCCGTATCCCGCTGGCCTTCACGCCGCGCATCTTCGGCCTGTCGGCACTCGGCGTGGTGGCGGCCTCGGCCCTGGCCGGGCTGCTGATGCTTCGCCGACTGCGGCACCTGGACAAGGTGGCCGTCCTCAAGGCGCCGGAATGAACCTGCGACGCCGTCATCGTCCGACATGGAGTCCGCCATGCCCCGCCACCTGCTCACTCCGCGACGCCTGCTCTGGCCCCTGGCCGTCCTGATCGTGGTGGGTCTGCTGGTCTGGACGCTGCGACCGGCGCCGGCCCGCGTGAACACGGTCGCGGTGGCGCGCGCCCCCTTCGTGGACTCGGTCAGCGAGGAGGGACGCACCCGGCTTCGTGACACCTGGCACGTCACGGCCCCGATCACCGGCTACCTGCGTCGCGTGGCGCTGGAGGTCGGCGACGTGGTCGCAGAGGACGAGGTGCTGTTCCGCCTCGAGCCGAGCCCCGCGCCCGCCCTGGATGCCCGCAGCCGCGAACAGGCCAAGGACGCCCTGCAGGCCGCCCGGGCCCGACTCCAGGCCGCCGAGGCCAACCTGGAGACGGCCCGGGCCGAACGCCGCTTCGCCGAGGCCGAGTACCAACGCTACCGCAGGCTGCATGAGCGCGACCTGGTCTCGACCGCCGACCTGGAGCATCACGAGAGCCTGAGGGACCGCCAGCGGGCCCTGGAGCGGGCCGCCGCCTCGAGCGTCGAGGCCGCGCGCTTCGAGGTGGAGAGCGCCCGGGCGGTGCTCGCGGTGACCAGCGGCCAGCGCAGCGGGGCGGACCAGCCCATGCTGGAGGTGGCAGCGCCCGTGGCCGGCGTGGTGCTGGAGCGGTTCCGCTGCTGCGAGGGGACGGTGGAGGCCGGCCAGCCGATCCTGGAGATCGGCCGACTGGCGGACATGGAGATCCTCGTCGACCTGCTCTCCATGGACGCGGTGCGCCTGGCGCCGGGCATGGAGGTCCGCATCACCGGCTGGGGCGGCGAGCCCCTGGCGGGCCGCGTACGGCGCATCGAGCCTGCCGGCTTCACCCGCACCTCGGCGCTCGGCGTCGACGAGCAGCGCGTGCCGGTAGTCATCGACTTCGACGAGGCGGTCGAGCCCGCCGCCCGGGGGCTCGGTACCGGGTTCCGCGTCGAGGTGGAATTCCTGATCTGGCAGGGCGACGACGTGCTGCAGGTGCCCACCAGCGCCCTGTTCCGCGACGACGGGCGCTGGGCGGCCTATGTGGTCGAGGACGATCGCGCCCGGCTTCGCCACCTGGAGATCGGCCGCCAGAGCGGACTGGTCAGCCAGGTCACGGCCGGGGTCGAGGCAGGGGAGCGGATCGTCACCCATCCCGGCGAAGAGCTGGCCGACGGGTTGGCGGTCACGGCCCTCGATTGACCCCGGGCCTTGCCTGGCGCCGTGCCCGCCGTATGATGGGGCCTTTGACCGCCCGGAACCCCAGGAGCCCCCATGACCGCCGGAAACGACCACGCCCCTACTGTACTGGTGATCTATACCGGTGGCACCCTGGGCATGGTGCCCGGCCCCGAGGGACTGGTCCCGGGCCAGGACATCGAGGCGCGCCTGCATCGGGCCCTTGCCGCCCTGCCCCCGGTGCGCCGGGCGGGCCTGCCGGCCTTCGAGGTGCTCGAGACCGAGCCCCCCATCGATTCCAGCGGTGCCACGCCCCACCACTGGCAGGCACTGGCCGCGCTGGTGGCCCGATACCACCGCGGGCATGTCGGCATCGTCATCCTGCACGGCACCGACACCCTGGCGTGGACGGCCTCGAGCCTGGCCTTCCAGTTGCTAGGCATCGACCGTCCCGTGATCCTCACCGGCGCCATGACGCCCCTGGAGGCCGAGGGGAGTGACGCGGTGGCCAATGTCGAGGATGCCCTGCGTTTCGCGGTGACGCCGCGCCTGCAGGAGGTGGCGGTCTGCTTCGCCGGCAAGCTGCTGCGGGGCTGCCGCTCCCGCAAGTGGCGGACACGTGAGGCCGACGCCTTTACCAGCCCCAACCAGCCGCTGCTCGGCGAGCGGGTCGACGACGAGATCGTGCTCTACCCGGGGCGCGGCCTCGTGGATTACCAGCGGGGCGCCCCGCGCTTCGAGCTGGCTGACTATGCGATGCTGGATGCCGGAGGTGTCGTGCGCCTGACTCTCTGGCCGGGCATCCAGGCCTGGCAACTGGAGGCTTGGTTGCGCGAAGACCGGGTCAGAGGCGCCATGCTGGAGGTATGGGGAGGCGGCAACCTCCCCGACGACTCGGCACTGGCCGGTGCGCTCGCCCGAGCAAGCGGCGAGGGCAAGCTGCTGGCGGCCCTCAGCCAGTGTCCCCATGGCCCGGTGGCCTTCGGCGACTACGCCGCGGGACAGGGCCTGACCGATGCCGGGGTGCTCTCGGCCGATGACATGACCCCGGAGGCTACCTTCACCAAGCTGGTTCACCTGCTGGCCCTGCCGCTGTCAGAAAGCGAGCGGCGACGGCGCTTTCTCACACCGCTCGCCGGGGAGCGATGAGACGTCGACGGCAGCGTTGACGGGCGTCAAGCACGACACCCCGGAAGTCGCTAAGGTGGAAGTATCTCGACAGGACAGCAGGAGTCACGCCATGGAACACCCCGACCACCCCTTCACCGAACTCTTCGAGCAGCTCGGGCTCGCCGCGGACCCCGCAGCCATCAAGCGCTTCATCGATCGCCACGCGCCCATTCCCGAGGACGTTGCCCTGCCCGATGCGCCCTGCTGGAATGAGGGCCAGGCGGAGTTCCTGCGCGAGGCCCTCGAAGCAGATGCCGACTGGGCCGAGGTGGTCGACCACCTCAACACCTCGCTGCGCAAGGGCTGAGCCGTCGGCTGCCGTCAGGCAGGCAGAGCGGCCCAGCTCTGGGGATCATCGGCGGAAGGGAGGTCCTGAGGCTTCATAGCCTCGCCTCGACCCGCTCCAGGATCTGCCGGCTGACCTTGCCGACCAGCGGCCGGGCTGCACGGTTGACGGCCTTCTCCAGCAAGCGGTTACGAATGGCGTAGGTCAGGGTCAGGGCCACCTCGGTGCCCCCGGCTACGGGCGTGAGGCGATAGCAGCCCCGGTTGTGCACCCCGTCCAGCGATTCCCAGGCCAGCACCTCCGGGGCTCGCGCCTCGGTAATCGCCACGTCGAAGGTCCAGTCCATGCCCACCGCGTGGACATGCCAGCGATAGCGATCCTTCCCCAGCGGCTCGATGGCCTGGATCAGGTCGGAGTAGTCGGCAAAGTCCTCGACCCGCTCGAGCAGGGCAAAGACCCGCTCGGGGGGTGCCTTGAGTATCGCACTGTGTTCGATGGTGGCCATGCCGCTCCCTGTTCGACGGTCAATCGATGTCCACAATGTCGCCGGCGAGCGTGGATGTCCAGCCGCTGCCCGCGTCAGAGATCCCGCATCAGCAGCGCGAACTCGATCCGCTCCGGCGCGATGGCCTCACCCGGTACCGGGATGCGCACCACATGGCCCGACCCCGGAGCAGCCCCCACGGATTCGCCGCGCCGGTTCTCGATATGCTCGAGCACGAAGCGGCGGTTGCCGCCGGGCAGCATCAGCTCCATGCCATCGCCTACCTCGAAGCGGTTCTTGACGTCGATCTCGAGCGCGCCGCGGTCCGGATCGTAGCCCGTCACCTCGCCGACGAACTGCTGGTGCACCCCCACGGAGTTACCCTGTTCGTAGTTCTGGTACTCGTCGTGGACGTGGCGGCGGTAGAAGCCCTCCGTGTACCCGCGATTGGCCAGGTTGTCGAGCTCGTCCATCAGGCGCATGTCGAAGGGACGACCGGCCACGGCGTCATCGATGGCACGGCGGTAGACCTGGGCGGTACGCGCCACGTAGTAGGGCGACTTGGTGCGCCCCTCGATCTTCAGCGAGGTGACGCCCATCTCGGCCAGGCGCGGCACGTGCTGCACCGCGCGCAGGTCCTTGGAGTTCATGATGTAGGTGCCGTGCTCGTCCTCATACACCGGCATCAGCTCGCCGGGCCGACTGCGATCCTCGATCAGCGCCGAGAGCTCGTCCTGCCCCTCGGTGCCGCCAGCGGTAGCGGTGCTCATCTCGGCACTGCCGCCGCCCGAGGCGATCAGCCCCCCTTGCTGTCCAGCGTCCTGGGGCGTCCAGATGCCGCTGGCGGCGTGGGCGCGGGCCGAGTTGGCCGGCACCAGGTCGCCGGTCTCGTCCTCGGCGGCCGCCACCGTGTTGTACTTCCAGCGGCAGGCGTTGGTGCAGGTCCCCTGGTTGGGGTCGCGGTGATTGAAGTAGCCCGAGAGCAGGCAGCGCCCGGAATAGGCGATGCAGAGCGCGCCGTGAACGAAGGTCTCGATCTCGAGATCCGGGCACTCGGCGCGGATCTGGGCGATCTCCTCCAGCGACAGCTCCCGGGAGAGGATGATGCGGCTGATGCCCTGCTGCTGCCAGAACCGCGCGGCCGCGTAGTTGACCACGTTGGACTGCACGGAGAGGTGGATCACCTGCTCGGGCCAGCGCTCACGGATCATCATGATCAGCCCGGGGTCGGACATGATCAGCGCATCCGGCCCGGCTTCGATCACCGGCTCCATGTCCCGAAGGTAGGTCTTGAGCTTGCTGTTGTGCGGCGCGATGTTGGAGGCCACGTAGAACTGCTTGCCCCGGTCGTGGGCGTAGGCAATGCCCTTGTGCAGGTTGTCGATCTTGAAGTCGTTGTTGCGCACGCGCAGCGAGTAGCGCGGCTGGCCGGCATAGACCGCATCCGCCCCGTAGGCGAAGGCGTAGCGCATGTTCTTGAAGGTGCCGGCGGGCGACAGCAGTTCAGGGGCTTTCATGGAATTCACCGTTGTCAGGACGATGGCACCGTCGACGGCGGGGGCCGCGGGGTGCAAAGGGGGTTGGAAGGCGCGAAAGTCTAGCAATTGGCGTCGATTCTGGCCAGAACCGGCGGCCTTGCGTACACTGTCGCGCGCCGGACCGGACCCCGGCGCCCGCTCCCGACACCTCGCCCACGGCGGGGCGGGAGAGACAAATTCTCCGACCAGAGCTTCCGACATGACCCACTCCCCCGATCCCGCCACCGTGGTGATCTACTCCGGCGGCATGGATTCCTACACCGTGCTGCACCGCGCCCTGCGCGAGGGGCTCGACGTCCACGCCCTCTCGTTCGACTACGGCCAGCGCCACCGCCGCGAACTCGAGGTGGCCGAGCGCGTCTGCCGCGCCCTCGGCGTGCCCCACCAGATGGTCGACATCACCGCCACCCACGGCCTGATCGACAACTCGGCGCTCACCGACGCCAGCCGCGCGATGCCCGAGGGCGACTATGCGGAAGACAATCTCACCGCCACCGTGGTGCCGAATCGCAACATGATCCTGCTGTCGCTGGCCATCGCCAAGGCGGTGAACATCGGCGCCGGCCGGGTCGACTACGGAGCGCACGGCGGTGACCACGTGCTCTACCCGGACTGCCGCCCCGAGTTCGTCGAGTCGATGAACGCCGTGGCCGGCATCGCCAACTTCGCGCCGGTGACGATCCATGCGCCCTACCTGCGCGCCAGCAAGGCGGAGATCCTCGCCGAAGGGCTGGCCATGGGGCTCGACTATGCGAACACCTGGACCTGCTACCGGGGAGGCGAGCTGGCCTGCGGGTGCTGCGGCAGCTGTCGTGAGCGCCTGGCCGCCTTCGCCGCCAACGGGGTCAGCGACCCGCTTGCCTATGCGCCGGGAGACGCCTGATGTATCACGTCAAGGAGGCCTTCTACACCCTGCAGGGCGAGGGTGCCCAGACGGGGCGCGCCAGCGTCTTCTGCCGGTTCTCGGGCTGCAACCTCTGGTCTGGCCGCGAGCAGGACCGCCCCGCGGCGGCCTGTCGCTTCTGCGATACCGACTTCATCGGCACCGATGGCCAGAACGGCGGGCGCTTCGACAGTGCCGAGGCCCTGGCCGACCACCTCACGGCGCTCTGGCCCGTTCAGGACGGAATTGCCACCCCCTATGTGGTCTTTACCGGGGGCGAGCCGCTGCTGCAGCTCGACGAGGGGCTGATCCGCGCCATGCACACCCGCGGCTTTGAGGTCGCGGTCGAAACCAACGGCACCCTGCCCGCTCCCACCGGCATCGACTGGCTCTGCGTCAGCCCCAAGGGCGAGAATCCCCTCGCCATCACCGGGGGTGACGAGCTGAAGCTGGTTCATCCCCAGGCCGACGCACCGCCCGAGCGCTTCACCCAACTGGATTTCACCCACTTCTTCCTGCAGCCCATGGATGCGTCCGCCACCTCCGGGATCACCGACACCATGAGCCGAAGCGTGGCCTATTGCCTGGCCAACCCGCAGTGGCGACTCTCGCTGCAGACCCACAAGATCACGGGGATCGACTGATGACGCTCTTCGTCAACCGCCTTACCCACCTCGACGTTTCGCTCTGGTGCCCGCAGCGAGGCCTGGTCGGCGCCAGCTGGCAGGTCGATGTCGAACTCGACGGCGAGCTCGGCGAGGACGGCATGCTGTTCGACTTCGGCGAGGTGAAGCCCTGGATCAAGTCGCGCCTCGATGGCGGCCTCGACCACACCCTGCTGGTGCCCACCCAAGCACCGGGGGTGGAACTCCAGGACTGCCGGGAAGGGCTCTGCGTCCGCAGCGAACGGCCCTATGCGCTGGACGTGCGTGCTCCGCGCCAGGCACTGACCCTGCTGCCCTGGCGCGAGATCACCCCGGAGCGACTCGCCGACCACCTGGCCGCCGAGCTGATGCGCCGCCCGCCGCCGCGGGTCACCGACATCCGCCTAAGACTTCGCGAGGAGGCCATCGAGGGGGTCGCCTACACCTACAGCCATGGCCTGAAACAGCACGCCGGCAACTGTCAGCGCATCGCCCATGGCCATCGCTCGCGCCTGCACATCTGGCAGCAGGGGCAACGCGCTCCGGCACTCGAGCAGCACTGGGCCGACTGGCTGGCCGACCGCTACCTGGTGGACGAGGCGGACATCATCGACGACGACCTGCCCGGCTTCCGCGACCTGCTGACCTGCCGTTACCGCGCCGAGCAGGGCCACTTCTTCCTCCGCCTCCCGCGCAGCCGCTGCGCGGTGCTGCCAACGCCGACCACGGTGGAACATATCGCCGCCTGGCTGGCCGGGGCCATCGCCCGGGAGAGCGGCCAGGCCACACGGGTCCAGGCCTTCGAGGGCATCGACAAGGGCGCCATCGCCGAGGCTCGGCCATGACCGGCAGGACCGCGGCCCCCGCCGGCACTTGCCGCCCGGGGTGCGGCGCCTGCTGCATTGCGCCCTCGATCAGCTCGCCGATCCCCGGCATGCCCGATGGCAAGCCGGCGGGTGTGCGCTGCCCACAGCTCGATGATGCCAACCTCTGCCGGCTGTTCGGTGACCCACGCCGCCCGGCGGCCTGCTCGCGCTTCGACTACGATCCCGAACTGTGCGGCGAGCAACGCGAGGAGGCGCTCAAACGCATCGAGGCCCTGGAACTGGCCACCTGAGGCCTTACCTGGAAACGGGAACGGCGCCCCCTCGGGGGCGCCGCTCTTCGTCTATGGGTCGGCTATCGGCGGCTCAGGAGAGATCCGCGGCATGGGACAGGCGCCGGTCGAGCAGGGTACGCCAACGCATCAGGACCGGTGCATCGCTGTGGCTCACCTCGCCCAGCAAGGCGCGGAACTCCGCCCGGAGCGTCTCATCATGGGCATCGATCAGGCTCAGCCAGAGCTCCAGGGCGGCAAGCTGCTGGTGGAGGTTGCCGTCCTCCCGGGCCTGCACCAGAGCCTGTTCGGCGAGGCTTCTGACCTCCTCGCGAGAGTGCCCCAGACGCTGGCGCACCCGCGCCAGATGCACCGCCAGCTCGGGGACGAACAGGGTGGTGCGCTCGCGGGCAATCATCAGGCACTGGTCGAGATAGTCCTCGGCCCGGGAAAGTTCCCCCAGGGCCAGGCAGGCATCCACATACCACAGGGCCGGACGCTGGTAGGGATCCCGCCCGGTGACCTCGGCCAACTCCTCCTGGGCCGACTCGATCTGGCCCAGGCCGTCGCGGTCGCCGGCCAGGGCCCGCTGCCAGCCCAGCACGCTGCGCGAGGCCACCTGCCAGAGGTGCAGGTCGGGGGTGCCGGTCAGCTCGAAGGCCCGCTCGGCCCGCATGGTGGCCAGGTGTACATGCCCCAATTGACGATAGAGGGCCGCGGCATACATCAGCGCCATGGCCAGGCTGCCGGGGTGGCCGATCCGCTCGGCCAGCCGGATGGCCGACTCCACCTGCCGCTCGGCACGCTGGTAGTCGCCGCGCAGGCAGAGCGTCCAGCCCTGGAAGCAGGCCGCCGCGACCTGGGGGTGGTCGGAGAACGGCAGCCACTCGATCATCATCGGGGCGTTGAGCGGGTCGATCTCCTCCAGATGGTCATAGGCCTGGGAGATGCGCCCGGCCCAGTACTCGCAGCTGGCCCGGGCGAAATCGGCCAGGCGCCGGTAGCGCGGATCCTCGAGGCGGTCGGCGAGGCCCGCCAGGCGCGAGGCCAGCGAGAAGGCATCGGCATGGGCATGACGCTGGCTGCAGCCCACCCACAGGCCCCACTGGACCAGGAAGGCCTGCTCCAGGTCACCGGCGTCGTCCGGGCCGGCCTCCTCCTGGGCGAGGAGCTCCCGGGCCCGCACGAAGCTCTCGTGGGCGGTGGGCGAGCCGTGCCCCTCCAGGGCGAAGGCGGCCTGGCCACGCACGGTGAGCAGGCTGATCTCGCGCTCGGCCTGACCCTCGACGTGGCGCAGGCTGGCCAGGCCGAAGTCGGCCATCTTCAGCGCCGTGCGGTTGGCGCTGACCTTGAGGGCCTCTCGTGCGGCCAGCTCGAAGTAGCGGGCGCCACGGGCATAGTGGCCGCTGCGCCGCAGGTGGGTGGCAAAATCGCCAGGATGGCGGCTGATCCACATCGGAAAGTGTTCCTCGATCAGACTGACCACCTGGCGGTGGATGCTCACCCGTACGTCCCGGGGACAGGAGAGGTAGGCGGCTTCCTGCAGCAGCTGGTGGGTGAACTGGTATTCGCGCTCGCCCTCCTCGCCCTCGACCGGCTCGATGATCTCCAGCCGACGCATCTGCTCCAGCGCCGGAGCCAGGCGGCTCATCACCCATCCGGTGCACTCGGCCAGGAAGTCGAGCCGGAAGCGACGCCCGAGCACTGCCGCCACATGCGCCACCTCGCGGTCGGCGTCGAGCTGGTCGATGCGGCTGGCCAGCAGCCCCAGCAGGCCGCGGGGTAGTTCGTCGAGCTGTACGCTACGCCCTTCACGACGATCCATGTCCACCCGACGGCAGATCTCCTGAAGATAGAGCGGAACGCCATCGCAGCGCTCGATGATCTGGCCGCGCAGCCGCGGGCTCAAGTGGATGCGGTAGCGGCGGGCCAGCTGCGATAGCAGCCGCGAGGACTGCATGGCATCCAGCCGGCCCAGGGAGATCTGCTGGTCCCAGTGCAGCTTCGCCGGCAGCGCTTCCCGACCATGGTGGCTGGCCACCAGCAGGAAGGGACTGTTGATCGGCAGTCGCGCCTGGAGGCCTGCCAATACCTTGAAGGAGGGCTCATCGAGCCACTGCAGATCATCGATCATCAACACCAGAGTGCGCTCGCGGGACAACGCGCGAATCAGGCGATGGACCAGCCCCACGACCAGCTCGACGGCCTCCCCGCTCTGGGCCAGCACCGCCATCTCGCGAGGCTCTCGCACACCGAGCGCCTCCTCCAACAGCACTCGATGATCCTCATCAGGGGCCTGCGCATCATCAGTGGCGAAAAGCCGCGACACCGCCTCGGCATCGATGTGTCCCCCGAGGTGCCAGCGCAGCAGCTGGCGCGCCACCCCATAGGGCTCCTGGACGGAGAGGCGGGTGGTGGGTTGCCAACAGATGGCCGCCTCGCGGCTCTGCTCGAGCTGGCGGAATCCCACCAGCAGGGCCGACTTGCCGAGCCCCGAGGGCCCCCGCACCAGCACGCTCTGCCGCAGACCGATACCGGCCCGGGCCAGGGCATCGCGCAGGGTGCGCAGGGATGCCTCGCGCCCCACCAGGCTGGGCGGAGGGACCTCACGCCCCCCCTCGTTGGCACCGAGGACAAGCGCCCGCAGTCGCACCCGGCCATCACTGGCCACCAGCCGCGTGGAGAGCCGTGGCTGGAGGTCCAGGGCCGGTGGCATGTGTTGGCTGGCATCCTGGGAAATGACCAGCTCACTACCCTCGGCGGCGCTCATCAGGTCGAGGGAGCCCTGGGTCACTTGACCGAGCGGGTCGACCAGATGTCGCTCGGGCAGGTAGACCACCCGGCCACTGTCCAGGCCGGCGGCCAGCTCGATGCGCGGCGGCTCACCCTCACCGCTCCAGTGCCGCTGCGACTCTTCAGGAAGCCCCCGCCGACAGTGCTCGTATAGTGCCACCAACTCGGCCAGCTGGTGCGCCGGGCCATGGGTACCGAAGCAGGCCAGGCCCAGGCCACCGGTCGCCCCGGGCAGCCAGAAGCCGCCGAGGTGGTGACACTGCTGTTCGAGCCAGCGCATCAGTTCGACCTGCAGCGCCAGAGAGGCGCGAGCATCGGCGCGGGCCGACAGGTCGGCCTTGAGCCGCAGGCGAATGGCCATCACCGAGAGCTGGCGCTGCTCGATCTCATCCTCGCGCAGGGGCGCGCTATCCATGGCCAGGGTGCGCGAGAAAGCACCGCTGGGGCCGAGATGTGTACCCTCGACCTGGTTATCGGACCAGTAGCGGGCCAACTGCAGGAAGGAGGGCTCGGGCTGCTGTCCGGAGAGCGCCAACAGCTGCAGATAGGCATTGTACTGCTCGTGGGCGGCGGCCAGCTGACCCTGCTCGGCCAGTTGACGTACCCAGCGTTCATGGAAGGGGCCGTAGCCGGAAAACCGGCTGACCAGCGACTCCAGCACGCTATCCGGCAGCGGCTCCTCACGCTCCAGAACGCTCTCGGCAAAGCGAATCACCCGCTGGCGCCACTCGTTACGGACCTGTACCAGCCAGCGCTGGTACTCGGCACAGTTGGAGAGGTGCAACTCCTCGGCGAGATCGCCTCGGTAACAGGCCAGCATGGCCTCGAGCGTGGCCACGTCGGCGGGACCCTCGAGCAGCCCCTGAAGCCGGTGCATGTCGAAGTGCCAGCTCTCCGGAAGCCGGAAAGCAATGGTCTGACGGGACACCGACAGCACCCGCTCGGCCTCGTCACCCAGCGACTGACGCAGGCAGTGCAGGGCATGACGAAGGTTGGTGCGCCCCGACGACAGGCCCTGGTCGGGCCACAGCAGTTCAGCCAGGGTGGCACGGCTGATCTGCTGATCATGGAGCAGCAGGTAGACCAGTAGCGCCTTGACCTTGTCGTAACTGAACTGGGTCAGGACATCATCGCCCAGACTCAATGAAAAGTGGCCGAAGAGTGCCAGGTGGTCCCGGTCGTTGTCGTGTACGTCGTCGGCAGCATCCCGCATGTTGATCATTCCTGCGTGGCGGAAGTGATGGCCTCAGGCCGGCACGCCGCTGTGAAAACGAAAGACCGTATCCGGCATGGTGACCAGCTCGGCCTCGCGATCGGAGAAGAAGGCGATCCGCGCGTCGATGGGCGCCGGTGCCAGGCGGCGCGCCAACATCAGGTAATCCTCGAAATGGCGACCTTCCGACTTAACCAGACTGCGATAGAACTTGGCAAGTTCATCATCCAGATGCGGAATCAGGCGGGCAAAACGCTCGCAGCTGCGCGCCTCGATCAGCGCCCCGATGATCAGGATATCGACCAGCCGCTCCGGCTCCTCCCCCCGAACGTGGCCGCGCAACCCCTCGGCATAGCGCGAGGCACTGATATGGCGATAGACGATGCCCCGCGCTTCCATCAGCTTGACGACCTGTTCAAAGTGCAGCAGCTCCTCTCGGGCCAGCTGCGACATCTTGGTGAGCAGCAGCGGCTGGTCCACATAGCGATAGAGCAGGCTCATGGCGGTGGAAGCCGCCTTCTTCTCGCACTGGGCGTGGTCGATCAGCAAGAGCTCGGGGTTGGCCAGGGCCCAGTCCACCCAGGCATCCGGCGTGGCACAGGGCAGGAAGGCCAGCAGCTCGACAGGCAGCTGGTCCCGGCAATCGGTC
>NZ_JAVLBC010000292.1:0-2629 GCF_031581305.1 Halomonas sp.
CTGTCGTCGGCGGCCTCGTCGGGATGGGTGGCGAAGACGCGGGCGGTGGCGGCACCGCCCAGGTAGCGATCGAGCAGGGCGCGCAGTTCGCCACGCGTGGTCTGGCCCTGCCACAGCGAGGTCTGCACCAGGCCGGGATGCAAGGCCTCGGTGAACAGTGCCGCCTGGGTCTGCTCCAGCGGTGACTGGCGCGTGAACAGCGAGATGCCCACCAGCAGGCCGAGGTTGGCGCCCAGGCTCCACAGCAGCGAGTGGGTATAGATGTCCCAGCCCTCGAGCCCGAACAGCGCATAGGGCCTCAGCCAGGCGATCCCCCAGGGGCCCTGCTCGAGGAAGCCGGCCTCCAGCCAGCCAGACTGGGCAAAGCCCGGGATCAGCAGGGTCCAGGCCCAGATCAGGAAGCCCGCGCTCATGCCCAGTCCGGCCCCCAGGCGGTTGGCACCCCGCCAGTACATGCCGACCAGCAGTGCCGGGGCGAACTGGCAGGCGGCGGCGAAGGAGACCAGGCCGATGGTGACCAGGCTGTAGGCGTCGCCGATCAGCGCATGATAGAGGTAACCGAGCAGCAGGATCAGCAGGATGGCCACTCGGCGGATGCGCAGCAGCCAGCCGGCGAGCTCGCCCCGGGTGCTCAGGTGGAGGTGGCGCGAGCGCAGCAGCAGCGGCATCACCAGCTGGTTGCTGACCATGGTCGACAGGGCGATGGTCTCGACGATCATCATGCTGGTGGCGGCCGAGAGGCCGCCGATGAAGACCAGCAGCGGCAGTCCCTCCAGGCCGGCCGAGAGGGGCAGGGTCAGCACGAAGCTGTCCGGGTCGCTGCTGACGTCACCCAGCAGCAGCCCGGCCAGGGCGATGGGGATCACGAAGAGGTTGATCACCAGCAGGTAGAGCGGGAAGAGCCAGCTGGCGCGCTTGAGGTGGCGTTCGTCGACGTTCTCGACCACCAGTACCTGGAACTGCCGCGGCAGAGTCAGAAAGGCCAGAAACGCCAGCACCAGCATCCCCACCCAGCCCAGGGCACCGCCGGGCACCGCTTCCAGGCTCATCAGTCGGGTCAGCTCGGGCATGGCGACGACCCGGGCGAAGAGGTCCGCCGGGCCGTTGAAGAGCACGAAGACAGTGAAGACCCCGACCGAGAGGAAGGCCACCAGCTTGACCAGCGACTCGAAGGCGATGGCCGCCACCATGCCCTCGTGGCGCTCACTGGCGTCCAGATGGCGCGTGCCGAAGAGGATGATGAACACCGCCAGGACCAGGGCGACCCAGAAGGACCTGTCGGCCCAGAAGCTCTCGTCGGCCAGGTGCAGCTCGGCGGCCTGCGGGTAGTTGACGAGTACCGCATGGCTCACGGTGATGGCCTTGAGCTGAAGGGCGATATAGGGGGTGATGCCGATCAGGGCGATCAGCGCGACCAGGGCCCCCAGGCTGGAGCTCTTGCCGTAGCGGGCGCTGATGAAGTCGGCGATGGAGGTGATGCGCTGGGCGCTGGCGATGCGCACCATCTTGCGGATCACGAAGGGGGCCATCAGCATCGCCAGGGTCGGGCCCAGGTAGATCAGCAGGAAGCTGGGACCATACTGGGCCGCGCGGCCGACGCTGCCGTAGAAGGTCCAGGCGGTGCAGTAGACGGCAATGGAGAGCGCATAGACGGTGGGCGAGCCGATCAGCGAGCGACCCTGCTCGGCGCGTCGATCCCCCCAGGCAGCGATGACGAAGAGTAGCGCCAGATAGCCGAAGGCGACCGTCAGGACCACGATGCTGCCTCTCATGGCGTGTCAGCCTGCATCCGGGATCACTCCTCGTGACGGCGTTCCATCAGCCAGGCCATCAGGGCGATCACCATACCCCAGGCCAGGAACAGGTAGACCACCAGCGAACCCGGCCCCGCCAGGGAACGCCCGGCGATCAGCAGCAGGGGCGGGGAGAACAGCAGGGCCGCCAATACGATCAGCGCGACCAGGCGCTCCTTCAGGCGAGGCGTGTTCACGAGGCGAAGGCATCCTCCTTGTCGAAGGCACTGGCCTGTAACGCCAGCGCCTGCTCCAGCGTCTCGATGCCACGCGCCTCCAGTCGCGGCAGCAGCGAGAGCCACAGCTCCGCGGTGACTCGGGCGTCGCCCAGTGCGGTGTGACGGGTGCCGGGCGGAAAGCTGAGGTCATAGCGGTCGGCCAGGCTGTCCAGATCATGGCCGTCGAGGCTGTCGTCGAGTGCCCGGGAGAGCAGCAGGGTGTCGAGTACCGGCATGTCGAACGCGATACCGCCGCCGGGGGGCTGGATGGCCAGCAGGTCGAAGGCGGCATTGTGGGCGAGGATCACCGCCTCGCCGATGTAGTCGCGAAAGCGTGGCAGGGCCATATTGAGCGGCGGGGCGCCCGCCACGTCGTCATCGGTGATGCCGTGGATGGCGGTGCTGGCCGGCGGGATGGGCCGTTCCGGGTCGACCCGCAGGTCGAAGATGTCGCTGGCCAGCAGCCGCGCATTGACGATGCGGCAGGCCCCGATGCTGACCACGGTGTCGCCGCGGCGCAGCTCCAGCCCGGTGGTCTCGGTGTCGAAGGCCACGACCTCCAGGGTCCTCAGGGGCCGTGCCGCCAGCTCGCTGTCCGGGGGGGGCATGTCGGCGATG
>NZ_JAVLBC010000079.1:0-4932 GCF_031581305.1 Halomonas sp.
CGGCTTACGGCTTACGGCTTACGGCTTACGGCTTACGGCTTACGGCTTACGGCTCTGGGCGCAGCACGGCAGGCTCCCGGCGAGCCCGGGCTTGTGGTACCTTGTCGCGATCGTCTGGACGTTTGATTGCCAAGGATTTCATGGACGCACACGACAAGATCATCAGCCGCCTCGCCGAGGAACTCGCCGTCCGCCCGCCGCAGGTCAAGGCGACGGTGGAACTGCTCGACGGCGGGGCCACCGTGCCCTTCATCGCCCGCTACCGCAAGGAAGTCACCGGCGGACTCGATGACATCCAGCTGCGCCAGCTTCACGAGCGCCTCGCCTACCTGCGCGAGCTTGAAGAGCGCCGCGAAACCGTGCTGGCCACCATCGACGAGCAGGGCAAGCTCACCGACGCGCTGGCGGCCAGCATCCGCGCCGCCGACACCAAGCAGCGCCTGGAAGACCTCTACCTGCCCTACAAGAAGAAGCGGCGCACCAAGGCGCAGATCGCCCGGGAGGCGGGACTCGAGCCGCTGGCCGATGCCCTGCTGGCTGACCCGACCCTGGTGCCCGAGAGTGAGGCGACCCGCTACCTTTGCGCCGCCGAGGGCGACATTCCCGCCGTGGAGAATGCGAAAGCCGCCCTGGACGGCGCCAAGCAGATCCTCATGGAGCGCTTTGCCGAGGATCCCGAGCTGGTCGGCCAGCTGCGCGAGCGGCTGTGGCGCGAGGGCGAGCTCTCCGCTCGGGTGATCACCGGCAAGGAGCAGGAGGGCGCCAAGTTCTCCGACTACTTCGAGCATGACGAAAGGCTCGCCAAGGTGCCCTCGCATCGCGCGCTGGCCATGTTCCGTGGCCGCAACGAGGGCGTACTGGCGCTTACTCTGCGCCTGCCCGGCGAGGAGGAGGCCCCGCTCCATCCGGCGCAGGTGGCCATCGCCAAGCATTTCGCGATCCGCGACCAGGGCCGCCCCGCCGACCGTTGGCTCGCCGAGGTGGTGCGCTGGACCTGGCGCGTCAAGCTCTACACTCACCTCGAGACCGAGCTGATGGGGCGTCTGCGGGAGCGTGCGGAGATTGATGCCATCGACGTGTTCGCCGCCAACCTCAAGGACCTGCTGCTGGCCGCCCCGGCGGGGCACAAGGCGACGCTGGCCATCGACCCGGGCCTGCGCACCGGCTGCAAGGTCGCGGTGGTGGATGCTACGGGGCAGTTCCTCGAGCACGCCACCATCTATCCGCATGCGCCGCAGAAGCGCTGGGATGCCGCGCTCGCCGAGCTGGCCGGGCTGGTGGAAAAGCACGACGTGGCGCTGATTGCCGTGGGCAACGGCACCGCGAGCCGCGAGACCGACAAGCTCGCCGGCGAGTTGGTGAAGCGGCTGGGGGGCAAACGCCCGCTCGCCAAGGTCATGGTCAGCGAGGCGGGTGCCTCGGTCTACTCCGCCTCCGAGTATGCCTCCCGGGAGCTGCCCGACCTCGACGTCACCATTCGCGGTGCGGTCTCCATCGCCCGGCGGCTGCAGGACCCGCTGGCCGAGCTGGTCAAGATCGAGCCCAAGTCCATCGGCGTGGGCCAGTACCAGCACGACGTCTCGCAGCTGCAGCTCTCCAGGAGCCTGGAGGCGGTGATCGAGGACTGCGTGAATGCCGTGGGGGTGGATCTCAACACGGCCTCGAGCGCGCTGCTCTCGCGGGTCGCCGGCCTTAATGCATCGCTGGCCGACAATATCGTCGCCCGTCGCAACGCCGAAGGCGCCTTCGCCAGCCGTCGGGCGCTGCTTGACGTCAGCCGCCTCGGGCCCAAGACCTTCGAGTAGTGCGCCGGCTTCCTGCGCATCATGAACGGCGACAACCCGCTGGATGCCAGCGCCGTGCACCCCGAGGCCTATCCGCTGGTCGAGCGCATCGCGGAAAGGAGCGGGCGCCCGCTGGCCGGCTTGATCGGCGACAGCGCCACGCTTAAGGCGCTCAGGCCCGCGGACTTTGCCGACGAGCGCTTCGGGATGCCTACGGTCACCGACATCCTCGCCGAGCTCGACAAGCCGGGTCGCGACCCGCGTCCCGAGTTCAAGGCGGCCGAGTTTCGCGAGGGGGTCGAGACCCTGAAGGACCTCGAGCCCGGCATGATCCTCGAGGGTAGCGTGACCAACGTCACCCACTTCGGGGCCTTCGTCGACATCGGTGTTCACCAGGATGGCCTGGTGCACATCTCGGCGCTCTCCGAGACGTTCATCGAGGACCCGCGCACGGTGGTCAAGGCCGGCGATATCGTGCGGGTCAAGGTGATGAGCGTGGACCTCGCGCGCTCGCGCATTGGTCTCACCATGCGCCTCGATGACCAGCCGGAGGATCAGGCGGACGACAGGGGCGGTGACTCGCCGCGCCGCGGGAGCGGCAACGCCCGGGGCCGTGGGCCCGGCAAGGCCGGCCGTGGTGGCAAGGCGCCCGAGCCGGCCAGCCAGATGGGCGCCCTGGGGGCGGCCCTGCTCGAGGCAAAGAAGGGTCGTTGAGCTTGAAGCGCCGCCTGGCGGCACCACAATCTGCTGTTTGCCGGGCGCCATGGCGCCCGCCTTTCCACACATGGGGTGACCATCTTGTCTGAATCGCTCACCAGCCGCGTTGATCGACTCAAGTCCCTGGCCGACCAGGGGCGGGTCGGCCGCCTGCGCCGCGGCATCGAGAAGGAGGGGTTGCGGGTCGACGGCGAAGGGCGCATCGCCGCCACTCTCCATCCCGCCGCGCTGGGCTCCAAGCTGACCCACCCACACATCACGACCGACTACTCCGAGGCGCTGCTGGAGTACATTACCCCGGTTACCTGCCGGCCGGAGGATGCCATGGACTTCCTCGCCGACCTGCATCGTTTCAGCTATCGGCACCTGGACGACGAGCTGATCTGGCCGGCGAGCATGCCGGCGCGCCTGAACGGCAACGACAGCGTGCCCATCGCCGACTACGGCTCCTCCAACGTGGGTATCATGAAGCATGTCTATCGCAAGGGGCTGGACCTGCGCTATGGACGGATCATGCAATCCATCGCCGGGGTGCACTACAACCTCTCGCTGCCCGATGATCTCTGGCAGCTGCTGCGTGAGATCGAGGGCGAGGTCGACACCCCGTTGAGGGACTACCGCTCGTCGCGCTACTTCGGCCTGATCCGCAACTTCCGTCGCCACAGCTGGCTGCTGCTCTACCTGTTCGGCGCCTCTTCGGCGCTGGATCGCAGCTTCCTGCCGAGCGGTGAGCTGCCCGATAAGCTCCAGCGGCATGGCGAGGAGACCCTGGTGTCGCGCCATGCCACCAGCCTGCGCATGTCGGACCTGGGGTACCAGAACAAGGTCCAGGAGCAGTTGAAGATCTGCTTCAATTCGCTCTCCAACTACGTCAATACGCTGCGCCACGCCATCGCTACGCCCTGGCAGGACTACAAGAAACTGGGCGTGAAGGAGGGTGACGAATGGCGTCAGCTCAATGCCAACATCCTGCAGATCGAGAACGAGTACTACAGCGACATCCGTCCCAAGCGAGTGGCGCGTCACGACGAGACGCCCAGCCAGGCGTTGGAGGCGCGTGGTGTCGAGTACATCGAGGTGCGCTGCCTGGACCTCAACCCCTTCCTGCCGTTGGGGGTAGACGAGCCCCAGATCCGCTTCATCGACACCTTCCTGATGTGGTGCCTGCTCAGCGAGAGCCCCTGGATTCCCGACGACGAGTGCGACCGGCTGGACGACAACCGCCGTCTGGTGGTCGAGCGCGGCCGGGACCCGGCGCTGCGCCTGCTGCAGGATGGCCGGCACCGCTCCATCGCCGATTGGGGAGGGGAGATCTTCTCCGAGATGGAAGCGGTGGCGGAGCTGCTCGATCGCCTGGAAGAGGGGCAGCCCCATGGCGAGGCATTGGCGGCCCTGTCGCCGCGCCTCGATGACCCTGCCCAAACGCCCTCGGCTCGTCTGCTGGCGCACCTCGAGTCGTCTGGGAAATCCTTCCGCGAGGCCATGCTGGTGCTGGCCCGGGAACAGGCGCAAGGCTTTCGCGACACGCCCATGGACCCATCCCGTGACGCCCTGTTCGACGAGCTGGTGGCGTCGTCTCTGGCGCAGCAGGAGGTCATCGAGGGGGCAGACACCGAGGACTTCGACGCCTTCCTGGCCCGCTACTTCGAGCGTGCCCGCGAGGTGCGGAGCGTCACGCCGCTGCAGACGGGAGAGACATCATGATCGACGACCTGCGGTGCCTCTCGGTCCGCGACTGGAGCCTGGCGGGCCTCGCCTTCTGCGGGCTGATGATGGCCGTGGCCCTGGGACTCGAGCACCTCGTCGGGCTGGACCCCTGTCCGCTGTGCATCTTCCAGCGGGTGGCGGTACTGGCTGCTGCCGCCGTCTTTCTCGTCGCCGCGATCCACGACCCTGCCGGGCGTGTAGGGGCGGTGCTCTACGGCCTCTTGTCGCTGGCCGCCGTGGGTGGCGGCATCGCGGTGGCCGGGCGCCACCTGTGGCTGCAGTCGCTGCCCGCCGATGAGGTGCCAAGCTGCGGCCCCGGACTCGACTACATGATGGAGATCCTGCCCCTGCAGCAGGTGCTGGCCCAGGTGCTATCCGGCTCGGGAGAATGCGCCGAGATCGACTTCCTGCTGCTCGGCATCTCGCTGCCTGGCTGGACCCTGGCCGGCTTCCTGGTGCTCGCCCTGGCCCCTCTGGGCCTGCTGCTGGCGGCCAATCGCCCGCGCCGCGGCTATCGCTGGCAGGGCTAGAGAGGGTTCATGCTCTATCGCGAGCTGGCGTCCCAGGAGGCGATCGACCGCGCCTACGATCCCATGCGGGGGCGCGATCCGGCGGTCCTGCTCGAGGACTGGCGCGCGCGTAGCGCGGCGTCCCGCGAGTGCCATCGGGTGACGCTCGATCTTTCCTACGGACCGACGCTCGCCGAGTGTCTGGATCTCTTCCA